>QIDH01000039.1 GCA_003229305.1 Acidimicrobiia bacterium | reverse complement strand
GGAGACGTCTACAACGTTCGAGATTGGTCTTTGGCCTGCCGCTGCCAAACGCATCTGCATCCACAACGGCGACGGCCCAACCTCGATGTCCGCTACTTCGCGCGCTGCGAACCGGGGGCAGGCCTCGCGGTCTTCGACGTCGACGGCGAACCCGGTCTGAGCCCCAGACGTCCGCAAATCGACCTGTGGCTCACGTATCGTGATGTCCCAGAAAGCGGCCAGCTCCCTCGCCAGACCAACCATGCTCATGCAATCACCACGGTTCGGGGTGATGGTGATATCGAATACGAGATCAGGGTATGGAAGCAAGTCCGCTAAATCTCGCCCAAGGTCGTTTTCGGTTGCAAGGCCGAGCATATTCAGTACGAGGATGCCATCATGATCATGTCCTAGCCCCAATTCGGCGGCCGAGGCAATCATCCCGTTCGATGTCACGCCACGCAGTTCCTTGGCAGTGAGTTCAAACGGAGAGTCGGTGTCGAGGCCAAGCCTGGATCCGACCTTTGCGTATGCGATGATCGCTCCAGCCTCGAAGTTCCAGGCGCCGCAGACGACATCGTGGACCGCTGAGCCGTCACTGACTCGGCAGAATCGGATGCGGTCGGCGTTGGGATGCGGACCGACCTCTTCGACCCGACCTACGACTACCCCCTCGAAGCTGGCCTCGAGACGGGTGATCTCATCGACTTCGTGACCCAGTTGGGCGAGCGCCGACTCGATCTCTCCAGGATCGCGGGTGGGAAGTTCGATGAACTCTTCGAGCCACGACAGGGGCACCTTCATGAGGGCCCGCCGTTGGCGATCCGCCATGCATCGGCTTGTAGCCGGCCTGCTAGGTAGCTCATCGGAATTGCCTCAGGATGCGGAGGTCGTTCTCGAAGAGATGTCGAATGTCCTTGATGCCGTGTTTGACCATGGCCAGGCGTTCGACACCCATCCCGAAGGCGAAGCCTGTCACCTCTTGCGGGTCGTAGCCGACCGCCTCGAATACGTTCGGGTCGACCATCCCGCACCCCAGCAGCTCGAGCCAGCCCCCGTTGAACCATACGTGCATTTCCGCCGACGGCTCCGTGAATGGAAAGAAATTCGGCATGAATCTGGTTTTGGCCGAGGAACCGAAGAACTCCAATGCGAAATGAGCGAGCGTCCCCTTGAGATCACCAAACGTGATGTCTGTGTCGACCGCCAAACCCTCGATCTGGTGGAAGACCGGCGAGTGCGTCGCGTCCCACGTGTCGGTCCGGAACACCCTGCCTGGCACGACTATGTAGACAGGCGGCGGGTTCGATTCCATATATCGAGCCTGCATGGGTGAAGTTTGGGTGCGCAGCAAGAGTTCCTCGCCCCCGGTCTTCGCCTTCCCATCGAAGGGCTCGATGTACATCGTGTCGCTTTCGAATCGTGACGGATGGCTCAACGGCGTGTTGAGCGCATCGAAGTTGTAGTGAGCGATCTCGATTTCAGGCCCGGATTCGATCTGGTAACCGAGAGATCGGAATATGTCTGCGACCTCTTCCATTGTCTGCGTGATCAGGTGGTGGGTCCCTCTGGCCGGAGTAGCCGCCGGAAGAGTCACGTCCACTCTGTCGCCTTCCAACAGAGCATCCTCGGCTGCAGCTTCGAGTACCGCCCTGGCGGTGTCGAGTTCCCCTTTGAGAGCATCAGTTGCTGTTTTCAGCGCCTGACCAAGGCGGGGCCGGTCTTGGGGATCTGCCTGACCGAGACCCCTGCGCAGCTCGGCAATGGGTGACCGGCGGCCGACGAGCTCGGTTTCGAGCTGTTCGAGGGCGGCGAGGTCAACGGCCGCGGCGATTCGGCCAGGCGCGGCGGCGACCAGTGCGTCGATCTTGGAGAGGTCCATGAGGCTCGTCACGTTAGTCACGGCATGGCGTGGTCAGGTGTGGGTTTCGTGACGGCGAAGTGCCAGTTCGTACATAACTATCGCGCCAGAGACCGCTGCGTTGAGGCTCTCCACGGTCCCGCTCATCTGGATGGTCACGGCTAGATCGGCAGAGTCCACGATCTGCGAATCAAGGCCGTGGGATTCCGAGCCGATGATTGCGATGCATCTGGTCGATATATCCAGATCGCGCAATGCCTCACTTCGTCGGCCTCCTCTTGGCACGGCAACAATCTTGAACCCGGAGATCTCGGACAAGTCGGCCGGCTGTACAACTGACGTTTGAAAGTGGCCGCCAGCACCCGCTCGAATGACTTTCGGAGCCCAGAGGTCGGCGGCTCCGGTGGGCGACGCCACATCGAAACCCAACGCCGCAGCGGTCCGCACCAAGGTCCCGGCGTTTCCGGGATCAGCCAGATCGAACCACACCACGTCTCGGTCGCCGATTACGCCATGTGGGACGACGGCAACAGAAACCGGCCCCTTCGGATGTTCGCTCGGCGCCAGGCGATCGAGAACGTCTGCCACGACCGGGATCCATTCGGCGCCCGCCCGCTCGGCCAGGCCACGCCCCTCAGCGTCGTCTGGCAGACCAAACACTCGCTCGACGTTCGCACCCCCGCCAATGGCGTCGGCCAAGACGTTTGGGCCTTCGATCAGCGTGCGGCCGGTCTTGGCGCGCCCGCGGCTACGCCTGAGCCTTAGCGCCTCGGCTATCCGTTCGTTCCGCAACGACCGGATCGGCTCCACGAAGTGACCGGGTTTCGATTCAGCTACCGGATGCTCCGGCGACCTCGACAATCTGGGCGAAGGCGTCCGGATCACTGACCGCGATCTCGGCGAGCATCTTGCGGTCGACCTCGAACTCGGCTGCCTTGAGACCTGCAATCAGTTGGCTGTAGGTGGTGCCATGCTGACGGGCCGCCGCGTTGATGCGAGTTATCCAAAGACGCCGAAATTCGCCCTTGCGAGCCCGACGATCCCGGTACGCATACTGCATCGAATGCATGACCTGCTCGTTGGCGGCCTTGTACCGGCGACTCTTGGCCCCCGAATACCCCTTCGCACGGGTCATCACCTTGCGATGTTTCTTCCGGGCATGAACGGCGCGTTTTACTCGAGCCATGGTTCTGTCTCCTTCCCGTTCTCAGCGGCCGAGCAAGCGCTTGGCACGCTTCTCGTCGCCCTTGCCCAAACCAGTTTCACCCTTGAGGCGCTGGTAGCTGTTCTTGCCCTTGGCCATCTTGAGATGCCCCCGACCTGCCTGGCGCCGACGGATCTTGCCGGATCCCGTCACCTTGTAGCGCTTGGCAGCGCCCTTGTGCGTCTTCATCTTGGGCATGATTCGCCTTTCGGTTTAGTTCTCTTTTTCAGGTTCTGACTGGTCCGGCGAATCGGTGGCCGGCTCGCCTTCTGCGTCAGAAGTCGCTGCATCTGCTACGGCGTCGTCAGGTCCGCCGTCTGCTTCGGTCGGCTCGCCAGGATCAGACTGCTGTTTTACTACTGAGACGATTTCCGTGTCCTCAGGTTCGTTCTCTAGTTCTGCGTATGACCGATTTCTCTCTTCTTCCTTGGCGACCGCCGCGGCGTACGCCTCTCTTTCGGCCTTTTTCAGTGGAGCGAAAGACATCGTCATGTTGCGCCCCTCCTGTTTGGCGTCCTGTTCGATCTTGCCGACATGGACCAGGTCCTCCGACATGCGATCAAGGATTCTCCTGCCTAGCTCAGGGCGGGACGCCTCCCTGCCTCTGAACCAGATCCTGACCCTCACCTTGTCGCCGTGGCTCAGGAACTTGGCCGCACGATCCTTCTTGATCCGGTAGTCGTTGTCACCGATCTTGACCTTGAACGTGATCTCTTTGACAGTGCTCTTCGTCTGCTTCTTGCGAGCTTCGCGTTCTTTGACCGACAGTTCGTACTTGTACTTGCCGTAGTCCATCAACCTGGTCACCGGCGGTTTGGCTGCGGGGGCGACCTCGACGAGGTCCAGCCCGAGTTGATCTGCGAGCCAGAGGGCCTCCTGGATGCTTTTTACTCCAACTTGTGACCCGTCTGGTGCGACAACCCGCACTTCTTTGGCTCTGATCGAATCATTGATTCTCAGATCGGCGATGCTCTTCCTCCATTCGTTCTCGATCGGCTGCAACCGCTCACGAGTTGCCCACAAGGGACGCCGTGTCGGTGGGTCTGCAGATGTCAGGCGCTTGCCGGCCTTCGCACACGAAAAAGCGGCAAGTCAAACTTGCCGCACTATGACCTGCCCTTGCGTTCGGGAACCTGTGAGTCCGAACGAGGGATTGCCCTTGTGTCGCCATGCGTTCGGTACCCGAAAGGGCCGAGCCGAGCGATCCAACCTCGGCGCACACTGGGTGTGGCCGGGTGGGAAGCAGCAAGCTTCCACTTCTGATTCAGTTGTGTGCAGCAAGTATACGGCCTGGGAGTCGGCCAGGCGAGCCAGCGGCCAGCAAGACTGCGTTCGCCCGGATGACGCAAGAGGCTGTCAGCCGTTCCTAATGGATCGGATTGCCCTGGCCGCTGTGATGGCGGCGTGGGCAGCCTCATAGCCCTTGTTGGCAGGGCCTGCCAGCGCACGCTCCTGCGCCTGACCAAATTCGGTCACGGTGAGCACTGCGCTCGCGACGGGCACGCCGGTGTCGGTAGCCACCCGTCCCAGACCCGAAAACGCCTCGGCGGCCACGAACCGGTAGTGGTCGGTGTCGCCCTCGATCACGGCTCCGATTGCCACGACCGCGTCATGGTCCACGCTGAGATGCTTCGCGACCACCGCCAGCTCCAAGGCCCCACCGACCCGCACGACGGTAGTGGAATCGACGCCGGCGTCCTCGCACGCCTTGATCGCACCGTCAAGCAGCCCATCGGCGATCGAACGATTGAATTCGGCCGCCACCAGTCCGACCCGAAGGCCGGAACCGTCCAGCTCAATAAGGATGTCGGTGCGTTTCATCGCGAGGGCAATTCGTCACTCGATCGCATCAGACGCCAAGTCATCGCCCGGCTGACCAGGCGGGCCCTCACCGAGACCAAGCAAATGGCCCATCTTGGTGGCCTTGGTCTGCAAATAGGCCCGGTTGTACTCAGTGACCTCTACCTCCAACGGGACCCTCTCCACGATCTCGAGCCCGTATCCTTCGATACCAGCGCGCTTCGTTGGGTTGTTGGTCAACAACCGCATGGTCGTGACGCCCAGATCGGAAAGAATCTGAGCACCGACGCCGTAGTCGCGCGCATCTGGGGGCAAACCGAGCTGTTCGTTCGCTTCGACAGTGTCGCTGCCTCCCTCCTGGAGCGAATACGCCTCCAGTTTCGAAAGCAGACCGATGCCTCGTCCTTCATGACCTCGTATATACAGGACTACGCCGCGTCCGGCCTCAACGACCTTTGCCAGCGCCTGATCGAGCTGGGATCCACAATCACATCGCAGGCTCCCGAAAACATCGCCGGTGAGACACTCTGAATGGACCCTGACGAGCACATCTTGGGCGCCGGCCACGTTTCCGTAGACGAGTGCGACATGCTCGCGTCCGTCCAGAAGCGACTCATAACCGACTGCTCGGAATTCACCGTGGCTGGTAGGGATCCGGGCATCGCCCCTCCGTTGTACGAGTCGCTCAGAGCGTCTCCTGTACTCGATGAGGTCCGCGATGGTGCAGATGAGCAGGTCGTGTTCCTTGGCGAATCTGACCAGTTCATCCCCCTTCTTCATGGTCCCGTCGTCGTTCACGATCTCGCAAAGGGCGCCGGCCGGAGTCAGCCCTGCCAGTCTCGCCAGGTCGACGGCCGCCTCGGTGTGCCCAGCTCTCCTCAACACTCCCCCCTGGCTGTATCTCAGGGGGAAGATATGGCCAGGACGACTGAATCGGTCAGCGGTGGCATCAAGATCGGCCAAAGCTCGGATTGTCAACGTGCGGTCGGCCGCTGAGATGCCCGTCGTTGTGCCTTCCTTGAGATCCACCGAAATGGTGAATCCGGTGCGGAACGTGTCCGTGCTGTCGCTGACCATCAGCGGCAGCCTCAATGCATCCAGGCGAGGACCCTCCATCGGAACACAAATGACCCCGCTCGTGTATCGGACCATGAATCCGATCTTTTCTTCAGTCGCGAGTTCGGCCGCCAGGATCAGATCGCCTTCGTTCTCGCGATCTTGGTCATCGACGACCACGACCGGTCGCCCTTCAGCGACAGCGGCGATTACATCAGCAATGGGTGAATAGCTCATTGGCGGTATGCCTCCAGCATTCGTTCTACGTACTTTGCCACCATATCTACCTCTATGTTTAGAACATCGCCCGGTCTGCGCTCGCCGAGCGACGTGAGTTCGAGCGTCAAGGGGATAAGGGCGACGTCTACACCGTCCGTGGTCAGCTCGGCGATGGTCAGGCTGGCCCCGTCGAGCGTGATCGAGCCCTTTTCTATGGTGTACCGGCGCAACTCTGGCGGCAGGCTGACAATGAGATGGTGGCCGTCTTCATCCGTCGTTCCGTTGGCGACCACAGTACCGATCCCGTCCACATGGCCCTGCACGATGTGTCCGTCGAGTCTGTCGTTGAGCGTCATCGGTCGCTCGAGGTTGACTCCGTCACCCTGTGACAACTTGCCAAGATTCGAACGGCTCAAGGTTTCGGGCATGGCGTCTGCCACGAAGTGAGTACGACCAAACTCGACCACCGTCAAGCAGACGCCGTTCACCGCGATCGAATCACCTATTGATGCATCTGCCACGACCGCGCTGGCTCCAACCCTCACCCTGACTCCATCTGGTGTTCGGGTGATCGACTCGATTTCGCCTCGCTCCTCGATGATTCCTGTGAACATTGATCAGATCTCCTGCACTCGTGCATGGATGGCCAGATCATCACCGATCTGCCTCACCTCCGTCACCTCTACTGGGCGGACCTCCCTCATTGTGCCGAATGTCGTGTCGAACAGAGACCGCCCGACGCCCCCGGCCAGATGGGCGGCCAGATAGAGCCGGTACTCGTCTACCAGTCCGAGGCGCTCGAAAGACGATATGAGGGCCTGGCCGCCCTCGATGTGTACATCAAGCAGCCCTTCATCTCCCAAATGCGCCAGTGCCTCTTCGAGATCCACCTTCAATCCGTCATACGTCGGCAATACGACCTCCAACCGACCAGTTGGTCCGTGATGCGGATCAGAGGCGGCCGCCACGAACACGATCGGCGGGGTCGGAAAGGCATCAACATCCACCTGCGGAAACCTGCGTCCGGTAACCACCACGGTCCTCGGCCGGTCGGCGCCGTTCGTTGCGATGTTTGCGCGAACCGATCGAACAAAACCGCTTCCGATCACGACTGCGTCTGCCTTGGTCCGGTATTCACTCATGTCGTCGAGGCAAGCACCGCTCAGCAGCTCGGCTGTCGGCCCATCGTCCAACGCCGCCGATTGACCATCAAGTGTCAAAGCTGACACAATGACGACCCTGGGACGCCCCAGCCGCCTGTGGATCAGATAGCCTGGGTCGAGCGCCGTGGCCTCCGTCTCCAGGACCCCGGTGACGACTTCGATACCCGCCTCGCGGAGGCGAGCGAAACCTGATCCGGTGACCCGCTCGTCAGGATCGGTCAAGGCAGCCACCACCCTGCCCACCCCCGCCGAGATCAAGGCGTCAGTGCAGGGCGGAGTGCGTCCGTGGTGCGAACAAGGTTCGAGAGTCACGATCACCGTCCCGCCCTCAGCACGCTCCCCCGCCAGTTGCAAGGCGATTGTCTCGGCGTGCGGTGAGCCAGGTCCCTCGTGGGCGCCTCGGCCAACGACCGTACCAGACCGATCCAACACGACGGCTCCAACCTTAGGGTTGGGGTGAGGCCGGTACGTTCCAGCGATTTCGATGGCGCTGCGCATCGCCGCCAGTTCGAAATGTTGTACGGCGGGGTGGCCCATCGGCGAAATGCTACTGCGTGCAGGCAGCCGCTCAGTTGGTGCGACGGTCGATTTTGTAGGACGACCCGGTCTGTCGTTTCGCGTATTCCTTCATCTCTACCGCGATCGCGGAGGCTTCCCACTGCGACGTGATGACTCTCGTGAGGTTCGATGTGACGCCGAGGGAAACCGACACGATTGGGAAGGCGTGTCTCTCTCCTTGGCGATCTGCGACGTCGATGTAGCCGCGCAATGCGTCAGCAGTATCGTAGAAATCGAGGATGCCCTCATCGAACTTGGCGATGGCTGTCTTGCAATACTGTTCGGCAACGCCCGGATCGAGGATCGCGACGAAGTCGTCACCGCCGATGTGTCCGACAAAGGTCGTGGTATCGCCAATTTCGGCTCTGGCCTCGAGAAGCGCGTCTGCCGAGAACGTGATGACCTGATCGCCCCGCATGAACCCGTAGTGGTCGTTGAAGGCCTTGAAGTTGTCGAGATCTGCTTGCACGAGGGCGAACGGGTCGCCGACCTCGATACGCCGCTCGAGCTCTCCGGCGATCTGGAAGTTGCCTGGCAATCCGGTCAGGGGCGATACGTCTCGCATGGCCTGAGTGCGGCGCAAAACCGCCTTGATCCTGGCCATGAGTTCGGTCACATCGAACGGTTTGGTCACATAGTCGTCCGCACCGAGTTCCAAACCCCTCACCCGGTCCTCGGACAGCGCCTTGGCGGTGAGCAGGATGACAGAGGTGTTGGCCGCTCCAGGATGCGAGCGCAACCTACGCAAAGCCGTAATGCCGTCCATCTCCGGCATCATGATGTCCAGAAGGACCAGGTCAGGTGAAGTGTCGAGAACTTTTTCGACCGCCTCTCTGCCGTCGCTCGCGGTTTCGACCTCAAAACCCTCGAGTTCGAGGCTCACTCGCACGAACTGAACGATGTCCGGGTCGTCGTCTGCGATCAGAACTCGATGCATGCTGCCCCATTTTCAGTCGTCGATTGCCGCCCGCAACTCGGCGATGGCTGCCACCGGATCCGACGCGCCGAAGACCGACGTGCCTGCAACGAACACGTCCACTCCTGCACGCCTAGCCAGGGGCGCTGTCGCCGGGGTGATACCACCATCAATCTGTATATCGACACGGAGAGCGCGCGAATCAACCACTTCCCGCGTCTTTTTGACCTTTGGCAGGACAGATTCGATGAATCCCTGTCCTCCGAAGCCGGGATTGACCGACATGATCACGACCATGTCGCAGATTTCGAGGAATGGGTCGACCGCCTCATATGGAGTCTGAGGGTTGAGGACGAGGCCGAAACCAAGACCCGCTGCCCTTGCCAATTTCGCAACTTTGGTCGGATCAGGAAACACCTCGAGATGCACCGTTACCAGAGTCGCACCGGCTTCAGCCAACTCGTCAAGGTATGAATCTGGGTTCGTGGTCATCAGATGGCAATCGAACGGGAGCTCGGTCACGGCCCGCAGCGAGCGGATAACCGGCATACCGAGCGAAAGGTTGGGCACGAAATGACCGTCCATCACATCAATGTGAAGCATTTCGACGTGGGCCTCGATTCCGGCCACCTGCCGTCCAAGGTCGGCGAAGTCCGCAGCGAGGATGGAGGGGGCGATGCTGGCTGGTTTCATGGACTGAGCCTACCGAGTGGGAGGCAAAGTCCTGACGAGCCGCGCCGTGCGTCTGGACCACGCCCAGATCAATCTCAGCGCCAAGACAGGTGGTGCGGGGCGCGGACGCCCGATCCTTGCCAATTCACCTGTCGAACACCGCGATGAACATACCGTCCGTCTCGCTCAGGTGCGGGCCCATCAGCACACCGGTCTCGCCGCGCTTTCCAGGCAGAGAGTCAGGGGCCCGAGCCCCGAGACCTTCGACGACAGACAGCGTCTCGGCCGGTGTGACCGTGCACACCGAATAGACGAGCCTGCCTCCGGGGGCGAGCAGCGGTATAGCGGCCTCCAGCATCCTTCGCTGTTGGCTCGCCAATCTGGCGACCTCTCGCTGCGTCACTTTGATCCGAATCTCTGGCCTCCGTCTCAGAGTGCCGAGACCAGAACATGGAGCGTCGAGGAGTACACGATCGAACGAGCCAGGCCTAAATGGGGGTGCCAGCGCGTCCGCATTCGTCCAATGCACCCGCACGCCCGGATCGACCAATCGTCTGATCGTGCTCTTGAGCCTGCGCCAGTGGATGTCGGACGCGACCAGCAACCCAGGTCGTGCATCGCCAAGATGCAGGGTTTTGCCACCGGGAGCCGCTGCCAGATCCAGAACACGATGGCCTGGCTCAACGCGCAGCGCAGAGACAACGGCGACCGACGCAGGATCCTGGACCGCGCACTCGGCAGGAAGATCGGTTCCGGTCGGGAGAATCCACGAACCGGGCACTGGTCCGGGGACGGCTGCGTCCGGGATGACCTCTCCTGGCCTCTGGCGAATCGCGAGAGGAGCCGCCTTGGCGCTTTCGGCGAAGAACTCGATGGTCTCGCCTTCCCCCCATGCAGAGACCAGAGTCTCGGTGAGCCAATCGGGCATTCCGAATGCAGCGCCCAATCCGCCCAGGATCTCGGGCGGGTTCGACCTGCCGACGGCTCGGAGGACCCCGTTTACGAACCCGGCTGCTCGCGGGTTTCCTGAAGCTTTCACCGCCTCGACGGCGGTATCGACCGCCGCGTGGTTCGGACTCCTCAAAAAGTACATCTCGGTGGTTGCGATGCGCATGGTGTCGAGCACAGTTGTCTCAACGGCGGCGATCGGACGGTCGAGCACCGCCGTGATTCCTGCGTCCACGATCTCCAGCTTGCGGATTGTTTCGTAGACGAGGATCCGCACCAGAGCGCGATCGTGGCTCTCATCGAGGTCGATGTCGCGAAGTGCAACGTTTGACCACGCTCCAGCCCGCAGGACGCGTCCCAGAATCGATGCGGCGACGAGACGGGCCGCCACCCCGGGTTTGGAATCGATCTCTGTCATGTCAGCTCGCCGAGTCCATCCCTGACGCCTCTGGCCCATTCCTCAGCGGACATGCGACGCTTGCCGGACGGCTGTACCTCTGCGACAGCCAATCCGACCGTTCCGGTACCGACCAGCAATCGGCCTTCGTCCAGCGCGAGTCGACCTGGCTCCATCACCGTCCCAGGCAGCACCACCGGTCCGAACACTTTGAATGGATGCCCGGCTCGTTCGAAGCGTGCCCCCGGCCGTGGATCAAACGCCCGGATCTTTCGCACCAGCGCCTCGGCCGGCTCGCGTGGATCGAGGATGGCCTCTTCACGACGCAGCATCGCCGCGTACGTGGCCTCGGCGTCCTTCTGAGGTCGGGCGGTGTGTGTTCCGGCGAACATCTGGTCAAGTTCCACAGCCAGCAGCTCTCCGGCTGCCTCGGCCAGGCGCGACGTGAGGTGGCCGCCAGACTCGTCCGTTTCAATCGTCGTCGCCCAACTGGCAAGCACCGGACCGGTGTCGAGGCCTTCGTCCATTTGCATCAGGGTGATTCCTGTTTTCGCATCTCCGGCCAGCACCGCCCGCTCAACCGGGGCGGCGCCCCTCCAGCGGGGGAGCAACGAATAGTGCACATTGACCATTCCCCGCTCTGGTATGGCAAGCACCTCCAGAGGCAGGATCATCCCAAATGCGGCAACCACGGCCAGATCGAGACCCAAATCTGCCAAAAGGGCCCCTAACTCGGCCTTTGAACGAGGCTCGCCGACAGCAATCCCAAGGTCGACGGCCGCCTGTTTGACAGGGGTCGGGGTCGGAGCCGTTCCCCTGCCCCTGACCTTGTCAGGCCTGGTCACGACGACCCTCAGGTCAGATGCGGCTGTCAACGCCCGCAGGACGGGCAAGGCAGATTCCGGCGTGCCCAGAAAGGCGGTTCGCCTCACTGCAGCAGCCCGAGGCCCTCGTTGCGCAGATCCCGCAGGGCTGCCTTGCGAACCC
Source organism: Acidimicrobiia bacterium (assembly GCA_003229305.1). Classification (GTDB taxonomy): domain Bacteria; phylum Actinomycetota; class Acidimicrobiia; order Spongiisociales; family Spongiisociaceae; genus SZUA-232. The sequence goes on along the minus strand of QIDH01000039.1, from coordinate 22,458 downwards.
GTGTTTCGAGCCGCTCGATCAACAGGATGCCTTGCAAGTGATCGAGCTCGTGCTGTAGCACCCGCCCGAGCAGCTCGTCGCCCTCATACTCCACATCTTCGCCATCCAAATTGAGCCCACGTGCCCTGGCCCAACCCGGTCGTGAAATGGGCCAGTAGCGCTCCGGCACGGAAAGGCAGCCTTCGTCGAACGTCCACTCCCCGCTTGTCTCCACGATCTTGGGATTGATGAGGACATTTGGCCCTTCGCCGACATCAAAGACTGCCACTGACTTCAAAACGCCGATTTGGGGAGCTGCCAAGCCGACGCCAGGCGCCGCATACATGGTCTCAAGCATGTCTTGCACCAGACGCTCAATCGACTCGTCGATGACCTGTACGGCCGCCGCCGAGGAGCGGAGGACCGGATCGCCGAAGGTTCTGATTGGAAAAATCGCCAACTCACTGCTCCGATTGCACGTTGGAATCTGACAGGTTAGATGCGGATGAACACCAGGGTCCTCCACGCCGTGTGAGTTCAGAGGTCCCTGGGATCGACGTCGATTCTGACCCGACCCCCTCCGTCGCGAATGCGCCCGACAATCCCTCTCAGTCTGTCCTTGGCCCCACCAAGGTCGCCGCCCTGTACCAGCCATCTGGCTCTGGCACCGACGACGGCGGGCCCGTATACAGATTCACCTTCCAATGCGCCTGCAACCAGGTCGTGGTCGACGTCGCCTGACACCTCGAGCACCATCACATCTCCGATCGGAGGCAGAGCCAGGGACCTGCGCGTCTCGACCTCCGCCCGCAGGTAGTCGAGCGGATCGCCGCGCCTCAAAGCCTCGAACACAGGATGGTCAAGCTCGGCGGTTTGCACGATTAGCCGGTGCCCGGCGCCAGGGACGACCAATCCGCCGACCCGAGCCAGCAGAGCGAGCGCGTCTTCGCCTGCCCGGTAGTTGGTCCCATGGGTCAAGCCATCTGCATCCACTGCCACTGCCAGGCCAACTGGCTCAACGTCCACCAGGTCGCGTTCTGTGCCTACTAGTACCTGAGCTCCGCTTTGGGCGTCACCAACGGCTCGACCCACCACTCTGCGCAGCTCCTCCAACACCCTTCCCACTGCAGCTCCGAGAGGCTCGAACCTTCCGCCGCCGCAGGCCGGACATGGTCCAAGATCCGATCCGCATCTACGACAACTGGTACCAGGGTCAGGGCGGGCTCCACACTCGGAGCATGTCCGAAGCAGCCGACACGAGACACACCGACTGGCCGGGGCGTATCCGTGCCGATGGGTGAAGACGAAGACCCTCAGGCCCCGCCGCACCGCGCCTGCCACGGCCCTTCTGGCTCGCTGCGTGACCACTCCTCCTCCCGGCGGTTCCTCGGTCCGATCGATCACCTCCACAAGAGGCCAAAGCCTTGCTGCCTGGGACATCATGGTGACCCCGGCGGCCAGGACTTCAGTTGTCGGGACCCTTCCCACATGCACGAGGTTGAATCGTTCAACCCGCGACCTCGCCTGCACGACCCGCGGCGCGGACACTACGGGCGTCTGGCGGTCCTTCATGCCCCGCCTTCCCCCGTCTACAACAACGGCGATCGCCAGAGACGCGACAGGCCACCATGCGCATCTAGGCGTTCCAACCAGCACCAGACCACCGGCGTGCGACGCCACTCGCGACCAGGCTGTCGTCAAGGCGGCATCCGACCCTTCGCCGGCGACGACGACCCTGCGCCCAAGATCTCGGGTCAGCGTCTCGCCGAGCTGCTCCACCTCGCGGGCCGTAGGAGCGATCACGAGAGCCGATCGTCCCGCCCGCAGCGGTTCAGTCACCAACCCTCGAACCAACCCGACCCAGTCGTCGCCTGCGAGGACCTGGGCAGCAGGAAGCTTGGTCCCGGAGGCAGCCGCGGCCGAGATTTCGGGGGCAGGGCTAGTCGTTGGAGGGATGGAAGGAAGGCCCGGTTGGGCGACTTCGCGGGGCAGGTTCGGAGGCCCTGGTTTGGCCAACAAGACCGAGAGGGGGGCGACGTAATGCCTGGCCGCCCATCGCAGCGTCAAAAGCAGCTCCTCGGTGAAGGTCGGTCCGGAACCTGACACCGCTGTGATGTCCTTGAGCTCAGAAGTCTGGCCTTGCCGTAGCTCGACTACGAACCCTCGAAGCTTGCGACCTGACAGCGGCACGCGGACAACAGAGCCGACTTTCACCTGATCGGCCAGCTGATCTGGAACCCGGTACCCGAACCCATCATCTATGGAGAAGCTCGGGAGGTCCGGTACCACCCTGGCGACCAGGCCTGGCGTTGTGCCAGCCGAACTATTCACCGAGTAGGGAGAGCGGAAAGGAGAGCTGGATGCTCATGAGGGCAGATTCCCATCCGCCGCCTCCCTCAAGAGCGCTTCGACCCGGTCCATCAGATGGGATGCGACTTCGGCTTTCGACATCTGAGGGAGAGGTTCTGCGTCACCGTCAGGGGTGATGAATGTCACCCGGTTGGTCTCCGTCCCAAAGCCAGATCCTTGCTCACTCACGTCATTGGCGACCAGTAGATCGACACCGTATGTCGCGGCCTTGTGAAAGGCCCTTTCGATCGAACCGGTCTCGGCTGCAAACCCGACCACTTTCACAGGATCGCCTGCGCGTTCAACCAGCCCACGCAGAACGTTCGGCGTTTCCTCCAGAACTATTTCGGGCGGTCCGTCCGTCCTCGCGAGTTTTGTCTCGGCAGGATCAACCGGACGGAAATCCGCAACCGCGGCTGCCATGATGGCCACGTCTATCGACTCGGCCATCCCCCAGGTTGCTTCTGCCATCTCCTCGGCACTCTCGACCTGCACGACTCTGACACTTGGGGGCACCGGCAAGCTCGCCGCTGTAATCAGAACCACATCCGCTCCCCTGTCTGCGGCCTCAGATGCGATCGCATAACCCATCTTGCCTGACGAGCGGTTCCCGATGTATCGCACAGGGTCGATGGCTTCTCTAGTGCCGCCTGCGGTCACCAACAGTCTCACACCCGCCATGGTCTCAGGGAACAATCCAGCGATCGTCCTCATGATCTCTTCCGGTTCGACCATTCGCCCTGCGCCCGAATCTCCACCTGCCAACGGTCCGCTGACCGGGCCGACGATGATTCGGCCATCCATCGTCAGCATGTCGATGTTGCGTACGGTGGATGGCTGTTCCCACATCTCGGTATGCATGGCTGGCGCCAGGATGACCGGGCGATCAGTGGCCAAGATGGTCGCGGACAGGGCATCGCCGCTTTGGCCGTTGGCGACCTTGGAGATGAGATTCGCAGTTGCAGGAGCAACCACAATCGCGTCACACCATGCGGCCAACTCGGTGTGAGGGCTGACCAGTTCCGCTCCGAACAGATCCGTGATCACGGGCCGCCGCGTGATGGCTCTGAAGGTCTGTTCACCTACGAACTTCGTGGCGCCTTTGGTCATCACAACACTGACCTGGGCGCCGGCTTCGATCAGTCGCCTCGCTAGGTAGGCGGCCTTGAAGGCTGCCACGCCGCCTGCTACCCCAAGCAGGATTTTGCGATCTCTCATAGCTGACACCTCGGCCAAGAATTGCTCGCTCCTTCGGACCCTCCAAGGAGGTCAGGCCGCGGCGAAGGCTTGCCGACGATTACTCGGCCTCGGCCTCGGCTTCTGCCTCGACTTCCACAACGACCTTGTCATCGGCGATTTCTTCAAACGCGATGGTCAGAGGCTTGCGCGACAGCGAGTGGACCTGTGGTGGTACGTAATGGCCGATTCCTTCGCCGAGCTGGTTGAAATAGGCGTTGATCTGACGGGCCCGCCGTGCGGACACAACTACCAGGTTGAATCGCCCGCCGGTCTTGCGCAGGATGATATCGATTGGTGGCTCGTTCATGACTCTCAATTTGATGGGGAACGCGCCAGTATACCCAGGATCTCGCCGACCACACGTTCGAGGTCGTCGTTGACAACCCGGTGGTCGAAGTGCTGCCTCCCGATCTCCATCTCCCCCCTGGCTATTTCCATCCGTCGCTCGATGGTCTCTTCTGACATGTGCCCTCTCCCTCGTAACCGACGTATCAACTCGTCTATGGAGGGAGGGTTTATGAAAATCGTCACGGCATCCGCGTAGGCGCCGATGACTTGCATGGCCCCCTGCACCTCGATCTCGAGTAGCACGTCACTCCCCGCCGCGATCTGGTCGAGAACCGGACGACGAGGCGTTCCATAAAAATTGTTGTTGTACTGAGCCCACTCGAGGAGTTCGTCAGCTCTGATCATTTCGCCGAACCGTTCTTCGGAAACGAACCGGTAGTGCTCACCTTCCTCTTCGCCTGGGCGAGCCTTTCTGGTTGTCACCGAGATCGAGAAGTAGAAGCCTCCCCGCTCTTCCAGGGCGTCCGTCACCGTCGATTTGCCGACGCCAGAGGGGCCGGACACGACGATCAGGCGCCCACCAGGGCCCGGCTGCTCAGGAGAATTCGGCCAGCAGTGCGTCGCGTTGTCGGTCACCTAGACCGCGAATCCTTCGATTGTCGGCGATGCCGAACGTCTCCATCATGCGCTTCGCCTTCACCTTGCCGGTTCCCGGCATGGCGGCGAGCAACGAGTTCACTTTCATTCCGGCCACGATCGGATCCTCTGCGGCCTTGTCGAGGAGTTGAGTGAAACTCAACGATCCCGTCTTCAGCAGTCCCTTGAGCTCGGCCCGTAGGCGACGGGCCTCGGCTGCCTTCACGAGCGCAGCAGCGCGTTGCTCAGGCGACAGTTTGGGCGGTGCCATCACAAATCCTTTCCCGGCTCATTCCTTGGTGCAGACTACCAACCCGCCATCCAGAATCCGGGGACCCAGACCGTTCGCCATGATCTTCAACCGGCAGGCAGCGCCGCCCTCCATTCTCTATTGATCTTGGTTGCAGCTTCGATCTCGTCTGCCGCCCCCGTGATGGCTCGGCCGACAACGATGGCGCTGGCGCCTCTGGTTCTCGCCTCACCAGGAGTAGCGACCCTGGCCTGGTCGTGTTGATCGGTCCCGGCTGGGCGAATCCCCGGTGTGACTGCAATCAGGTCAGGGGCGACATCACAAACCACACCGAGCTCTCTCACGGACGAGATCACGCCCTCGCATTTCGCCTCGGATGCAAGCCTGGCCCGTTTGGCAGTCAACTTTCCAGGACTCAGTGTCACCCCGGTCCGAGCCAGAGCGGATTCGTCCAGGCTGGTGAGTACCGTAATGGCGAGTATGCCGGCCTGGCGGGCGCCCGCCCCTTCGGCAAGACCCTCGACCGCCCCTGACAGCATGGCCGGACCTCCGGCGGCGTGGGCGGTGACCCACCTCGCGCCCCAACGCCCAAGCCGTCTGGCGGCTTGTCGAACCGTGGTAGGGATATCGTGCAGCTTTGCATCAACAAACACTGGGAGCCCAAGTTCATCGAGTGCGCCTATCACTCCAGGTCCTGGACCCATCAACAGCTCGAGGCCCACCTTGAACCCTCCGACCACCTCCGCCAGCCCTGTCGCAAGGCGGATGGCTTGTTCGGCGGTAGGAACATCGAGGGCGAGGATGATCGGACTTCGCATCCGGTCGTCCGGAAGGCTCACCACTCCTGCACCGTCCCCACCAACTCACGAACGGAGCCGATTTTATGTCTGCGACACCAACGATCGATCTCCGCCAATAACCGTTTCCCTACTTTGGGTTCGGCGAAATGGGCGGTCCCCACCGCTACGGCGCTTGCCCCTGCCATCAGGTACTCGATCACGTCCTTGCCGCACATCACGCCCCCACACCCGATGATTGCGAGCTCGGGATGCTGCCGGTGTATTTCAACAACACAACGCAAAGCAATTGGCTTGAGAGGTGGCCCGGAGTATCCCCCAATGAAACCAGAAATCTTGGGTCGTCTCGTTTCAATGTCTATGGCGGCCCCCATGGCGGTGTTCGCCACCACGACCCAGTCAGCGCCTGCCTTGGCGACCGCACCCGCCACCTCCGCAATGCTGGATGCATCAGGTGCCAATTTTGCGCCTATCGGGACGGAGATCGCACCTCTGACGGCCGAAACGACGGCCGCAGAGGCGCCAGGGTCGAAGGCGATGAGTCCGCCGCCGTGCAGGTTCGGACATGACAGATTGATCTCAACTGCCTGGACCCCGGCCGCCTCCAAGCCCTTGGAGACAAGGGCGAACTCGTCCGACTCGGTGCCGACGGACGAGCCCCAGACTGGAACCCCCGCCGAGGCGATCTGCGGGCCTACTTCGGCGACCCATGCGTCAATACCTGGGTTCTGAATTCCTATCCCGTTGATCATCCCAACACCGGCTGGAGCTATTCGAGGTGCCGCCCGGCCCGCCCAGGGTTTGCCGGCGACCGATTTTGCGACCATTGCCCCGTAGGCGGCCGGCACCGAAACCCCGACGAAATCGACCACGGAACCTACGGTTCCAGACGCTCCGATGAGCGGACTGCGCAGGGTCAGAGGCCCAAGCTCGACGCCCAACTCGACGATCTTTCGCGTCACTGGTGCCAATCCTGCAGTGATCGCACGTTGACCGTGGCCAGCCTGCCCGCTTTCAGGCTCCTCGCCACCGCCAGCGCACCTGCGATGGTGGTCACACAAGGGATCCCTCTCTGCATCGATGCATGCCTGATCACCCGGCCGTCACCCCTGGCTCTTCTTCCTCTCGGCGTGTTGACGACCAGATCGACCTCTCCGCTGCCGATGCGCTCGACGTTGTCGCGGGGTCCTTCGCCCACCTTCGCAACCATCTCGGCCGGAACTCCGTGGTGTTCGAGGTATCGCTGAGTCCCCGCCGTCGCCAACAACCTGAACCCGAGCATCGTGAAGGCCTGAGCGACTGCCAGGCCCATCGGTTTGTCCCGGTCGGCCAACGAGAGAAATACAGTCCCTGACTGCGGAATCCGATGCCCGGCGGCCAACAGAGCCTTGGCGTATGCGGTGCCGACATCTCGGCCGATGCCCATCGTCTCACCGGTCGCCCTCATCTCAGGACCGAGCACCGTATCTTCCTCCGGGAATCGGTCCCATGGCAGGACGGCTTCCTTAACAGACACGTATGACCGCTCCTTTGGCGGAGGGACCATCCCCTCTACACGCAGCTCCTCGACAGACGCCCCCATCATCACCCGTGCGGCGATCTTGGCTAGAGGCACTCCTGTCGCCTTCGAGACGAATGGCACGGTCCTTGACCCACGCGGATTGGCCTCGAGCAGGAACACCTCGTCGCCCTTGACCGCGAACTGGATGTTGATCAGACCTCGCACTTCGAGCGCGTCTGATAGATCCTCCGTAGCGGCCAGGATCCGCTTGCTTGCCTCGTCAGACAGCGTGGGAGGCGGCGTTACGCACGCCGAATCTCCAGAGTGGACCCCGGCCTCCTCAACATGCTCCATGATCCCACCGACCAGCAGCTCGTGACCGTCATACACGGCGTCGACATCGACCTCCACCGCCGCCTCTAGGAACCGATCAATCAGCAGGGGGGCTTCTGAGAGATCGAGGCCGCTCACGTCCTCGGTGCCGTACAACTCGCGCAGGTACACGGACAGGTCGTCATAGGAGTACACGACCCGCATGGCCCGGCCTCCCAAGACGTAACTGGGCCTCACCAGCACCGGCAGACCTATCCGGTCGACGATTTCCGCTGCGTCCAGGGCCGATGACGCTATCCCGTGTGGAGGTTGTTGGATGCCAAGCTCACGGCACAGGTTCGAAAACCGTTCTCGATCCTCGGCGATATCGATCGAGTCCGGTGATGTGCCCGCGATCGGAACGCCCCTGGCCTCCAGCGCCCTGGCAAGATTCAATGGGGTCTGGCCGCCTAACTGCACAATCACAGCTTCTGGCTGTTCCGCCTCGCAGATTGCGAGCACATCCTCGATCGTCAAGGGCTCGAAATAGAGTCGATCCGAAGTGTCGTAGTCGGTCGAAACGGTCTCAGGATTGCAGTTGACCATCACTGTTTCGAAGCCTGCATCGCGCAGGGCGAAAGAGGCGTGCACGCAGCAATAGTCGAATTCGATTCCCTGACCGATGCGGTTCGGACCGGAGCCCAGGACGATCACCCTCGGTTTATCCGTCTCCCCGACTTCTGATTCCTCTTCGTATGTGCTGTAAAAGTAAGGAGTCGATGCCTCGAACTCTGCGGCACATGTGTCGACGCGCTTGTAGGTGACATTGATTCCGGCGCCCCTCCTCAAAGCGGCTATCTCAGCGGGCTCACGGTTCCACAAAAAGCCGAGCTGATGATCGCTGAACCCATACCGCTTGGCCTCTGCGAGAACGCCGACGTCTGGTGCCACCGTCGCCTCGATTTCTGCCCGCACCTCGTACAACTCGGCGATCTGGCCGATGAACCACGGATCGATTCCTGTGGCCGTGGCCATACTTTCGACCGCCCATCCCCTGCGCATGGCCTCACCGAGAGCAAAAATCCGCTCCGAACTCGGCCTCGTGACCCTCGCCATCAGCTCATCATCTTCGAGCTTCGTGAGCGCCGCCTCGTCCTTGTCTGCATTGAGTCCGAAACGACCTGTTTCCAGGCTCCTGAGCGCCTTCTGGAGGGCTTCGGGAAACGTGCGTCCGATGGCCATGGCTTCGCCGACCGAGCGCATGGAGGTGCCAAGTTCGTCGACCGCTGATGGGAACTTGACGAAGTCGAAGCGCGGAACTTTGACAACCGTGTAGTCGAGGGCCGGTTCGAAACTGGCCGGTGTTACCCCGGTGATGTCGTTGGCGATTTCATCCAGCGTGTAGCCGACCGCCAGGAGCGCCGCGATTTTGGCGATTGGAAAACCGGTGGCCTTCGAGGCGAGGGCCGAGGATCGAGACACTCTGGGATTCATCTCGATCACCAAGCGCCTGCCGGTCGCAGGATCGACCGCGAACTGAACATTGGAACCGCCCGTTGCCACGCCAATGATCCGCAGAACGTTGATGGCATCATCCCGCATTTCCTGGTACTCACGGTCAGACAGGGTCTGAACCGGGGCGACCGTGATCGAGTCGCCGGTGTGGACTCCCATCGGGTCCAGGTTCTCGATTGAGCACACGACTACTGCGTTGTCTTTCTGGTCGCGCATCACCTCCAACTCAAATTCTTTCCACCCAGCTACCGATTCTTCAACCAGGATCTCACCGACCGGTGAGGTTGCCAGGCCGTTGCGCGCCACTTCGATGAATTCCGCCTCGTCGACCGCGATCCCGGTCCCACCCCCTCCAAGGATGAATGAGGGTCGCACCATGATCGGATATCCGATCTCACCGGCACCTTTGAGAGCCTCAGCCATCGAACGTGCATATACGGCCCTAGGCACTGCGAGGCCCGCTTCCTCCATGGCCTCTTTGAACAGACCTCGATCCTCTGCCTTGTCGATGGCCTCCAGGCCCGCGCCAATGAGCTCAACGCCGTAACGCTCCAGGACACCGGAACGGGCCAGTTCGGTTGTCACGTTGAGGGCAGTTTGTCCGCCGAGCGTGGGCAGCAGGGCTTCTGGACGTTCTCGCTCGATGATCCGCTCTATGACTTCTGCGTTGATCGGCTCGATATATGTGGCGTCGGCGAATTCCGGGTCGGTCATGATGGTCGCGGGGTTCGAGTTGACCAGCACGACCCTGTATCCCTCGCTCATCAGGACCTTGGCTGCCTGCGTGCCCGAGTAGTCGAATTCTGCCGCCTGACCGATGATGATCGGCCCACTACCGATGAGCAGAACCGTCTCGATGTCCGTGCGCCTCGGCATCAGGTTCTTGCCCCTTCGAGGTCCATCAGCTCGACGAACTCGTCGAACAGCCGGACCGCGTCTCGTGGACCAGGTGCGGCCTCAGGGTGGTACTGAACCGAAAATGCAGGTATATCGACGCAGCTCATCCCCTCGAGAGTCCCATCGTTCAAGTTCTGATGAGTGCTCCTGATGGTCCCGAATGGTCCCTCGACCTCACCTGGCAGCAACTCCGGCCCTGCCAGCCCCTCAACTTCTGGGCGCTCGTCGCCACTGAGACTCCACAAATCCACGGCAAAACCATGATTCTGCGACGTGATGCTCACAGTGCCGTCCGAAAGGCGCTTGACAGGGTGGTTGGCCCCGTGGTGGCCGAACGGAAGCTTGAATGTCGATGCTCCAAGCGCCAACCCGAGCACCTGATGGCCGAGGCAGATTCCAAACACCGGCACCTTGCCGAGCACCCCACGTATTGCCTCGATCTGCCTGACCAGTGGTTCGGGGTCCCCTGGTCCATTGGACAGGAACACTCCGCTGGGTTCGAGAGCGAGGATCTCGCTCACCGACGTTCGGGCAGGGACCACGGTGACATCGAGACCTCTGGCTGCCAATTGCCGGTGGATATCGCGCTTCATCCCTAGGTCGATGGCAACGACCCTGCCGATACTTTCACCCACTGCAGGCACCTCATAGGCCTGTGGCGTCGAAACACCCGAAGCCAGGTCTTGGCCGACCATCGATGGCGAGGAGGCGGCCATCTCGGCCAGTTCAACGGTGTCGACATCGACTCCGATGGCAACGGGCATCGCCCCGCGGTCGCGAATGTGGCGAGTGAGTTTTCTCGTGTCGACATCAGCGATCGCAACAACGCCGGCGTCGCGCAGATATGCGGACAGCGAACCGTCCGCCCTCCAGTTGGAATGGCGCCTCGAGATGGACCTGACAACCAGTCCTCGCGCGGCGGGCTTGGCCGACTGATCATCATCGGCCGTCACTCCGTAATTTCCGATGTGGGGCATCGTCATGACCACAACCTGGCCTGCGTATGACGGATCGGAAAGGATTTCTTGGTACCCGGTCATCGCGGTGTTGAACACGACCTCGCCGACCGCCGCCCCATCGGCGCCGACCGATCTGCCAACGAAGCTTTGGCCGTCAGCCATCACCAAAGCTGCCTTGGTCATTGGCCTGCCTCCTGATCCCTCCACACCAGCGCCCCTTCAAAAAACGTGTATTTGGGGCGCCCGGTCAGCCGCACCCCTGCGAAGGGTGAATTCGCCGACTTCGACTCGAATTTGGTCGGCGTCCACTGTTCGTCCATGTCGACGACTGCCAGATTGGCTGCAACACCGGTTGCCGGTATCCGACCGTGCCGGCTCAGTCCGGCGATTCTGGCAGGGCGAACCGACATGCGGTCAAAGATTGCGGCAGGATCCAGGCGGGTTGATGTCCTGACCGCCGCGAACGCGGTCTCGAGCCCGATCACCCCCCTTGGAGCTTCTTCGAACGGGACGTCCTTCTCGTGGGCAGCGTGGGGAGCATGGTCTGTGGCGACCGCATCGATCACTCCGGACTCGAGGGCTGCTCGCATGGCCTCTGCATCCGCCTCGGACCGCAGCGGCGGATACATCTTGTAGACCGGATTCATGGTTCTGACTGCCTCTTCTGTGAAAAACAGGTGATGAGGAGCCACCTCGGCGGTAACCGGCAGCCCGTTTTGTTTGGCAGCAGCGATCAAGCCAACCGTGGCGGCGGCGCTCACGTGGGCCACGTGGTAGCGGCAGCCAGTCATCTCGGCGAGGGCGAGATCTCTGGCGACGATCGTCGTCTCGGCCTCGGATGGCAGTGCGCGCATGCCGAGCCAGGACGAGACCGTGCCCTCGTGCATGTGCCCCCCATCTGCCAGGCCAGGGTCTTCGGCGTGTTGGGATATCAGGCCGCCCCGCTCGGCTACGTATTCCATGGCCCGTCTCAGCAGCCCTGCATCTGCGACACTTGCCCCATCGTCCGTGAAGACCGTGACGCCGGCGTCTGACAGCTCGTCCAGATGCGCCAGACGTTGGCCCTCCATCGATTTCGTGATGCAACCCGTCGGAACGATCTCACAGAGGCCAACCTCGGTTCCCCGGTCCGAGATGTATCTGGCGAGGTGGCCTGCGTCGGTTGGCGGGGCGGTGTTCGGCATGGCCAGGATGGCAGTGAATCCCCCCGCTACCGCCGCCCTTGAAGCCGAACCTATGTCTTCTTTCCACTCCTGACCCGGCTCGCGGAGGTGAGCGTGGAGGTCTACAAGACCCGGCCCGATGATCAGTCCGGCGCAATCGATGACCTCGCCAGATCGTGCGTCCGCCCCGATGGCCTCGATAGTGCCATTGCCGACTTGGACGTTCGCCTCCACGAGGCCGTCTCGGGTGAGAACAGACCCACCTGCCAACAGGTAGTCAGCCATTCCGATCGCCACCCAACAGTCTGAAGAGCACAGCCATCCGTACAGCCACCCCGTTTGACACCTGGTCCAGGACCAGGGCACGTTCGTCATCCGCGATCGAGTCGGCGATTTCGATCCCGCGGTTCATAGGACCTGGGTGCATCACGACCGCCTCCGGATTCATCGCCGAGAACCGACGACTGGTCAATCCGAATCGTGACACATATTCGGTCAGAGACGGAAACACGCAAGCCCCACCTCGCTCCACCTGGATTCGCAGGAGGTAGACGACATCGAGATCCTCGATGATCTCGTCCAGGCTTTCTGACATCGTCACCGGCCACTCAGCCGAGCTGACCGGCAACAATGTCCTGGGCGCCACCAGGACCACCTCGGCACCCAATGCGGTGAAGGCGGCAACGTTCGACCGCGCCACGCGCGAATGGCGGATGTCGCCGATTATGCCGACCCGCAGGCCGTCGAGCTTTCCAAAGCGGGTGCGAATGGTCAACGAATCGGCCAGCGCCTGGGTCGGATGCTGGTGGGCGCCGTCCCCAGCGTTGATCACCGGGAGCCCTGTCCAAGCTGCAACCCGGTGCGGGGCCCCTGCCGCGCCGTGCCTCACAACCATCAGATCGGGCCCCATCGCCCTGAGAGTCAGCACGGTGTCCTTGAGGCTCTCCCCCTTCGAGACCGACGAACCACTCGGCGCGAAGTTCATCACGTCTGCCGATAATGCCTTGGCGGCCCTTTCGAAGGAGAGGCGAGTACGAGTGGATGCCTCATAGAAGATGTGAGCGATAGTCTTTCCTTGCAACGCAGGCACCCTCGGGATCGGGCGCCGTAGAACCTCGATGAACTCGTCTGCGAGATCGAGGGTCGCCTCGAGATCGGTACGGTCATGGCCCTCGATGTCGAGAAAACTCATCGGTCCCCCCCGTCCGAATAGATCCAGACGCCCTCCTCTGCATCCGTGTCCTCGAGATGAACGCTGACCCGCTCGCCGGCCGAGGTCGGAAGATTCTTGCCGACGTAATCGGGCCGAATCGGGAGTTGCCGATGACCCCTATCTACCAGTACCGCCAACCGGACGGCAGCAGGCCGGCCGAAATCGGTCAGAGCATCCAGCGCGGCCCGAACAGTGCGACCGGTGTAGAGGACATCGTCAACCAGGACGACGGTGCGATCGTTGATGTCGACGGGAAGCGAAGTCTTGGCCAGATTGGTCACAGGGCGATCCGCCAGATCATCTCTGTAGAGGCCGATGTCCAGGGTTCCTACTGGTACCCAGGTCTCTTCGAACGAACCGATGGCATCACGGAGTCGGTTCGCCAGCGGAACACCTCTGGTGTGTATGCCAACCAGCACGACCCCTTCGGCTCCTTCGGTCTGCTCCGTGATTTCGTGGGCGACCCGGTGCAGTGCTCGACGAATGTCAGACGCGTCCATGACTTGGGGCATCAGGCGATCACCGAGGCGAGAAGATGGGGTTTGCCGGCAGCGGCTCTAACAGCAGCGGGCGCGTGCGGCCGCGAGGCGTTGGTCATTCGTTTGCTCCTTACCGGCCTCTCTGGACCGATTTAAAGGGTTTCCAACAACATAGCAGCGCGACACGGCGCCTTTCTCTATTGCCGATCGGTTTCGTCGACTGGCCGAGCGTCTTCAACGAGTGCGCCCAGCAGGCCATTGACGAACGCTCCGCTTCGTTCGGTCGAATACTTCTTCGCGAGTCGGACCGCTTCGGCAAGGATTACGGCAGTCGGGGTCTTGGGCTCGCTGCGGAGTTCGTAAAGGCCAAGTCTGAGCACCGCCCGATCCACCGCCGGCATTCGCTTGATCCGCCAATGATCGGATGCTGCGTCTAGCGCCTGATCCAGGCTTTCGGTGTTGGCGAGAACTCCCTCAATGAGCCGGCGCATCCGGCCATCAGGAAGGTCCTCGTTCACGGATTCGGCGCGCTGGTCAGCCTCGTAAATGGCCAACAGGGCTCGCTCGCGGGAATCGAGTGGCTGGTGGGTCACACGCGGGTGATGTAGTCGCCGGTCCGCGTGTCGACCTTGATGGTGTCTCCCGCATCGACGAAGAGAGGTGCGTGGACAACAAGACCGGTCTGAACGGTCACCGGTTTGGTGGCACCGGACACCCGGTCGCCCTTCACACCAGGATCTGCCTGCGTGACCTCGAGTTCAACGGAGGCCGGGAGCTCTACACCTAGGGGATTCTCGTCGAATAGCGGTAACTTGACCGTCGCCCCTTCGACCAGGTAGCTGGCTGCCTCCCCAACGTCGCGCTGGTCAACGGAGAGCTGAGCGAAAGTCTCCATGTTCATGAAATGAAACCCCATGTCGTCCTTGTACAAAAACTGGTGATCTCTGCGGTCGACGATTGCCTGAGGAACATTTTCGTCTGAACGAAAGGTGCGATCGACCACGGCACCCGTTCTCAAATTCTTCAGTTTCATACGCACGAACGCACGGCCTTTGCCCGGCTTGACGTGCTGCGCATCGACAACCTGGAAGAGCCCCTCAGGAAGGTCGAGCGCCATCCCCCCTCGAACGTCATTGGTAGAAACCATGCCGGAAGTGTAGATCGCCAGGAGGCCAGCCATTCGTATAGGCGGATGTCATCCCAAGCCGACCGCGGCGAGCCCGGCCGAGAGTTCTGCGGGTTTCACCGACTCCAGCCTGGGTCGGCCGAAGTCTTCAAGCAATACCATGCGGATCCCGTCAGAGGATCTCTTTTTGTCGCGGGCGACGAGGTCCAGCACTGTGTTTCGGTCCACCGCCGGAGACTTGATGGGAAGTTCGAGTTTGGTGAGCAGCGCGGTCAGTCGTGGTGCGTCGAAGCCGTATCTCGCCGCGGAGATTGTCGCGGCGGCCACCATCCCGATCGCCACTGCGTGACCGTGGGGAATACCTGCGGCGGTCTCGATTCCGTGCCCGATCGTATGGCCGAAATTGAGAATGGCCCGGTCACCTTGTTCACGGAAGTCGTCCGATACCACTTTGGCTTTGACCGCGATCGCCTTTGGAACGATCTCGGCGAGCGGTGCCCCGAGCCCTGATTCTTCGTAGGCGGCCACGATCGCCTGGTCAGCAATGAATCCGGCCTTCACCGCCTCGGCCGTCCCTTCGATCATCAGGTTGCGAGGGCAGGTCTCGAGCACGTCGAGCGATACGTTCACTCTGGACGGATGCCAGAACGCACCCACAAGATTCTTGCCAGATAGGTTCAGCCCGGTCTTGCCCCCGATGGCCGCGTCTACTGCTCCAAGCAACGTGGTTGGGACTGCGACGGATTCCACTCCCCTAAGCCAGGTGGCCGCTACGAAACCTGCCGCGTCTGTGACCGTTCCACCACCGACCCCCACAATTGTGTCGTATCTGCCAAGGTTGAATTCGGCCAGCCGTTTGTAGACTTCGCCGACGGCCTCGAGCGTTTTGGCAGCTTCACGGTCAGGGAGTTCGATGTTGAGCATCTCGATGCCCGTTTCGGCCAGCCGATCTCCCACGTTGCCAGCCACCGTGAGCGCTCCTGCTTGGGTGAGGAGGGCTGCTTTCCGGCGGTCGGGGCGCACCGGAAGCAGATCGTGCGCAAACCCACGGCCGACCAGCACCTCACTGGCATCGCCGACTTTGATCCTGACGTGCCCGACCACGTTGGCTGCGACCTCGCCAACCGTGGCGGCGGCATCCAACCGGAAATGTGACGAGCTCCGGTAGCGATGCTCACGCTCGGCCGCGATTTCACTCAATCGAATTTGCGGATCGGATTGGCGGAGTAGCGGCCGGTCAGAATCGCCTTCCAGCCTGTCTGCCAAGGTGCCGGGCGGCGCATCGAGCCAAACGACAACTCCTGACTCCCGCATCGCCCTGACGTTCTCGCCGCGCAACACGACCCCGCCTCCTGCGGATATGACGGTGTCGACTGTGTCGGCCAGCCGAGCGACCTGGGCCGATTCCATGTCCCGAAAAGCCTCTTCGCCTGCGCTCCCCCATAGCTCGCCGATCGAGCAGCCGACCCTGGCGGCTATCTCTGCATCGATGTCTACAAACGTCCAACGCAGCCGGGCGGCGACCTCAGCCCCGACTGTGCTCTTGCCGGAACCCATCATCCCGATCAGCCAGATCGGCTCCATCAGAATGCTTTGAGGCGTTCGAGATAGGCGGCGACATTGGTCCGAAGGTCTCCGACCGTATCTCCGCCGAACATCCGCTGTACCTCCTGGGCGAGCACGATGGCCACCATCTGTTCGGCCACAACCCCGGCGGCCGGGACGGCACAAACATCCGAACGTTCCTTGAACGCGACTTCGGGCTCCTTGCTGACCACATCTACGGTCTTGAGCGGGCGCATCACAGTCGAAATCGGCTTCATCGCTACTCTCACCCGCAGCGGCTGGCCCGTGGTCATCCCGCCTTCAATCCCACCCGCCCGATCGGAGTTGCGGACGAAGCGGCCGTCCTCATAGAAAATTTCGTCATGGGCCTCGGAGCCCCTCCGTCTGGCAGATTGCAACCCGTCTCCGATCTCGACGGCCTTCATCGCCTGAATGCCCATGAGGGCCTCCGCAAGCCGGGCATCTAGGCGACGGTCTGAGTGAACGTGGCTTCCAAGGCCGGGAGGCAGACCATGAACAATGACCTCCACTACGCCCCCGAGGGTGTCCCTGGCCTCCTTGGCGGACTCGATCTCGGCAATCATCGATTCTTGGGAGGACCGGTCGAACGCACGCACAGGGGAGGCGTCTATGGCCTCCAGGTCGGCGACTGTCGGCAACGCCCCCGCCTTGGCTTCCGCCGCGCCGATCGCCACGACGTGAGAGATGACTCCGGCTCCAATCTCGGCGAGTACCTGTTTCGCGGCGTACCCCACGATCGTTCTGGCTGCCGTCTCGCGCGCGGACGCCCGTTCGAGAATGTTCCTGGCGTCGTGAACGTCGTACTTCTGCATACCGACCAGATCGGCGTGTCCAGGACGGGGGGTAGTCATCGGACGGAGTGGTTCGCCAGGGGCCGGTGACATCTCCTCCTCCCATTTTGGCCACTCGGTGTTGTGCACGATTACTGCCACGGGTGAACCGATGGTGACCCCGTGCCTGACCCCGGCCATGATCTCGAGCCGGTCCTGCTCCAGCTTCATTCGATTGCCACGGCCGTAGCCGAGCCGTCGTCTCGCCAATTCGGTGGACACACCTTCTGCGAGGAACGGCATGCCGGATGGCAATCCCTCGACGACAGCCACCAAACCCGGGCCGTGAGATTCACCTGCGGTCAGATATCGGAACATGGCCCAGATGCTAAACGCCCGAGATACGGGGACCGTTGCGACCGCGAGGTCAGACCGGGCGCGCCTGTGCCCCGGCTCTGTCGCTATTTCAGGATCTGTTGCCCAACCGACAACTCAAAGGCGTTGTCGCCGTTGAGGAACACGCCACTGTCGGTCGTCAGACTGACAACTTGGAAACTGCCGGCAAAAGTGTCCCCTACTCCGACGATATAGGTCACTCCGTCGACGATCACGGTTGCCCGCAGCACGCCGTCGACGCTATTGATCTCCTGCAACGTCACGGACGAGCCGTTGGTGACCCCGTCGCCGCCACCTCCCCCTGTTCCGTCTCCGGTTCCATTTCCGGCTACCGCGGCGTCTGTGATGAGGGGACGGAAAGGGTCCCGAGGCTGGCTGAACTGCACTGCGCTTTCGATCCGCATGCCTTCCGCCAGCGCTGCTGGAGCCGCCACGACGATCTGTGTATCTGCCAGCGGACCATCCAGCACCGGATCGGCGGCGGAACTCAGGACACCACCGGACAGGACCAGCCAGCCCATTGCGATCGCCAACCCGATCATTACGATTGCGACCGCCGCCGCGACGCCAGATGCGTTGGCCTGCCTATGCATTAGAGCCGGGCTCCCGTCTGGGCTGCAACGTCTTCGCCCTCGGCGTTTGGCTCGCCTTCCTGGGTATCAGGGACCGGCGGTTCACCACCACCTTCCTGGTCGGCTCCAGCTCCTCCTTCTGGTGGGGCTTCGCCTTCAGGTGCGGCCGGCAGGATCACGTCGCTGCTCGTGTATGCCTTCGCCGAAATCGAGACGTTCAGCACGGTGAACCCCTGCTCGCTTTGAGTCGGAGCGATGCTCACGCTCTCAATCTGCACCAGTCGATCGAGTTCCGCCATTCCGTACAGGTACCCCAACACTTCAAAGAACTGGCCATTGATCGTGATGGAGATCGGGATCTCGAAATACGCCCCATCGACATCTTGAGGCTGACCGTATGATCCGTTGGACCAAACAACACCGGTCTCGCCCGCCAGAACCGAAAGGGAATCGATCAAAGCCGCGGCTTGGGGAGTAGGAGGTATCGAGTTCTCCAGCTCACCAATGGCCGCGAGGTACTCCAACATGTTGTCCTGAACCTGTTGAAGCGAACGGCGCTGCGCGGCCAGAGTTCCCTCTTCGTTCTCGGCCTGGTCAAGCTGCTGGTCGGCAACGGTTACACGTTCGTTGACTGGCGAAACCAGGAGGAACCACCATGCGGCGGTGAGAAGAACGACCAGCAGACCCCCTACGAGCAGAATCGACCGGTTCACTGGGGAACCTCCGGTATCCGTTCATCGATCCGACGGCTGACCGCGGAGTCTGTCAAGTTGCCGATCGAAGAAAAGTTGACTGCTTCGATTCCGCCCGCGACGGTCTCAACCGCCGTACTGTTGACCCAAGCTGCTCCGATGGCGGGCCACCGATCCGAATCGAGCGTGCGAAGCCAGGATGCCGCGTCCGGATAGTCGAAGGCCGTGCCGGCCATGGTCACCTGCCCGAAGGCGCCAGGGTTGGTTTCGGAGACCGAAGCCGAAGCGGTGAGAGATGTCAGCCAAACCCGGTCGGGGATGAGCCTGGCGAGATCGTTGAGGAGGCGCCCCCATGACACATCGGTGGCGAGGATCTGAGACACGTCATCCGCCCTCGCCCGATATTCGTTGCGCATGGTGTCCGCAGAAGCGAGACGGGCAATGTCGTCGCGAATCGTCTGGTTCTTGGCTTGCTGAGTAGCCAGGTTCTCCTCGGCCTGATCCGCTCGGCCCGCAAAGAACAGGTAGCCGAGGGCCAGGGCACCGATATAGAGAGCCATCAGGAACAGGTAGCCCACCCGGCGCCTGCGCGCGGCCGACCGCTGGGCTTCTTCCGGAGGAAGTAGGTTTACGGCTCGCATCAGGCCTCGCTCCAAAGACCCAAACCGACCGCCACCGGCAGTACCGGCTGGGCGGTTTGCAGCTCGGTTTCCGACAGCCCCACCCGCTTGGAAATGTCGAGATCCTCCCCGTCGAGCATTTTCACCGGCTCGATCCTCAGAGCCAGGGTCCGGCCAAGGCGGTTGGCGAGGTGAGGCAACCTCGCACCGTTTCCGGCGATCGCCAACCTGGTCACCTCCTCGTCGTTCGCCTGCGAGCTGTAGTAGTCGATCGAGCCGCGCACCTCGTCGATGAGCTGGTTGGCCTGCCTGGTCAAGATTGCTCTGGCAGCAGCGTCGGTGTCTTCGGGGTCATCCGAGGAGCCATCTCCATCTATGGCCACACCAACGCGCCTCTTGAGTTGCTCCGCCTGCTCAGTCGATACTCCGAGGTCGGTAGCGAGGACGTTTGAAAAATCGTCCCCTCCCATCGGTAGAATCCGAAGGAAACGGACCATGCCGCCCTTGACGATCGTCACCTGGGTGACATTGCCCCCGATGTCCACCAACGCGACTGCGTCGCCATCCGGATCGGGGTCAGGGCCGAACGCAGCCCTGACCAAAGCGAAGGCCTGAAGATCCACTGCCATGACCTTGGCGCCGACCGAACCGATTATTCGTAGGAGATCCTGAGTCATCGTCTTTTGCGCAGCGACCGCAAGGATCGACATCATCGCTTCGCCGTTAGGGGTCGTGAATTCTTCGAGTGGTACGAAGTCGAGGGTCGCTTCCTCGACCGGGATCGGGATGTATTCCTGAGCCTGGAACGCCAAGGACTCGAGCAGCTCGTCCTCGTCCATGTATGGCAGGTCGATCCGGCGTACGATCACTCGCTGGTTGGCCAGGCCAACGACGACGCGCTTCTTTGGCAGCTTGGCCGTCTTCCACAGCTGGCTGAGTGCCTCCTTCATCACGGTTTCGTCGACCACTTCGCCACCTACCACCGTTCCTGGTGGTAGGGCGACTTGGCCAAACCGCTTCAGGCTTGGCTTGCCCTTCCGGGTTTCGACCAATGCAGCACGAACAGCTGTCGTACCGATGTCGAGTCCCACATTGAGCGACATGTGACGCCCCGTCTGGTTGCCCGCTTCTTCAGCGCGAAGACCAGCGCGGTCCTCTACTGCGCCAAATCACACGTGTGTGATTACACGAGCGTAACACTGTGCAACACCTTGGAGTGACATTCGAGCTGGAATATTTCGGCGCCTGGGTTCCGTTGTTCGGGGCATTTCTCGCTCCGATCAGATACGCAGATACCAATCGAGAATCGAGCGACCCCACACGATCGCGATCCAGCTTCCCAGGATCATCGGTGGGCCGAATGCGATGGCGTCCTTGCGTCCCTTGATGCGAGTTACGACCAGGAACAACGAAATGACCCCGCCGAGCATGAAGCCGGCGAACGCCGCGAACGCCGCCAGCGGCCACCCGCCGTATCCCGCGAACACGCCGAGCAGGAAAGCAAGTTTCACGTCTCCGAACCCGAAGCCTCCCCTGGCGACCAGAGCGATCAGCAACATCAAGAGGAAGTAGCCGGCGCCGGCCGCCAGCGCTTCAACGAAATCGCCCGCCCGACCATCTGCAAGGGCACCACCTCCCAAAGCTAGAGCACCGACGACGGTCCCCGGAATCATGATGGCGTTCGGGAGCCGGTGATGGTCGAGGTCCGTCAGGACAAATACGATGGTCACTGATACAAACCACAGGTGGGCAAGCAGCGACCACTCGAGACCGACCACCAACGTCGTCGCGAAGAAGGCTCCGGCGGTTGCTGCTTCCACGATCGGATAGCGCACCGATATCGCCGCAGAACAGTCGTGGCATCTACCCCTAAGGATGATCCAGCCGAGGACTGGAATGTTGTGACGCGCACGAATCGCGGCATCGCAGTTGGTGCAGGCGCTCGGAGGCGAAACTACGGAGTTGCCCTCCGGAACCCGGTGGGCCACAACGTTGAGGAACGAGCCGATGATTGCCCCGAATAGAGCGACCAAGCCGGCTATGACTACCAATCGTTACCGGTGCAATCGGCCATGTCGTCGACGTTAGCCTCCGCGACCCCTTCGCAGGTGTAGCGCCCGGCGTTGATCCCGACACCGTTCTGAGTCACGACCCTGAGGCCGTACCAGGTCCCGGTGCCAGAGCGTGTGTAGACCAACAGCTGCTGAGAATCGCCTGCGACAACATCGGCAACCGAAACATGAATCGAGTCCGTCGCGCCCCCCGTCCAGTCCAGCGAGGATTCCTCGGCTGCCATGATGACCGCGTTCGCCGTGAAGCCGGATGTGGCGTCGCTGGCGTTGTATGCCGACTCGGCCTTGGTTGCCGTCTGCAGATTCGCCTGCGCCGTCCGGTTTTGCGCTCGCTCCCTCGCCCCGAGAAATGTAGGAATGGCGATGGCAATGAGAACGGCAATGACAAGCACCACAACCATCAGTTCGACGAGAGTGAAACCCGATTCCGGCCTGGTTTTTAGTCGTTTCAACAAATCTTTTCCCTCCCCTCTTCATATCGGCCCGAGGGTATGGGGCCTTACATCTTTCTTGTCGAACGTCGGAGAGGGCGGGCAATGCCCACCCTCTCCGAGTCGGTTTCAGATGTTCTCGAGGTACTTGCTACCAGCTTCCGTTGCCGCACTCTGCGGCCACGTCCACGTTGGCGACAGCTGCATCCGAGTTGTAGAACGTTCCGGATCCGCCACCTTGGGCGGTGTCCGAGATGCAGAACCAATCACCCGAAGCAGACTGCGTGACAAAGGTGACGATGTTGTTGTCGTTGTTCGCTGCGACCACATCCTCGACAACGAATCCGACTATGTCGGTCGTGGCGTTGGCAATCGTGTCAAAGTCGAGGCTCGGCTCGATACCTTCGAAATCGGTATCAGCACCGTTGTAGTGCTCATTGTCAACGTAGAAAACCTTGGCCGCCGTTAGAGCGTTGCGCAGGTTTGACTGGGCCGCACGGTCCTGGGCACGCTCACGAGCGCCTAGGAAGGTCGGGATGGCGATGGCGATGAGAATAGCAATGACAAGCACCACGACCATCAGTTCGACCAGGGTGAAACCCTCGTCCTTGCGGA
>QIDH01000029.1 GCA_003229305.1 Acidimicrobiia bacterium | reverse complement strand
AAGTTGCGCTGGAACTTGCCGCAACCATCTCCTCCCCCGCCGACAAAGGAGGTGTCTGGGGGAGGTGGCGGGAGCAGCTCCGCTGCGGATGCCGGAGGGGGCCGTACCAACCATCAGTACTTGCTCCGAGTCCAGCCCCTCATGCTTGCGCGGGTTTGCCACCCTCTCAACCTCGACGGAGTGGAGGCGCTGACGGCCTCGTCCCCCCAAGGCGAAGGGCTGTGCCTATCGAACCCGAGTGTTCGGCCGTCCGGGGGACAGATGTTGCTGACACGGGCCCTCGGGCCCTGCAGGCGATTCCCACTGTGCGTGATATTTCTCCTTACCGAGAGCGTCGGGCAGTCGACCGGTGTCTTGACAACAGAATGCACGGAAGCACTTTTGATCAGGGAAGAACGCCAGGCGTTCTTCCCTTTTCTTTTGGGCACTCAGAATCAACGGAGACAGACGTGAATGTCATCGGAAACAACACGGCGATGCAAGCAATGGAATACGCCCTACGCGGCCTCGAAGACAGGCGTCAGGTCATATCGAACAACGTTGCCAACGCCGAAACCCCCGGTTTCATCGCGTCGGAGATCGACTTCGAAGGCACGCTGGCCAGGGCTCTGGAGCGTGGCGATGTGTCCAATCCCGGTACCCCTTCTGCCACACGCACGGCCGACCAGGTCGGCATCAACGGCAACAACGTCAGGCTCGAGAAGGAACTCACAGAGATGATCCGAACCAACTTGATGAGCGACATGCTGATCAACACCTACAACGCCAAGCTCCAGATGCTGCGCGCCGCGATTGGAGCCAGATAGTGTCGATCTTTGGAGCCATGGACATCGCCGCAACCGGCATCCGGCTTGGTCAGGTCTGGATGGACACGGTCGCCCACAATGTGGCGAACGTCAACACGGTCACCAGAACCGACGAGGAGCCGTTTCGAGCACAGCTGGTCGTCGCTGAGGAGTCGACCAGAGTTCCAGGCGCGCCTGGCAACGGGGTGAGAGTCAAGGCGATCACTCGCCTTGAAGGCGACGCCCCCATCGTCCAGGATCCTCTGAACCCGTTGGCGGATGAGGACGGCAACGTGCAGCTTCCGCTCGTGGATCTCCCCGGTCAACTCGCCGACCTGGTCCTGGCCAGTCGTTCGTACCAGGTCAACGTGTCGGTTCTCCAGCAGAGCCAGGCAGCCTACGAGGCAGCTATGAGGCTCGGTCGCTGATGGCTGCAATCACACCACTCACCTCCGGCATCGGCTCTCTCGCTCAGGTCGCGGCGAAGAAGGCGGCAGAACCGACAGCCGCTGACGGCTTCTCAGACATCATCTCGAAGACGCTGGCGGATGTATCCGCCGCTGAGGCGACTGCGGACAAGATCGCGGTTGGCATCGCAAGCGGCGAGTCCGAGAACATTCAGGACCTACTGATCGCCACCTCAAAAGCAACCCTCGGGGTCCAGATTCTCACCGAGGTGCGCAACAGGGCCGTCGAGGCCTACCAAGAGATCATGCGGATGCAGGTCTGATAGACAATGGCCCAACGTTCATTCATCGATTCGATTCAGGCACTGCCACTCGCCCACAAGGTCGTAGCCGGCAGCGCACTAGTGGTGCTGGCACTGGCAGGTTTTCTCTTCTTCCAGTGGGCGTCCACACCTACCTTTGCAGTGCTCTACAACGAACTCGACGACCGCCAACTCTCAGAAGTCATCGAAGGCCTCGATTCCCAGGGGGTTCAATACCAGGTCGAAGCCGGGGGTACGAGAGTCCTTGTTCCTCGCAACCAGGTCGCCACCGCCAGGGCCCGCCTGGCGTCTGATGGCGTCAGTGCCGCGGTTTCCGTCGAGGGCTACGAACTGCTCGATCAAAGCGGTTTGTCGGTTTCGGATTTTCGCCAGCAGGTGGACTACAAACGGGCAATCGAGGGCGAACTCTCGCGCACATTGGTGGCCATGGAGGCAATCACCTCCGCAGATGTCTTGATCGTGACCCCTGAAGAGGCCCTGTTCGCCCAAAACCAGGATCCAACCACCGCATCGGTGTTGATCGATTCCTTGCGGCCGTTGACGGTCGCTGAGATAGAGACGATCACGTTCCTCGTCTCGTCGGCCGTAGAGGGTCTCGAACCAGACGCTGTAGCGGTGGCACACGTCAATGGACAGGTCTTGAACGCGCCTGGAAGTGCCGCCGGATCTTCGACCGTCAGCAACCGCAACCTTCGGATGGTCGAAGATTTCGAGAGGTCATTGGAAAATGATGTCCAGTCCCTTCTGGTGACGATGCTCGGACCGGCGCGCTCTTCGGTGGTCGTACGGGCCGACCTCAGTTTCGACGAGCAATCGGTTGAAACCCAGACATTCGAACAGGAAACGGCCACGCCGCTTCGCGAGCAGCTCTTGACCGAACAGCTCAACGGTTCAGGCGCACCTCCGGTCGGCACCGTTGGCGTCAACGGCGAAGAACTCCCGGTAGACGGAGACGGGACGTACACATACCTGCGAGACGAATCGACCACCGAGTACGGGATCAACAACACGACAACGCTGTCGGTGACCGCTCCAGGATCCGTCAAGAGTCTGTCCGTGGCC
Organism: Acidimicrobiia bacterium; assembly: GCA_003229305.1. Lineage (GTDB taxonomy): Bacteria > Actinomycetota > Acidimicrobiia > Spongiisociales > Spongiisociaceae > SZUA-232. The sequence continues at coordinate 32,265 of QIDH01000029.1, read as the reverse complement.
GTGGCGGTCGACGACGGGTCGAGCACCGGTCTTCCCGCACCGAACCCGACCCAGATAGAGGCCCTGGTGACGGCAGCCATGGGGCTGAACATCCAACGCGGTGATCAGATCGAGGTCAGCGCAGTTGCCTTCGCCGTGGCTGAGGAACCAGACGCGGCTGCCGCCGCGGCAGAGGATGCGGTGGCAGCGGCCTCGCCATTGGACCAATTGCCCTCGCTGCTGGGCGCAGTGGCCGTTGTCTTGATCGCGGTCGCCCTGCTGTTCATGACCAGAAGCGGCAAAGGTGCGAAGAAGTCGGCCGGGGGAGCCGCGGCACTTCCCGGAGGCGCCGGCGGCCTCCCGCCAGGCGCTCCTCAGGCGGCCATCGGCGGAGGTGACCAACAACTCGTCGGTGTGGGCGCCGGGGGCAACGCCCTCGAAGCCGGTGTAATGCAGCTTGCCGAGAGTCGCCCCGAAGACGTCGCCGGGCTGGTGAAGGACTGGCTCCAAGAGGGTGAAGCGTGAGCGAAGAATTCGGCGCACGCCAAAAGGCCGCCGCCCTTGTCATAGCGTTGGGAACCGAGAAGGCCAGGGGCCTGCTCGGCCATCTCAACGAAGACGAAGTGAGAGTTCTGGCCGCGGAGATCGCCAAACTTGAAGATGTCGGAGCCGAGCAGCGAGACGGTGTCTACCGAGAAACACTCGAGAACGCGAGCCGAGCCGGCATCCATGGGGGTATGGATCGGGCCAAGGAGTTGCTCGCCACCTACGACGGTGGCTCCGGCGACATGATGCTCGACGACCTGCCGAGCGGTCGGTTCAAGTTCCTGACATCGATGGGGGAAGCCGCTGGCCAGATCCTCCAGGACGAACATCCCCAGGTGATTGCTGTGGTGCTCTCTGAGTCCTCTCCGGAGGAATCCTCGACGATCATGGACGCCCTCCCGGAAGACCTTCGCTCTGAGATTTCCTTTCGCCTCGCCACGATCGACGAAATCGAGCCAGATTCGCTGGCCGCGATCAAAGAGTGCCTCAAGCTGCGGGTCAGCGCCCCCCAGCCGTCGAAATCTGGCTCCACGGTCGACGGAGCAAAGAGCATGGCCGAGATCCTCAACGCCGGGACCAAGGAGAACCAGGAGGAAATCCTCGGGTTCATGGAGCAACAGGACAAAGAGGTGGCCGATCGGGTCAGGGCCCTGATGTTCGTCTTCGAAGACATCGTCGAGATCGACGACCGCGGAATTCAGGGCATTCTCAAGAATCTCGACACGAAGACGCTGTCGCTGGCGCTCAAGGGAACGACCGAGCAGGTTCAGTCGAGGATCACCAGCAACCTGTCTGAGCGAGCGAAGGCATCGCTCCTCGAAGAGATCGACCTCATGGGGCCGGTTCGTCGTTCAGAAGTCGAGGAAGCCCAAGCCGAATGTGTGGCGCAGATCCGTCTACTCGAAGAATCGGGTGAGCTGGTGCTCGCCAGAGGAGGAACCGATGAGCTCATCACCTAGCCGGGTACTCAGGCACGGCAATCTGGAACTGGTTGGCGGGACCTCCGTAGACCAGATCCAACCTGGTCAGCGGATTCCCCGGGTACTTCGTCAGGCGGCCGTTGCCGCGCTCGAAACCCAGATCGTCGCTCCTGACCACGGCGGGCAAGCACGTCATACCGGCGCATACGACGAGGGTTTCGAAGCCGGAAGAGAATCTGCCCGCCAGCAGCTCCTGTCCGCCTCCAATGCGCTCCAGGCCGCCCTCGAAAAGTGCCGCCAGGATCTGCGTGACGAATTCGAACGCCAGCAGGCAGAGATGGTTCAGATAACAATCGGACTGACCGAGTTTGTCCTCGGCCACGCGGGTCACGACGGAGGGGCAGCCCTCATGAGCAGACTCGAAGAAACTCTGGCCCTGTTGGACGAGCAGGACCTGGTGATCGCTATGTGTGAATCGGATCTACCGCTCGCCGAACAGATCGAGGCCCCAGGCATCGCCGTTGTCGCCGACCCTGACCTCAAGCCAGGCGAGGCGAAGGTGATCGGCGAATGGGCGAGGGCGGACCTCACCAGGAAGACAGCGTTGGAGATCTTGGCCGAGGACGGCATCACGTGAAACAAGCCTTGGCAGCACGAGCGTTTTCGGTCACCGGCGCGGTCAGCGCAGTCACCGGGACCTCCATAGAGGTTCGAGGACTGAGGTTGCGGGTAGGGGACTTGGTTTCGGTCGCCACCAATCAGGGCCCACAGCTCGCCGAGATCGTCGCTGTGACCGAGAGCGGTGCATCTGCCCTTCTCTTCGGAGACCAGAGAGGGATCGGCCAGCGGGATACCGTCCACAGGCTGGAAGGAGGATTGCCGTTCGGGCTGTCCGAACAACTCATAGGACGGGTGATCGACGCCATGGGAAACCCCATCGACGGCGGCCCGGCGATCGCCGGAGAACAAGTCGACCTCGGCGCGCCGGTGCCGAACCCACTTCACCGAGCCAGGATCACGTCTCAGCTGTCGGTCGGTGTGAGGCTGATCGACACTCTCTGTCCAACCGGGCGAGGCCAACGGCTCGGGATCTTCGGAGGCAGCGGGGTCGGCAAATCGACGCTGCTGGGGATGATGGCGAGAGGCACGAGTGCAGATATCACCGTCGTCGGCCTCGTCGGAGAACGAGGTAGAGAGGTTCGGGAGTTCATCGAGGACGAGCTCGGCGAAGAAGGAATGAAGCGGAGCGTCGTGGTCGTGGCCACTTCGGATCAGCCGGCCCTTCTCAGGGTCCGCGCCGGCTTCCTTGCTGCCCGAATCTCAGAATGGTTCGCCGATCAAGGTTCGGACGTCCTTTTGCTCGTCGACTCTCTCACCCGGATGGCAATGGCGCAACGAGAGATCGGCCTCGCCGCAGGGGAACCTCCGACGGCCCGCGGGTACACGCCTTCATCTTTTTCAATGCTGCCCCAACTGTTGGAGCGAGCCGGGCCAAGGGCAACCGGAACGGTGTCAGGGTTCTACAGCGTGCTGGTGGAGGGCGATGACATGAACGACCCAATCGCCGATGCCGCCCGCTCGATCCTCGACGGCCATATCGTGCTCGATCGTCGTTTAGCGATCGAAACCCGGTATCCGGCGATCGACCCCCTCCACTCGTTGAGCCGCCTGGCCGACAAGATCTCAACGCCTGAGCACATGGCGGCGGCAGCTGCGGTACGCAGCGCCCTGGCAGCAGCAGAAGAGGTGCGCGACCTCGTCGAAGTCGGGGCCTATGTGCCAGGCACCAATCCTCGGGCTGACCGCGGCCTCGCCGCTTCGCCTGACCTCATCGATTTCTTTCGCCAGACCGCATCGGATCTCACTCCAGCGCAAGATTCTGTCGCAGATCTCGAGGCCCTTTGCATTCGCCTGGGGCTGTTGACATGAAACGACGCCACCCACTTGCCACCTTGGTGCGACTGGCATCGATGCGCGAACGTAAGGCTCGCGGCGACCTCGGGATCGCACATCGTGATGTCGCCGACAAGGCGGATTCCCTCGAGACCCGGCGAAACGAGTTAATGGCGATGCTCGGAGACGACCGGCCCCTGCCAGCCCATATAGCGTTGACCCTACGGATCCAAGGCCTCGCGACCGCCGAGTTGGTGGAACTTGCTGCGGTTGAGCTCGATGCGTCCGAGACGCGTCTGCGGACCGACCGACGAAAGTGGCAGGACGCCGCGCACGACCTGGAGGCGAAGGAGGAACTGGAGGCGAAGAAACGTCGAGAGGACGCCACCGTCGCGGCGAAGGCCGCCGAGCGGGTGCTCGACGAGTTGATGGCTGCGCGCCATCAGGCTCCAGACCAGAGGACGAAACGATGAGCGCCATCGGCATAAACGCAGTCTTCAGCAGGATCGCCACAATCGAACGGCGTGTCGGAAGTCTGGCGCCTTCTGCCGAGTTCGCCACGATGCTGAATCAGGCAAGCGACCAGACACGGCAGTCACAACTTCAGTCGACCGCGATCGATGAGCCGGTTTCTCGAGACCTGACGCTCGGTCAACTCATCGGCCTGGCTCCTTCGACCACACCGGCCCAGGTCGGATTCCGGGCCGGCAGCGGTTCATTCGAATGGTCGACAAGAATCCCCGATGCCGGACGGCCGTACATCGGAGCGATCACCGAGGCTGCCGACCGGGAGGGCATCGAACCAGAATTGCTAGCGGCCCTCGTCTGGACAGAATCCGAATTCCAAGCCGACGCCATCTCACGTTCAGGAGCGATCGGACTTGGCCAGCTCATGCCGGGCACGGCTGCCGGACTCGGCGTAGATCCAACTGATGCAACCGAGAATCTCCGCGGTGCAGCCCGCTACCTCAAGGCGCAGATAGACCGATTCGGATCCGTTGAACTCGGATTGGCTGCATACAACGCCGGACCGGGCCGAGTTGTGCAAAGCGGCGGCATTCCCAACATCCAAGAAACTCAGGCCTATGTGCCCAGAGTTCTGGACCGTTTTCGTCTCCTAGGAGGAAGCCAGTGATCGACCCGATCTTGATGGGCCCTGTGCCGACACCCGGTCAGACGACGCCAGCTCCCACTCCCAGCGAAGGAGGGCCGTTCGAACTCATGCTCGCTGCGTTGGCGGGAGCCGCGCCCCAGTTGACCCCGACAATACTCATGCCAGAGGAATCCAGCGGCGAAGACGGAGGGCCACGAGATCAGTCCGAGCCGGAGTCGACCGCGCCGCTGGCCGTTGCGACGACCCTCGGTGACCAGATCGCGGCAGGCCGCCTTGGCGTCATGGCCCTGGTGTCCGAACCGCATACCGCCGCCCAGACGAATCCTATCCAGCCGAGCACCCTGACTGGTCAGAGCGTGAAGGACCAGGAGGTGGTGGAGCGTGACTCGTTGACTCCCACCCCCGACAACATCTCCGACCGAGATCCGCTTGAGATCGATCCCGCGAATGGAGAGACCGACTCGTCGAGACCCTCCGAGGGACCTCCAAGGCGACACACGGCCGAGAGACCCTCCACAGCGCCCAGCGGCAAGCAGCCGATGGAGACCGACGCTGAGAAGCCTGCAATCGTCGACCCACCCGCTCACGATCAGGCAGACCCCGAACCACCCAAACTGCCGCCGAATCCAACCGAACCAATGCCCGAAACGGGCAAGTTTGTCCCGTCCAAGACCTCCACCCTTCATGCTGTTGCTCGGCCGACATTGCCGGCACTGGAGCGAATCACCCAAGACCGCAAGCCCCAAGGGCCGGACAGGAAAGCGGCAGAGAACCTCCTTCGAGTCCCGGTGGTCAGGGGTGATCCCCTCTCCCCCGAGGCGAGCAGACCCTCACGGGACATCGCTCGAGTCCAAGATCGCGAGTTCGTTGAGTCACCGACGCCCCGAATCGACCAGACGTTGGCAAACACGGACGACCGGCCTGATCTGGCACCTGGACGGCTGTCGGGTGCGCAGGAAACCGCGAGGGTCGAGGTACGTCCACTGGCCGCCCGGATGGCCGAACGCATCGAAACGTGGATAAAGACTACCGAAAACGCTCCTCCGCCTCGATCGATCACATTGCGAGGCGCCGAGCTGCACGGCCTGACCATCCGAGTGTCGGTGGTTCACGATGGATTGTCGATCCAGCTAGAGGGAACAAAAGGAGACGACATCGCCTGGATGCGTCAGGTGATTCAAAACCTCGGCGACAAGGGTTTCGATATCTCAGAGTTTGCCGAATACGACTCCGAAGGCGAACGACGCCAGTTGTGGGACGAGGAGCAAGCAGACCAGCGCAGACGCCGCCCAGATTTCGACCCGTTCCTCGAAGACCAGCTCACGTGATGATCGGACTCTCTCAAACTTCCGCGAAACTCGAAAGGAAATCTCATGGTTGATGCAGTTACTGCAACGGGAACGGCCCCCCCGCCGGCCAGCAGCGGCGGCCTCGGGGCACTTGATGCCGACGTCTTTCTCCAACTGATGCTCGCCCAGCTCCGCTACCAGAACCCTCTCGAGCCAACGGACACGAGCGCAATGATGCAGCAGACCGCCCAGTTCACCATGGTGGAGACGCTCCAAGCGATCTCGGAAAACCAGCAACAGCTGATGAATATGTCCCAACTCTCGACCGCTCTGGCAATGGTCGGCAAGCAGGTCGAGGCGATCGGCTTCGACGGACTGCCGACAGCGGGTCTCGTGAGCGGTATCCGCTTCAGCGTGGACGGGGCGATTCTCGAAATGGAGAACGGGGCAGATGTTCCGTTGGTCAACGTTCTGAGCGTGACCGAAGCCCCCGACGCTCCAACCGAAGATGGAGGTGATCCGGCGTAGAGATCTTTCGACGCAGGGGGGGCCTTCAATGAAAGTGGGTACTGGAATAAGTCGGTACCAAGACAAGCCGATGCCATCGGACGGCATCGCAGACATCCCAGGGACGGGTAACAGAGAGGAGATCGCACCATGATGCGATCGATGTTCTCCGCTATCTCCGGATTACGTGCACATCAGATGATGATGGACGTCGTAGGTAACAACATCGCCAACGTGAACACTCAGGGCTTTAAGGCCTCGATGGTCACATTCCAAGAATCACTATCACAACTGTTCCAGGCACCAGGCGCCGGCGGCAACGGCAGTGGCGGCTCCAACCCGATTCAGGTCGGATTGGGCGTGGAGGTCGGGGCCGTAGACGGCATCTTCAGCCAGGGGGCCAGCCAGGTCACCGGCCGAAAGACCGATGTAGCCATTCAGGGCTCCGGGTTCTTCATTGTCCAAGACGGTGGTGAACAGTTCTTCACGAGGGCGGGTGCGTTCTCGTTCGATGCGGACGGCAACTTGACGACTGCCGGCGGCCAAATCGTGCAGGGATGGGTGACCGACCCTACGACTGGGATAACCAACACACAATCACCGGTAGCGTCGCTCACCATGCCGCTCGCCCAGGTCATCGACCCTGTGGTGACTACTGAGGTGACGATAGGTGGCAACCTGCCATCCGACCTCGCAGTGGGAGACTCGTCTGCGGTCAGCATCAACGTGTACGACAGCCTCGGCAATGCGCAGGAGTTGACCGTCACGATGACCAAGACGGCCAGCAACGCCTGGACGGCGACCGGGACGATCAACGGAACTGCAGTGACACTTTCGCCCGCGGCGATGACGTTCGATTCGAGCGGAAATCTGACCTCTGCGGGTACGATCGCCGTTTCCGGCTATACCCCACCAGGCGCAGCTGCGATGGCGTTCGACCTCGAACTCGGTACCGGCGCTCCGCTTGTGCAGTTCGCTGGGAACGACTCGATGGAAGCCCTAGACCAGGACGGCAACGCCATTGGTGTCCTGCGCGACTTCGCCATCGCAGACGACGGCACGATCGTCGGTCAGTTCTCCAACGGTTGGACCCGGACACTCGGTCAGCTCGCGTTGGCGACGTTCAACAATCCGAACGGCCTGGTGAGGGTGGGCGACTCGAACTTCCAGGCGTCGATCAATTCTGGCGGCGCCCGGATCGGGGAAGCGAACACCGCAGACCGTGGAACGCTCGCTGCCGGCACCCTGGAGATGTCCAACGTCGAGCTGGCCAGGGAGTTCACCAACCTGATCATCGCTCAGCGTGGTTTTCAGGCGAACTCGAGGATCATCACCGCCTCTGACGAAATCCTGCAGGACCTCGTCAATATGAAGCGGTAGTTGAATGATTGAGCCCGGGACCCTACCCCCGGGCTCAATCCCCGATATCCGAAGTCCGTTCTCCGCTATCCGCTATCCGCCGTCCGCTCGCGGCGTTGTATACGTCACGGCGATCTGGCGGTCACGGCCGCACGGTTCAGGTCTGGCCCTTTCCGGCGGCCATAGACAGGCCACCAAGGAGCTTCTCGGGTTGCACCAATCAAGTGTTTGACGCCCTACCCATCCCTCCCACCGTAGGCCGCGGCGGATAGCGGACAGCGGACTGCGGAAAGCGCCTCTACAAATACCACTGAAAGTGGTTACTGAGCGCCTGCTATTGACGACAGGTGAATTGAACAGTTACGCACACGGAGGTGCGGGATGTCCCGGCTCGGATGCCGTCTCGACAAACGAATATTGGTCAGCCCGTCCGGTTTTCGAACGGGTAGGTGCTGCGCATGACGACCATTATCGGCATCGTCCTCGCGATCATGGCCATCGTCATTTCCACCGTTATGGACGGCAACTCCTTCGGTGCGCTGATCGGACCCTCTTCGTTGTTTTTGGTTGTCGTCGGTGCCCTCGGTGTGACCTTGTCCGGCTTCGACATTCCAGACGTCAAGTCGGCGCCCAAGGCTGCGATCGTGGCCCTCACCGCCAAGCTCGCCGACGGAGACGCGACGGTCACCAAACTCATGGGGTTCGCTGAGATCGCAAGACGAGACGGGGTTCTGGCTCTCGAATCGAGCATCAACGAACTCGACGACGAGTTTCTCAAAGCAGGCCTTCAGCAGGTGGTTGACGGCCTCGACGCCGACAAGGTGCGTGAGGTGATGGAGATCGAGCTGGGCGCGATGGACGCCAGACACCAGAACAACATCGCCTTCTGGAAGGCCCTCGGTGGGTATGCACCGACCATGGGCATGGTGGGGACCGTCATCGGCCTCATCAACATGTTGGGCAACCTCTCAGATCCCGCCCAGCTCGGAGCGGGTCTTTCCGTCGCCTTGTTGACCACTCTCTACGGGGTCATTTTCGCCAACCTCGTCTTCCTGCCGATCGGGTCCAAACTCGCTCGCCTCCACTCCGCTGAGCTGACCGTGAAGGACATGGCAATCGACGGGGTCATCGCCCTCCAGTCAGGAGCGAGCCCCAGAGCGATCGTCGAACGACTGGAAGCCTTTCTGGCGCCAGATAACCGCCAGGGTCTCGACGTGCGTTCTGGCAAGAAGAAGGCGGCCTGACATGGCGCTGAAACGCAAAGAACCAGAGGCGGACAATGAGCTGCGCTGGCTCACGACGTACGGAGACGTGGTGACCCTGATGATGGCGTTCTTCGTAATGCTCTATGCCATCTCCCAGGTGGACCAACAGAAGTTCCTGCTGTTCGTTTCAGGTCTCGAAGATGTTTTCCAAAACGAGTCCGTTTCAGAAGGCCTTCTCGAGGGAGGAGAGGCTTTGGTGGGGGCGGCTTCGAACGAGCCCGAAGTGGGCGACGCCGGAATCGAAGGCATCCAAATCCTCGATGGGATGCCGACTCGCGACAACGATTCCGTCGCGCCGCCTCCGCCCCCACCGACCGACCCTTCCGCGCCGGCTCCTCGGCTGCTGACGCAGAACGATCTCATCGCCGTGAGAGAAGCGCTCAGTATGGCCTTCTCAGCAGCCGAGATCGGGACGGCCCCGACCTTCGAACTGGACTCCAGGGGGCTTGTGGTCGCTATCGCGACGGACGGTGTGCTGTTCGGGAGCGGTGAGTTCACGATCTCGGAGAACGGGAGTGAACTTATCGGCATCATCGCTCCGATCCTGGCCGATTTCGACAACCAGATTCTGGTGGAAGGACACACAGACTCTGTCCCGCTCAACAACGCCGGGTATACGAACTGGAACCTGTCGGCTGACCGAGCGTTGGCTGTTCTCAACATCATGCACAGTACGTATGGAATCGACCCGACCCGTCTGTCTGCCACCGGCTACGGCGAATACCGACCCAACGCTTCCAACGAAACGCCGGAAGGCCGCTCGGCCAACCGGCGAGTCGAACTGGTCATCGTGGCCAGCCAAACCAACCCGACCATCGAAGATTTCACAGGAGGAACTGATGGCTGAAGAAGAGGAAGAAAAGGGCGGCTCGAAGAAGAAGCTGTTCATGATCGTCGGCGGCGTCGCGGCCTTGGCCGCAGGGGGTTTCTTCTTCATGGGGAGTGGAGGGGATGAGGTCGTTGCCGAAGAGATGGTGGAGCCAGAAGTCGTCGAAGGCGAAGTCCTCGACGTCGGGACGATGACCATCGTCCTGGCAGACGAGGACCCAGACAAGCTCCGCTACGTGAGAGTGGGGCTGGCCTTGGTGCTGGACGAAACGGCAGATAGCTCTCTGGTTGCCGGCAAGGTCTCACTCGTCCAGGATGCGGCCATCACAGTCATATCGGACATGACTTCTGCCGAACTCCGGGGAGCCGTCGGGGCGGCAGACGCCCGGCAGCGCCTGACCATCGCTGCCCAGGAAATCTATCCAGACGGCGAAGTCATCAGAGTGGTTCTGACCGAGATGATCCTCCAGTAAGAGGGCCTCGGACCAACCGACCCGCACAGGAGGGTGGCGCGCTCTCTAAAGATCGGGTGATTTCGCCCGACTGGTGATCTGACATCACTCATGTCAGGAGCACGGGGTTGCGTACACACAATTTGCTCAAACGCGTGCGCCAGTCAAACGGGCGCCATGCCGCCCTTTTGGCGTGTAGGGGGGAACGATGAACGCCCAAGCGGTACGTCCGTTTTCCTTCCCCGAATTGCAGGGGTCGACCGCGCCAGGCCCCTTGCGAGAAATCAGCCAGCTCGACCAGCTCCATCTCGAGGTAGCCGCCGTGGCCGGCGGGTCGAGCACAGCACTGAGTTCCATACTGGCGTGGAAGACCGGAGACGTTCTCGAACTTGACCGAGCTGCGACGGAACCCGTCGATCTCTATGTGCACCGTCACATGGTTGGCCGAGGTCACATCGTGATCGTTGACGAAATCATATCGGTGAGGATCAGTGAGATCGTCGGCGATGCGAGCAAGCTGATCTGAAGTGGAGGTCTGGACCAGACTCTTGCCCCTCTTCCTGCTTGGAGGCCTCGCCGCCGCTGTGTGGTGGTGGACCAGCAGAGTGCGGGCCGCCACTCCAGACGTGTTGACCGTCGTCAAACGCACCGCACTTCTCAGGGGCGCAACCGTCGCCGTAGTCGAGGTGGCAGACCGCCATTTCCTCATCGGTGCAACAGAGCATTCTGTCGACCTCCTCGCCGAGCTGGACGCAGATAGTTTCGCCGGCACGGACGCCGGCGAAGACCGAACTGAACCATGGACGGATCTATTCGCCCGCGCCAAAACGCTGGTGCGGGGTAACGATGATACGAATCCAGGTTCCATTGAGCCGTCGTAGCGCCTTCCTCGTACTGATGGTCGTTCTCGTGTCCTTTGTGGGGCCGAGCGCCTTGGCTCAGACGCCTGAGCAACCAACCCTCCCCACCCTGCCGGCCGTCGACTCCACCGACGACGTCGACCTCCAGGTACCTCTAATCACCGTCCCGTCTTTGGCGGACCCCGGAGAAGAAAACGCGACCCTCAGCCAGTCGGTGAGTCTCGTCCTCGTGATGGCGATGGGGTCGATCATTCCTGCATTGATGGTCCTGATGACCTCTTTCACCAGGTTCGTGATTGTCTTCTCGCTCACCCGCAACGCCATCGGCGTACAGAACATCCCGCCGGCTACGGTGCTGACCGGGCTTGCGCTGTTCCTCACCCTGTTCGTGATGAAGCCGGTGCTGACAACTGTCAACGATGAGGCGATCCAACCGATGCTCGCCGGCGAGCTTGCTGCCGAAGAAGCATTCGACGCCGCCTATCAGCCGTTGCGAGGCTTCATGTTGGCTCAAACCAGTGATGCCGACCTGCGGCTATTCATGGAGATGGCGGACGGCCCCCAGCCTGAACGCCCAGAGGACGTCGCGGCGTCGACTCTGGTCCCGGCGTTCATCGTGTCCGAGATTCGAGCCGCGTTCATCATCGGGTTTCTCATATTTGTCCCCTTCCTCATTATCGACCTCATCGTCGCGGCGGTGACGATGTCGCTCGGAATGGTGATGCTGCCTCCTGTGTTCATTTCGCTTCCCCTGAAATTGTTGGTTTTCGTCCTTGTCGACGGCTGGGTTCTGATCGTCGGCTCGGTCGTGGCCTCAGTGGCCGGGTCGGGCTAGTGGACCACCGAGGGCCTCCGCCCTGGTCGGTGGCCGGCCGCTGATGGACACGATCCAGGTTCTCGACATAATGCGAGGGGCGTTCTCGGTTGCCGGCCGAGTCGCTTCGCCAATACTCATATCCGCACTGGTGATCGGCGTTGGCGTTTCCCTCGTGCAAACCGTCACCCAGGTCCAAGAGTTGACCCTCACCTTCGTTCCAAAACTAGTCGCCGCCGCCCTGATCATCCTGTTTCTGGGCGGCTGGATGTTGTCGGAGATAACCACGTGGATAGTCGAGTTGTGGGGCTTGATTCCCACTCTGTCGTGATTGAGTTCACCGAGATCACCGGAGCAGTCGGTCTCCTGGCGGCTCTCGCTCGGAGCGGCGCATTCGTCGTCGGATCGCCGTTCTTCGGGCGGGCCATTCCGGCAACCGGCAGGGTGGCTCTCACCCTGGCTCTCGGATTCGCCTTCGCCCAACCGATTTCCGTGGAACCGACCACAACGGCTCTGATAGGGCTCATCGTCATCAACACCGCGGTCGGTTTGGCGCTCGGCTACCTGACCGGGCTCCTTCTCTCCCTATTCGAGTACGCAGGCGGCATCCTCGACTTCACCTCCGGGTTGAGCGCTGCCCAGATCTTCGATCCGCTCACCGCCAGCCAAACTGGCATCTTTGCACGATCGATGAACCTGGCGGCAATGGCCCTACTTTTCGTGGTCGGAGGAGACCGTGCTCTCATCTCGGCCCTCGACGCAACAACCATCGCCATCCCCCTCGATGGTGGCCTTTCGATCGGAACAGAGGCGCCAGGGCTGGCTGTGACGTTGGTGAACCGCACCATCGAACTCGCCATTCAATTGGCACTCCCAGCCATAGGGATGCTCTTCCTGATCGAGTTGATCCTCGGTCTCGCCTCCAGGCTCTCTCCCCAATCGAATGTCTTCATCATCGGACTCCCCGCCAAGATGCTGGCAGCGATGGGCACGGTCAGCATCGTCTTCTTGGCCTTCCCAGAGATGATCAGCACGGTTCTCCGCTCCTTTGAAGACGCCGTCTTCGTACTGGTTGGCGGTCAAATCGGCGGATGAAGACCGCCTTCCGCTGTCCGCTGTCCGCTGTCCTCTGTCCGCTTGAGTCTGGCGCGACATTGTTGAAGTCGTCGGGTCGACGGTCTGTTTGCCGCCCCTCCAGTCATCTGCCACCCAGGTCGCGACGGATGGCGGATAGCGGAACGGGTCGGTCGACCCTTAACCGCGTCCGTCCCGGGCCGACAGGGTTCGGGACGGAGCGAAATGACGTATGGCCACGGATCGGCCGCAGTCCGGATAAGGAGTGTCGGTGACGAGCCGATCCGATCGGACCGAAATGCCAACCCCTCGACGCCTGGCCAAGGCCAAAGAGGAAGGCCAGGTCGCAAAAAGTCAAGAGGTGAGCGTCGCAGTCAGCCTGGTGCTGATGGCCGTCGCAGTCCGACTGATCGCTCCCTCCGCAACGGGAACGCTGGTTTCGGCGACCGAACGCATTCTTGGCAATGCCGGAGCAGGTGGCATACCGGTCGGAGTCGGATCTGACGCATTTTCGATGGTGGCCGTCACGATCGTCCCGGTCGCCGGTATGGCCGTCTTGGCAGCCATTCTCGCCTGAGTCGGGCAAGTGGGACTCGCCTTCACACCAAAGGTAGCCAAGCCCAAGCTGTCGAATCTGAGCATCAAACGCGGCCTGAAGAAGTTTGCCCCCAAGACGGCCATATGGGAACTGATCAAATCCACTGCGAAAATTGTTCTCTTGTTCGCCCTGGCCTGGGGCCCATTGACCTCGGTGGCTGAAGCGGTGGCCCTCAGACGTGATTTTGCTCCAGGGGTCTCGGCCATCTTCTCGGCCGCCTGGCTGATTCTGGTAAGGGCTGCCATTTTGATGACCGTCATCGCTGCCGCTGACTATGCGTTCAACAAGCGCAAGACGTTGAGCGACCTCAAGATGACAAAGGAAGAGGTCCGTAGAGAAGCGAAGGACATCGAGGGCAATCCCGAGGTCAAGCGGGCCCGCAAGCAGAGAGCCGCCGAGCTGAGCCGCAACAGGATGATCACCGCGGCGGCGGACGCAGATGTCATCATCACCAACCCGACCCATCTCGCTGTCGCTCTCAAGTATGAGGCCTCTGAACCTGCACCGCGCGTAGTCGCCAAGGGGGCTGATGGACTCGCCAAACGGATCCGCAAGGCTGGTAGACGCAACGGCGTTCCGGTCTTCGAGGACCGTCCCCTGGCTAGAGCGCTCTTCAGGCGGAGCAAGGTCGGTAGCTATGTCCCGACGGCGTTGTTCGAGGCTGTCGCAATGGTCTTGGCGATGGCATATCGAAGGAAGGCCAGAAGATGAAACGCTTTTCATACATCGGTGGACCGCTGTTCTTGGTGATGATCGTCATGATGATGGTTTTGCCCGTCTCACCTTGGCTTCTCGACCTGCTCCTGGCCGCCAACTTTGCATTCGCGATCCTCGTGCTGCTCGGAACATTGCTCCTGAAGGACAGTCTCGAGTTCTCGGTGTTCCCTTCCTTGCTGCTCGTCGCCACGCTGAGCCGCCTCGCCCTCAACGTGTCCTCCACACGTCTCATTCTTCTGGACGGCTACGCCGGCAAGGTCATCGAAACCTTCGGGGGTTTCGTCATCGGAAGTTCGGTGGTTGTCGGACTCGTAGTCTTCCTCATCCTGGTGGTGATCCAGTTCGTGGTGATTACCAACGGTGCTGGACGCGTCGCGGAGGTGGCCGCCAGGTTCACCCTCGACGCGATGCCGGGCAAACAAATGGCGATCGACGCAGATCTCTCCGCCGGCTTGATAGACGAGCATCAGGCCAGAGAACATAGAAAACGCATCGGCAAAGAAGCCGACTTCTACGGCGCCATGGACGGCGCATCCAAGTTCGTCAAGGGCGACGCAATCGCCGGAATCATCATCACCGCGATCAACCTGCTCGGGGGCTTGGCGATTGGAGTGGGCAGCAGGGGGCTCGGTCTCGCCGAGGCAGGAGACACATACTCTCGTCTGTCTGTTGGTGACGGACTGGTAGGACAGATTCCCGCCCTATTGATCTCGATGGCGACCGGACTCCTGGTCACAAGGGTCGGTTCGGACGACGACATGGGCTCTGAGATAGGCAAGCAGGTCTTCGGCAACCCTCGGGCACTGCGACTCGCCGCATTTGTGATATCCGCCATGGGCCTCCTGCCAGGGCTACCTGTCATTCCCTTCTTCTTCCTCGGAATCATGCTCACCGTGATCGCTGCCGCCCGCTCATCCCAGGATCAGGTGGAGGGCGAAGACCCGATTTCGCCTGAAGAAGGGGCGGAGCTGACGATCGATCCGAACGCGCCGGAAGCGCTGATCGCTCAAATGCACGTAGAACCTCTGGAATTGCATCTTGCATATGACATTCTCGACCTGATCGACACCGGTCGGGGAGGAGATCTGCTCGACAGGATCAAGGCCCTCCGCAGACAGATCGCCTCTGATCTCGGCATGGTGATGCCTCCAGTCCGCACCCGTGACGACGTTTCGCTGCCAGCCTGGTCGTATCGAATATTGTTGCGAGGGGTCGAGGTAGGTCGTGGCGAGGCACCTCCGAAACACGTGATGGCGATTCCGACCAACCCTACGGAATCACTCAGCACGCTCGGCCGAGAGACCACCGAGCCGGTCTTCGGACTCACCGCATACTGGATTCCAGCAGAAAACCGCGTCGCCGCCGAAGCGGCGGGCGCCACAGTCGTGGACCGCACGTCAGCCGTCATCACTCACCTTGCTGAAACGGTTCGAGCGCACGCTGGTTCGCTTCTCTCGCGCCAAGACGTGCAAATGCTGGTCGAAGGTCTACACGAGGAACAGCCGCTGTTGGCCAACGAGGTCGGCGGTGAGACGCTTCCCACCCACATCCTTCATACCGTGCTCCGTGGCCTGCTGGCAGAGCGTGTACCAATCCGAGACCTCGAAACGATTGTCGAGTCGATCAGTTCACTCCCCCAGGACACCCGTCAACCGACTGCGATGATCAACGCGGCCAGGGCGGCGCTGGCGCCGACGATCGCCGCCCGGATTGCGCCCTTGGGCATCCTCAACGCGGTCACCCTCGAACCCAACCTCGAGCGCTCCTTCCATGAGCTCCTTCGTGAGGCGGACGGGGCGGTGCACCTCGTACTGACTCCAGAAGGCACACAGCAGTTGAAGCTCGACGTCATCGAGGCGCTGCGTCCCGCCGCGGCCCTCGACACCCCGGTCGGGCTACTTTGCACTCAGACTCTGCGACAACCTCTTCAGCGAACCATCGACATGTTCGGACTCGAACTGCCGGTACTCGCGTACACCGAACTTCCGCGTCATATGACGATCGTCCCGATTGGAGTGATTGGACATGAGCCAGCAATATCCGCCCAATAAGGCTACATCGAACCAGGCCTCGAAGACCGGCGTCACTGCCGTGTTGGACAGCCTGATTCGAGATATCGACGAGCGCGAACGCAAAACCGAGGGACCCCTCGTGAAGCGGCGCTCGCCTTCGCCCTTGCTGTCCGAGACCGAGGTATTGGACCTCAGCATGACCCAGGCCGCAGCACGATCGGTTGCCGAGACCGCTTCAGCGATGATGGAGGCCCCTACCACGACGCCTGCCCCGGCTCCGCCACCGCAGACGATGCCAGAATCTGCTCCGTTGCCCCCGCCGGCGTTCAACATTGCATTCACCGAACTGAACCGCCTCGGCCGTCCGATGTGGTCGATGGCCGCGGTCACGGCTTTGCGACTTCCCCACCGTATTCTCGAGGGTCTCGGCGGACTCAGGGACGGAGACGATGCCCAATGGCTCGGCGCGATGGTCAAACTGCTCGCTCCAATGTGCAGAGGTCTCGTCGACGAGCCGACCATGCTGGTTTCGAGCGGATCTGTCGACCTGGCATCCGCGCTCGGGCTATCTGTTCACACTCCCGGCTCGTTGCCTCCATACGGCGGCTCGATCTATTGCACGGTCGACAACAGCGCTGAGGGCCTCGAATGGGTGAGGCGCGTGCGAGGGGACCGCCAACTGCATCTCGTCCTCGATGGAACCGACATGGACCTCGCGCAGATCGGGGAACCAACCGCCGTCTCGTATACGACGAAGCGAGGCGCAGTGGCAGCCCTCGAGATCGGAGAATCAACGGGGGCGACGGTCGCATTCGGTTTGAACGGTGACGGCATACCGATCAGGGCCACCGCTCTCGAAGTGGGCATGGCAATCCGCTCGCTCATCAGGACCCGTAGATGATCAACCTGCTCAGGAGGACAGCCGCCATCGTCGGCGTGCTTGTCCTTTTTCCGCTCGCCCTCAATATGGCGACCGGCAATCTGAGTCCCAAAGATGCAGGCATTCGCGCCGCAATCACGTTCGGAGCCGTCATCGCAGCGAGGCGGATGATCGGTTATCTCAGGTTTCTCGAAGAACTCCCGGCGGGTGCCGGCAGGTAGTTGGCGGACTAGTCCGCCTCTTCAAGGTCTGAATCTTCTCCATTGATCAAAAAGAGGTGGCCTCGCTCGCCGGAGCGATATTTGGAGGCAGCCACCAGCAGCGCAGCACGAAACTCCTGTACCCGAGCGACAAGCACTTCCGGCACCTCCTGGACCACGAGACGACGGTTGTCGACCATCGTGACAACAGTGTCAGGAGTGGCTTCGATCGAGGCGATCAGATCTGCATTGATGAACATCGGCTCACCGCGCAGTCGATGCACGAGAATCATGAGAACCCCCCTGGTTTCACCGAACCAGTCGGCCGTTCACCTCCAAACCCAAGCAGCTACTCCCTAGTCAGGTGCCTAACCCGAGAGTTGCGAAGCAACTCTGTTAGGGCTTTGGCCCGCCAGGGCCAAAACCGGCAGCTACAGCCACAGAACGATTGTGGTGCGGCAGACAGGCGCGCAACTCCAACATTGAGAGGTGCTTGCTACAACATCTCCTCCCCACCTCGACGAAGTCGAGGCGCCGAGAGGACGAGGTGGTTGGGGGAGGTGGCAGCAACGGCGTCAGCCGGTGCTGGCGGAGGGGGCGGTTCCCACCATGAGAACCCGCCCCGAGTCGAACCCACCAGACAGATACGTATGGGAATCAGCCGCCCCCCTCCGGCGCGGCGCGCCTCGTCCCCAAGCAAACGGCTCGTACCTCGCCTTCCGGGGGGACAGATGTTTGTGAACCCTCTCCTGCCTCATCCATGCGCAGCAACTCTGTTAGAGAGCGAAACGAACGGCACGCCCGAGAGTTGCGCAGCAACTCTGTTAGAGAGCGAAACGAACGGCAAACCGGCGGGCTTACGGCCGCCAGGCCGAAACCGGCGGCGTTAGCGTTCGATGATTGTGGCGGCTGGGACTTCTTTTGATCCGAGCTCAAGGGCTCGAAGCAACATCTCGCTGGGATAGTCACCAGGAAATCCGTATGCGACCCGCACCGGCTCCACGCCCGAGGCTTCCAATGCCTCGCGGATCCGCTGATCCACAACGTCGATCGAGTCGATGGTCAAGCTCGGCAACACGGCGCCTATTACCCATTCTCCCCAGGAGGCAACGCTGTCTACGCCTCTGAGGCCAGCCTGCATCATCGCAGCGATGTGGGCACCATCCACGTGATGATCGAACATCACGACGACGACACCGAACGGCTCATCGTTCCTTTCGAGCCACCTGCTCCTGTCCTCTATCGAGTCGAGGATCGCGTTGCGATTCCCGAGCCCGGTCCGCACGTCCAGTGAGCTACTCACGTCCAGCGTAAGTCGCAGTGAACGAACCTCTTCTTCTAATTCTGCAATTTGGCGATGAGCTGCGATGAGCCGCTCATGTGTTTCGCCAGCTGTGTCCAATTTCATACCAACCTCGACACATCGACTCTCCCGACAGTGCGGGACCCTTCGCGGTACCAGTCGACCGGCCGGGCCTCGGTATTAGCAAAACGGTGACGCATCCTCTGAGTCTCTTACGTGCGGTCGGACCTGGCCGACTGGCCCTTTGTGAACGGACTGAGGGTCCCGGTGACCGATGTGAGAAACCTGATCAAGGTCCTTTCAGTGGAACGCAACTTGCTCGAATACGTGCTGTACCGGCTCGTCTCGGCCAAGCTCGTCCTCGCCACGAACGATCAGCGCTACGTCATGCAGTCGCTGGTCGAGGTGGAGGACGCCGTCGATCGCCTCCGCAGCGTGGCCTTCAGGCGGGCAGAACTGATGGGCGAGATGGCGACGAGGAGCAACACATCCCTCCTCCGCCTCACGCTGTCCGTTCTGGCTGACCGAGCGCCGACTGCTGAACGGTTCATGCTCATGGAGCTGCAATCCGACTACATCAGACTCGCCCATCAGATCGAGCAGATCTCCTCTGAGAACCGCCGACTGGCGGATCTGTCCCTTGGACCGACGACCCAGTTGCTTAAACAACTGGCAGGAATGCCGACGGGTGTCATATACGACGGGGATGGCGCCCAGACCAACGGTATTCCGGGCCCGGTCCAACTCGACGAGGTGATCTGAGTGCAAGGAAGCACCACCCACATCTCCAAATACGGCACGGTTTCGCTCGCCGCACAGGCAGAGATCGTGCATATAGGGACCCACCCCGTTGGGCTAGCGGCAGCCATTTTCGCCTCAAACCCGTTCGAGGGGCAACGCGTCGTGTTGCTTGGCCGCCATGGGTGACTTCTCAGCCCTCCATGTGGCTCTCAGCGCGGTGCGCGCCGCCCAACTCGGGCTGCAGACAACATCCAACAACGTCGCGAACGCCCAGACGCCCGGATACACGAGACAGCGGGTGGCGCTTCGATCATCATTCTCGAGACCAGAGCCGGGAGGGCTGGTGGGCACAGGGGTGACCGTCGCGGACATCGGCAGGGTTCGCGACCAGATGGCTGACGTGAGAGTGCGAAATGGCTCTTCGACACTCGCCGCCCTCGAGGTCAGGGCCGAACTGCTCGGTTTTACCGAGGTTGCTCTCGACGAGCCAGAGGGCGGAGTGAGTGCGGAGCTTTCGGCCCTCTGGAACTCTTTCGACGCATTGTCACTTGCGCCAAACGATCCAGCCGCTCGCTCTGCCGTAATCGGAACCCTGGAAGGGACCGCGACCAAGTTTCGCGACTTGGCAAACCGTTTCAACGAACTCGAAGACATCGCCAACGACACACTCTTGAGTCTGGTGTCCACAGCCAACGACATCCTGGCGGACGTCGCCGCCCTCAACGAGTCGATCGTTGCCAACGCCGGCCAGCCGAGCGACCTGATGGATCAGCGGGATCGATTGCTGGACGAATTGTCTTCGATGTTGGGAACCAATGTCATCCAGTCTGACAACGGTGGGGTGCGGGTGACCCTCAATGGAATTTCCCTCGTCGCCGACACCACGGCGCTCCCGCTCAGCTACGACGCGACTACAGGCACCATCACTTCCCAAGGGGGTATCGCACTCGATCCGGGCGGCGAAGCCAAGGGTCTTCAGCAATTCATGCTCACCGATGTCGCAGGGTTCAGAACCTCCATCGACGACATGGCCATCGATTTGACAACCGCCCTCAACGCGACTCACGCAGGCGGTTTCTCGCAGAGCGGGCCAGGCGGCGATCTACTGACGTACGACCCGACAGATCCGGCCCGAACACTGTCGGTCGTCATCACTGATCCTGACGACTTAGCCACGGCCGGCTCGAACGGAGTTCCCTTCCCCGTGAATGACCCGGCCAACGCCAACGCCCTTGCCGCCCTTCGCACCTCTCTTTCGGCGTCAGGTGGAATGGAGTCGCTCGACAGCGCTTTCAGAGCAATCGTGACGAGCATCGCACAGCAATCGGGGTCGATCAGGGCCAGTGCCGAGAACGCCGACCGGCTTCAGACGGCCGCCCTGGACGACCGAGAGAGTCGAAACGGAGTTTCGTTGGACGAGGAGATGCTCTCTTTGATGGAGTACCAAAGGATGTTCGAGGCAGCCAGCCGCGTAATCACAGCCATCGACCAGGCGCTGGACGTACTCATCAACCGGACAGGCCTGGTGGGTCGATGACCACTCGAATCACGCAGAACATGCTCACGTCACGGTCGATGCTCAACCTGCGGCGCCGGTTGGAAGAGTTCCAACAGGCTCAAGGTCGCCTCGCTACCGGAAAACGGATGCTTCGCCCAAGTGACGATGTGGCGGGCATGGCTCGTGCGTTGCGGACCAGATCGGCCATCGCAGGCCGTCAGCAAGACCAGCTCCACGCCGAGGATGCCGACCGGTGGATCAGCCTGGCAGACTCGAAGCTTCAGGGTGTCACCAACGCTCTTCAGCGAGCGAGGGAACTCGCCATTGTCGGTGCGAACCCGAATGGCCAGACTGATCGGGACGCTATCGCCGCCGAACTCACCCAGCTCAGGGACGAGATCCTCGGCCTGGCCAATTCTGAAAGCGAAGGCCGTCGCGTTTTCGGCGGCAACATCGCTGGAGTCGCGGTCACGAACATTGCGGGGGTTTGGACATACACGGGCGACAACGGCGTGACCATGCGGAGATTGTCAGAATCGACCCAGGTGCAGATCAACGTCCTGGCGGGCGACGTGTTTGGTTTCAGCGGCGGCACGGACGTGTTCACCGCTCTGGACAACCTGATTGCCGATATCCAGTCTGACAACAACGCAGGCATCCAGGCGGGGCTCACCGAGATGGAAACTCAGCTCGGCACGGTGCTGGCCGGCCTCGGACGACTCGGTGCAGCCGGCCGAAGGGTCGAAGTGGCCCTCGCAGATCAGTTCGAAGATCTCAACCTGCTCGAGATCCAACTCTCCAACGTCGAGAGTGTGGACCTTGCCGAGGCGGCAATGGAGTTCCAGCTCCAGGAAACTGCTTACCAGGCTGCCCTGGCGGCGACCTCTAGGGCCCTCCAGCCATCATTGGTTGACTTCCTCGGCTGATCCCGGGCTACCCTCACGACACGCAGGAGACGACGTGACAACCAGCGGCCTGAGCAGCGACAACACGATCCTCTTTGAGGAAGGAATCCCTGGATTCCCGGATCATCACGAGTTCGTGCTGGTCGATTTTTCCAGCGGGGATTCCGCATTCCAACTCCTCCAAAGCACCAAGGATACGGATCTGGCCATGATCGTTTGCAGTCCTTGGCTCTTCTTCCCCGACTACGAGCCAGAGATCACCGATGCAGATCGAGACGGTCTCGACCTGGTCAACCCTGACGACGCCGTCCTTTTCTGCCCTGTGACCATCGGATCGGAGAACAGCCTGACGGTCAACCTGCTGGGACCGTTCGTAGTCAACGCAGGCACCCGCCAGGCCAGGCAGATCGTCCTGACCAATTCTCAATACGACACTCGAGCGCCGATCCAGATCGAGGCTGCTTGATGCTGGTGTTGTCGAGGCGCGAGGGGGAATCGGTTGTGATCGGCAACGACATCATCATCACCGTTCTCGAGGTGAGAGGTGGTCAGATCCGCCTTGGCGTCGATGCGCCCCGCTCACTCCAGGTGCATCGCGAAGAGATCTATCGCGAAGTCAGCAAGTCGAACAAAGAGGCAATGGGCACTTCGAAGGACCACCAGGCTGGGCTCGACCGGGCAAGGGGCGAGAACACCTGAGCCCCCCTTGCATGGTCAAGCGGCGGATGGACGGTAGGCCGTCGCAGCCAGCCTGCATCGCTCCTGCGCCACCTCTACCTCGCCTGCGGCCAAGGCGAGCTTCTGTCTGATTTCTTCGACGGCCACCTGTTGGGAAGGCGTGGCAACGGCAGACAGTTCGCTCAGATTCATCAGCGCCGGTCGATTTCCGGTGAGATTGAGTACGACGAGGTCACGGCGAACGGCCGCATTGGCCAACTGATCTCTGACATCTTCGATCTCAGATGCCGACTGGCAGACCATGCGGTGCTGCCCGGTAGCCAACATTGCGGTGAGGCCGTCGATTCGGTAGGCAAGGATCTCGAGCAGTCTCTGCTCGTGGTCAAGCCAAGACAGGACCGATTGGAATTCGGCGCCCTCTACGACGGTATCGGCCACCATTAGCTCGACTCCGGCCAATGTCCGTTGTCGAGCCCTACTGTCAACAGGCTGGTGGGATCGGCGAGCACGATCGGAAAAGCCCGAGGATCACAGATCAATCGCCCACCGCCCACGACCTCGAGCAGACTGGCCGCGCCCGCGAGAGCCAGATCGAAAGGACCTTGATCCCGCCGGGACGCGTCAGATGCCGAGGTAGAGGATCGGTTCATAACTCTCCAGTCGGCACTTCGACCGCATCGCTAAAGGACCAGTCGCGCATCATTGTGGCCCTCTCATCGCAAGATCTGACCACGGCCCGGACTGTTTCGCGCTGCGGCCACGGGCCCGATACTGTCGGAATGCTGCGAAGTCCTTCGGTCCGCACTTGCCGGCGCGACTTTCACGCCCGGCGAGACGCTCGATCTGGTCCGGCCGGCAACCAGTTCTCCCTTCGCTACGGATCCCGAGGAGCGAGCGGCAACTGGGGCCCGCTCCTTGGCTGTCATTCAATGCTCTTCGCCTGACGACTGATCGCCATGATGGGGCCCCCTACTCCCAACCGCCGAGTCGCACCTTGGCAACACTTCCATTTACTTGCACGCCTCAAAATCAGAATCTCGTTCAAGAACTGACTGACTGGCGTCGATAACCACTCTGCGTCACAAAAAGTGGCGTTTCCAATTCAAGGGGGAATCATGGCGCAGAGTGACGTCTCTGAACGCTTGGTTGTTGAGAATCTGGGCCTGATCCAGCACATTGTGTCTGGCCTGTCGTCGCGCTACCCGCGTCACGTTGATCGCAATGACCTCTGGAATGCAGGCGCCCTCGGGCTCGTCGAGGCCGCCCAACGTTACGACAGCTCGGTTGGCATTCCATTCGCTCGATACGCGGCAATCCGAATCCGCGGCTCAATAATCGACTCAACCCGGAGCCGGGACTGGGCCACCAGATCGGTCCGTCGGGACCTGCGGGCCATTCGAATGACCGAAGAAGATCTGCGCGCCAGAGGAACCGAACCCGATGATGAGTTGATCGCCAAGGCCCTCGACATGTCGCTGGAAGATCTGCGCAAACGAAGAGCGGACGAGGTCTCCTCAACCCTTCTGTACCTCGATCGTGAGAACGACGACGACGACAACAGCCTGCGCCAACGTGTCGTAGACCCGAGCACCGCCACTCGACCTGACACGGCTCTCGAAAGCAAGGAATTGATCGGGACCCTCACCGAGGCAGTCCAGTCGCTGCCTGAACCGCAAAGGGAAGTCGTAGCGAGGTACTACTTGGACGGCGATCTGATGCGAGACATAGCAGAAGACCTCGGCATCACCGAGGCTCGCGTCTCGCAGATCCGATCAGAGGCATTGTCTTCGATGCGCTCATTCTTCTCGACGCTCTACGAAGAGGTGGAGCCATCCGACGCCGCCGGACCGGGGAAGCGGGCCAGAACTCGATACCTCGAAGCCATGGAGGGCGATTCCACCTGGAAGAGCAGGCTGGAAGCGGCCGACGGCAAACTCAGAGTGTGATATGACAGGTAAGGCCGCGACGGGCGGCGCTCTCCGCCACGCAAGCCTCGCAGAGCTGGATTTGTGGCAACTCGCTGCCCATCCTGACCCTGACATTCATGCGGTCAGCTCGACGCTGGCCACCATCCCTGAGTTGGCAACGGCGACGATTCGATTCGCCAACTCTGCTTATGTCGGAACGGCCTATCCGGTAGGGACCGTACTCCAAGCAGTCGTGCGAGTCGGCTGTCGAACTGTCGCTTCTTTGGCGGTAGCCGCGGCCGGGCGGCAGATGATGTCTGCGTTCGGAGACGAAGGCTCATGGGCGAGGGCGTTGGTCACGTCGAGGGGAGCCAAGGTGATCGGGCGATTGGCCGGTCTGGGTCACGAGCAATGTGAGCACGCCTTCGTCGCAGGCCTCTTCGTCGACTTCGGAACGACCATCCTGGCAGGTCGAGATTCGGCCTACCGCCAGTGGCGCAGTGTGCTGCTCCGCGACGGTGCCAGCGCCGAAGACCTTCTCGAACGAGAAACCGAGATCTACGGGACAACCCACGCTCTGCAATCCGGTCAGCTCCTCGAAGAATGGAACCTGCCACCAATCATCTCGGCGGCGGTTGCCAACCACCACGATCCGGCTACCGACCTGGAACGCATCCTGAGGGCGGCGATGGCAGTCATTCCCGGTGACGACTTCGAGACCTCCTGTGTAAATGCCGACCTGCAAGAAACCCTCGAAACCGTCGGCGTAGGCGAACACGCAGAGTTCGTGCGTCGCGAAGCCGCCCTGTTCGCCAACTCGGCTACCAGCGCCTTCATCTAGCCGGGGGTTCACCTCTTCGCGCCGGAGCCCGCTACTCCACACCTCTATTTCGCGGCAGCCGGGAGTTTCCGGGCCAGAACGCTTACCCGGCTGCGCGGCGAGCCGACTGGATAGTCAAGCAATCCCCATTGCGTGCTACAGCGGGGGAGCCTTTGGTTCCCCCGCTGAGTATTCCGGCTCGTCAGGCGGAGCCATCCGCCCATAAGACCAAGGGCGCAATGGGGTTGCTCTGACCGAATACGTCACCCGAATGGCGTGGGAAACCGCGTGCCGGGTTCGGTTACCGCTCCGGGAGTCGGAGTTGGGACTGCATGTCAAGGGGGCAGTTCCAACTCCGGTCTCTCATCCATCGCCAGACGAACCGTTGACCCACCTCAGACGCGCCACGTTCTGAGATCGCCCCAAGATGTTGCACCCGCGACTGGTCCTTGACTGTCGCTGGCGCGACAATCAGGGGTGAAGCCCCAACGGATTGACGTTGATCACAGCATGCGTCTCAGCCCAGCACGTTTCCCAATCTTGCTCGCGTCCATATCGCTGATCGCCGCGGCCTGCGGAGCAGGATCTGACGACAGTTCCGATGCCGCCTCAGGTTCGGTGACAACCGGCCCATCAACGACGGAGGCGTCCGCACCCCCGGATGGCCCTACCACCAGCGCAGCCTCGGGATCGGCTTCCCAGGAGGACCCAGAGGATGCCGGCGACCTCGCCTTGACGGTCGCAGACGGCTACACGGCTACCGCGATCGGCCAAGGCATCAAACCAGACCTCGAGTTGGCCCCTGATGGAACACCAGGAATAGCATTTCTCGCTGAAGACATCATGGGCACGATCGGCTACGCATCCGCTGGATCCGGCTGGTCGACCGAGACAGTCGCCGAGGGGTATTTCTACGGTCCGATCGGCCTGGCCTACACGCCAGACGGCCAACCTCAGATCGCGTACCACGATCATCAGGACACCTCATTCCAACAAGACAAGGGGGACCTCACCGTGGCGTCTGGTGGCGATGCAGGGTGGGCGATTGAAGCCCTGGCCAGCGAAGGCCACGACGGATGGGACAGCACGATCGTTATTGGTCCTGACGGTGTGCTCAGAGCGGCCGGTATCGATCCTCAGCAATTCGACCGTACTCCGGGTGTCGAGTACTACGAACTACAAGACGGCGCGTGGCAAGTCACCGAGATCGGCTCAGGACCGATCGCCTACGAGTTCAACGTTTCGCTCGCTGTCGACCCAGACGGCAACCCGGCCCTCAGCTATTTCGACAACAACAACCAGGACCTCAAATACGCGTACCGCCAAGACGGCACCTGGACAATCGAGACGGTCGATTCGGATGGCGATGTCGGACGGTACTCATCTCTGGCATTCGACAGCAGCGGAAACCCGCACATCAGCTATCTCCGCATCGACGGGGCCGCCGATGCCACAGTCAGGTATGCAAACAACGCCGGAAGCGGCTGGTCTGCGACAGACGTAGACACCTTGGCCGATCTGGAAACAGGATTCACCGGGGCAAGGCGAGTAACTGCGATCGCTGTCGATGCCGACCAGGCCCCTCGTATCGTGTACTCGGATCGCAGTGTCGTGAAAGTGGCGACGCAGGGCGGCGGCGGTTGGGACACATCGACGATCCTCACCGCGGGCGAACTTCCCCTCGGGCAATTGGTCAGCTTCAGGCTGGGAAGCGACGGGACCGTACACCTGGCTGTGTTCGAGGTGACGTCCACCAATCCACTGTCTGGCAACATCGCCTACATCACCAACGGCTGACCCGGCGGATCGGAACTCGACTCGAGTCAGCCGCCCCGATACGGTTCGCCTTCCTCGATCGAGACGAATTGGTACAGTCGCCCCCAGGCTCAAACAGGAGAACAGGTGATTCCCCAATCCAGAGACCAGGTCGCTCAACAGATACTTGCCAACATCAAGGCACCTTGGGCGACCGGCGTCGCCGGCATGTCCATCATCCTGTCCGCGTTCGTGATAGCGATAGTCAATGCCAGCCTCGACGTGCCCAACAAATTCATAAGTGTCACACTTCAACCGCTCATCTTCGTCGGACTCGGCCTGCTGCTCTACCACGTGGGCCAGCACCTCCACGTGGTCAACCAGAACGCCGTCCTGATGGCCGGGATGGACACCGAAACCCCCGAAGACTCCATGTGAGCCCTCGCCATGAGTGATGCAGACCATGGCATGGCCGGCGGCGACGACCCAGCCTCGGAAGATGATGCAGACAGCCTGAGTCTCTTTGGGGCCGTGTCACTTGGCACCGGAGTGATGATCGGAGCCGGCATCTTCGCCCTGACTGGACAGGTTGCCGCGCTCGCAGGCGATCTGTTCCCGATCGCATTCCTGACTGCCGGTGCAATAGTTGCTTTCAGCGCCTACTCGTACGTGAAGCTGTCCAACGCCTTCCCGTCCTCTGGTGGCGTGGCAATGTTCTTGCGAGAGGCGTACGGGCTCGGGACCGCTACGGGTGTCTTCGCACTCTTGATGTACGTGTCGATGGTCATCAGTGAGAGTCTCGTCGCGAGAACCTTCGGAGCCTATGTTCTTCAGATCGTCGGCCTGACTCCCACCTCGTTCTGGGTGCCGGCCCTCGGAGTTGGGCTTCTCGCCATCGCCTTCGTGGTCAATATCGCAGGCAACCGGGCCGTCCAGACCTCCCAAGGGGTCATGGCAGCCATCAAGGTTGGTGGCTTGGCAGTGTTTGCAATCATTGGGCTCTGGTTTGTCAGCTCTGCCAACTTCACCAACGGGTCGCCAGGAACGAATGGGATTGGATCCGGTGGTTTTCTGGCAGGAGTCGCATTGGCGATTCTCGCCTACAAGGGCTTCACGACCATCACGAACAGCGGAGGTGAGATCGTCGATCCCCACCGCAATACCGGACGCGCCATCATCATCTCGATATCGATCTCGGCAGTCCTGTACATGGCGTTGGCCATCATGGTGGCCGGCAATCTGACTTTGACCGAAATAGTCACGGCTCAAAACTTTGCGCTGGCTGAAGCCGCTCGACCTGCGTTCGGCGACGCTGGGGTTTGGTTCACGGTCGTGATCGCCGTAATCGCGACGGCCTCTGGAGTCATGGCGAGCGTGTTCGCTGCTTCGCGAATGCTGGCAATGCTCACAACCATGAAAGAGATACCTCACCGGCATTTCGGGCTACCAGGCACCCTCCGAACTCACGCCATGATCTACACGGTCGCCTTCGCAATGGCTTTGACGGTCCTATTCGACCTGCAACGAATCGCTGCTCTTGGAGCCGTCTTCTACCTGATCATGGATATCGCCATCCATTGGGGGATCCTGCGCCATCTGCGTGATCGGATTCCGGTACGACCCGCCATCGTGGGCACCGCTATCGTGCTGGACGTCATCGTCCTCACGGCCTTCCTATGGGTCAAGGCATCCGAAGACATACTCGTCCTCATCGTTTCGGCTGTTGGTGTGGCCTTGATCGTGTCAGGCGAGCGAGTCTTCATGTGGTCCCACACCGACGCGGACGGCAACATGGACATGTGAGTCCCGTTCGTTTTCGACGAGTTCAGATGGCCTTGATACGGCCTCGAGTCCTCGGGAATCGGATCGGAGTATGCCGAAAACACGTGTCGTTGCGGTTGTACATGCTGAGCTTGGTGGAACAATCCGGTTTAGCGCACACGCGCCCAGTGGCAACCGCATTAGGGCGCCGACCGTCCGGTCGAACCAAGTGCCCGACAAGGTCTGGGTGACTGATCATGACTCACGCTCCCATTCGCTTCGCAAGTTGAGCCCTAGCGTATTCCTTCCAGTCACATGGAATGTCAAGAGGTTCGCGACAAGTTTCAATAGGGTCGCCGTCATAGACCTGAACCGCTGCCAGAGTCGAGGCTCATGCCGGCTTCGTCGAGGAGGCGGGCAGCCTCATCGTGGCCAAGACGAACTCGGAGTGCTGCGTCGGAGAGATCGGTGATCGGCGTCTCTGGATGGCAAACCCGCCCGAGCCGGATGATGTCGACCCCAGCAGGAGCGAGCGCCACGAGCAGATCCATCCGGTCATGTATCACCACGGTGACCGCCCGCTGAAAGAGATTGGATGCGCTGTCGAGTTCGTCGCCACAGCCACAGGGTCGGCCCGCCTCAACTACGACAACCCGCCGAATGCCGCGCTCCAGCATCGCGGCCAGCGGAAGCGGATCTGCGATCGCTCCGTCGACGAGCGGCTCTCCGTTGATCTTCACAGGGGGAAAAAGCCCGGGAATGGCCGTCGAAGCCAAGATCGCATCCACGAGGTCGCCAGAAGACAACAACCTCGAGGTTCCTGAAACCAGATCGGAGGCCACTATTTCGAGAGGAATACTGCACGCCTCGAACCGATCTATGGCAAGCGATCGAGTCAGGAATGATCGCAGGGCACGGTTCGAAAAGACTGATGAGGCGTGGAACATCGCAGTGATAACTTCTCGAAACCAAGCAACCCGGGTCCCAAAGATGTTGCGCATGTCGGCCGTTTCCCAAAGTTCGACCAACGCTGCCAAGCCCTCAGCTGTGGGCCGCGCAGCAAAAAAGGCTCCGTTGATTGCCCCAGCCGACACGCCGACAATGAGATCCGGATCAAACCCTCGTTCCTGGAGGGCCTTCAACACCCCCACCTGAACTGCACCCCAGTTAGCACCCCCGGTCAGAATCAAACCCCACCCAGGTTCTGTCAGCTCGAGTCTCCGGTCCCTGCGGTCTTGCGCCATTTGATCTCGATTCGCGGGCGTGGTGCCCGGACGGGGGTCGACGATTGGTGGCAATCATCGACCCCGCTAGTCCGGTCTGAGAGAGTCCCGCTCAGGTCCTGTTGGGCCTCAGTGGGAACTGTGAGTGATGTGGTCTTCTCGTGTTGTCGGCGGCCGTATAACAGGCCGAGATGACCGGTCTACGACATCCCAACATGCAACCGCGACGATGCCGACCCCGGTGAGCCATGCATTCCAGCTCGGCTCAGCCAGCCCGGAGAACCCAAGCACCCACGGTGCTGCGAACAACCACGTACCGTATGTGGCTTGCAGCCATCCGGTTGTCTTCTCGGCCGGTTTTGCCTGTGCCCACCAGACTGTCGCAATCACCAGGACACCAAGTATCCAGGCGTTCCACGAAGAGTTGAGATCAGAAGTCGATCCCAACACAGAGGGGGCAACGAGGAGCCATACGCCGCCGAGAAGCAGGAGCCATTCCTGCCATCGTTTCGAGGTCATTTGTGCACCTCCTTTCTTGTCGCACCAATCGTGCTCAATCACTGTATACCTTCTAGTCGAAAGGAAGGTCAAGAGAGGAAATACAGATACGAGGGACGGCGGTTCAAGATGACAATCGCATGGACCACCGCTCTAACCGACCCGGCGTTCAATTTGGGCGGTCGACGGAAGGCGGTTCCATTCGAGCCAGACCTGGTCGGTTGGGAGCGCAATGGCCCGGACTGCCTGTTCGGGTTGGCGGTCAGTACAGGAACATCGGCTTGCCGCCGACGTGCCGGACCGTGGCCCTATACTCGTCTGTGTCATAGAGTTCCTCGACGTCCACTCGTTTGACACCCTGTTCGGTCGCCGTTATCGGGACGTTCGTATACGTGCCACCGCGCAGAGCCACCATGCGCCCCGTGGCTCCCTCGACCGCCAGATCCGCGGCCATCACCCCATAATTGGAAGCGACCATGAGGTCGAGCGAATCGGGTGCCCCTGAGCGCATGAGGTAGGCAAGCTGCTGATAGATGATCCCTCCGCCTGTGCGCTCCTTTATCAGCTCCCCGGTGAGCGCACCGATCCCGCCGAGCTTGCGATGGCCGTATGCGTCTTCGACCCCGCTCAACACCATTTCGCTACCGGCCAGCTTGGCACCCTCAGAGATCACGACCATGGCGTAATTGCTAGGGTTCCTGGCCTTGTCCTCGATCAGCAAGCCTGTCAACTTGTCAATGTCGAACGGGACCTCGGAGATGATCGACCGATCCACGTCGGCCAGGTACCCGGTGACGAGGGACGTCTCCCCGCTGTAGCGCCCGAACAGCTCAACAACCGCAATCCGCTCGTGACTCCCCGCGCTTGTGCGGAGGTTGTTGATGTACTCGACCCCTCTGGTGACAGCCGTCGAGAAGCCGATGCAGTAATCGGTGCCTTGAACGTCATTGTCCATAGTCTTGGGAATGGCGATCGTCGGCACGCCCTCCTGATGCAACCGCAGCGCAAACGACAACGTGTCGTCGCCACCGATGGCGATCAGCACATCGAGTCGCTGACTCTCCAGAACCGCCAACGCATGCTCCGTGACATCGTGAGGACCCTCGCCCTCATACCGGTCCAACAGGAAATCGGGGAGCGAGCCGCCGTTCACCCGGCCTGGATTGGTGCGCGAGGTGTGCAGAAAGGTTCCCCCGGTGCGGGCGACGGTGCGGACAATGCCAGGGTCGAGGTCGATGAACCAGTCATCCCGATCTCCAGGCTCGTCTGGATTGAAACCGACGAAAGGAGCCCAACCCATTCGCGCGCCGACCACCTGATGACCGTCATCGACCACCCGTTCCACGACCGCCTTGATGCAGGCGTTGAGCCCAGGAACATCGCCTCCACCCGTGAGAATCCCAATCCGCATCGTCCAGCTCCAGTCATTTCGGCCTGTGGCACCGCCCGTCCCCTTTGGGTGCATTCCGGCCGTACCTTGCGAGGCTAGCCAGGCTGGGCGGAAGCTGACTTTCTCGACGCTGACTTGCACCCGGTGCGCTGGACACTCACAGCCGAACAGGGCCCGGCTCCTCGGAGATGACTGCGAGGCCGTGGATTGCACGGGCTTGCATAGCGCAGCGAGAGATTCAAGAACATTGCGACCCTGCGCTGGATCAACGTGGCGACGTGACCATGCCAATCGACTACGACCAGGCGAAGCCGAAGATCGCACCTCTCTCTCTGGCATCTCGGTGGCGGGTTCTAAGGCCTCGGACAGGCGTTGGATGTATGTTTGTGGATCATGGCAGCGCAACTAGTCAGCTTCCCGACCGAGATGACGAGCTTCGTGGGTCGGCGGACGGAGATCGCGGCGGTTGCCGATCTGGT
>QIDH01000010.1 GCA_003229305.1 Acidimicrobiia bacterium | reverse complement strand
TATCCGCTATCCGCTATCCGCTATCCGCTATCCGCTATCCGCTATCCGCTATCCGCCGTCCGTCGCCGCCAGGCGTCGCTGGAGGTAACGGGGCGGGTCGAAAGGGTGCATTGACGGTGGGGCCACTCCGCGACGAGTACCACTGATCCCGCCCGTCAGGTCTGAACCCGGTTGGCTCTAATCGTGAAACCCTCCGCACGCAGGTGCTCGGCGTGTCGCGTTTCGTGGCCGGGGACCAGCCGACCGGCCACGGTCACCACTCTCCACCAAGGCAGGGTGCCATCGCTGATGGCCAGGATACGGCCCACGGCCCTGGCTGCCCCCGGTCGTCCCGCTTGGATCGCTATTTCGCCGTAGGTGACCAACTCACCCGGTTCGAGGCTGTTGACGGCCTCGTGGACTCGCTCCGCGAATGCGCTCATCTCCATGTCAGCCGGTGTTGCGAAGGCCAGCAGCGATCCCGTTGACCGTGAGCAACAGAGCCCGCCGGAGAGGAGCGTTGTCGACGTCGTCCGTCCGAGATCTGCTGAGCAAGTCGACTTGGAGATGATGCAGAGGGTGCAAGTAGGCATCCCGAACCGACAGCGTCCGTTGCAGAACCGGGTTCGCCTCGAGCAACGTTTCGGATCCGGTCACCGCTAGCACCTCACGAATCGTGCGCTCGTATTCGTCCTCGATGGCTTCGAAAAGGTGGTGATGATCCGGGTCTACGAGATTGTCGACATACCGTTTCGCGATACTCAGGTCGGTCTTGGCGAGGGTCATCTCGACGTTCGAGATGAAGGTCTTGAAGAATGACCACTGCTGGTGCATTTCTGCGATCGCCTCTCCTCGACCGTCCCGGCGCGCGGCGGCCAGGCCAGATCCAACCCCGAACCAGCCTGGGATGATCTGGCGTGATTGGGTCCAGCCGAACACCCAGGGGATCGCCCGCAGATCATCCAACGAACCCGAACCGTCCGGCCGTCTGGAGGGGCGAGATCCAATATTCAGAGAACCGAGCTCGTCGACAGGTGTTGCGCTCAGGAAGTAGTCAACGAGGCCTGGGTCCTCGATCAGCGAGCGATAGGCGGAAAATGCCTCAGCACTGATCTGGTCCATGCTGCTGTGCCAGCTCTCGAGCAGTTCGGTGGATTGGCGAGGAGTTCGGTGAAGCAGCGTGGCCTCGATGACTGCGGCGAGAGTCAGCTCCAGGTTGCGCTCGGCCAACGCGGCCAGCCCGTACTTGTCCGAGATGACTTCGCCCTGCTCTGTGATCTTGATCGGGCCATCGACCGAACCGTGTG
Organism: Acidimicrobiia bacterium; assembly: GCA_003229305.1. GTDB lineage: Bacteria > Actinomycetota > Acidimicrobiia > Spongiisociales > Spongiisociaceae > SZUA-232. The sequence goes on along the minus strand of QIDH01000010.1, from coordinate 52,974 downwards.
GTTGGGCCAAGATGGCCTCGTGAGTTGGGCCCCCACCTCGGCCGATGGTGCCTCCGCGACCGTGGAACAGTCGCAGGATGACCCCGTGCGACTTGGCCACGTCCCGCAGCGCCTGCTGTGCCTTGTAGATCTCCCACTGTGAGGTGGTGATCCCCCCGTGTTTGTTTGAATCGGAGTATCCGAGCATTACTTCCTGGGTGTTGGAGCGGAGCCGCACGATATGGCGGTATGGCTCAATCGACAGGAGACGGTCTAACAGCGGGCCGGCAATTCGCAACTCGTCTGTCGTCTCGAGCAGTGGTACGAAGCCCACGTCCGCAATCTCGCCGGGGACGTCGATAAGGCCTGCCTCCCTTGCCAACACTGCGGCGGCCAGGACGTCGTCAACATCACGGGTCATCGAGATGACATAGCTTTCGATGAGGTCTTGCCCGTAGCGGTCTTTGGCGTCACGAATCGAACGGAAAACGTCGAGGGTGGCGACCGATTCGTCGCTGACCATTGCGGCGCTTGTGGTCAAAGGGCGACGGCCGGCGAGTTCGGATGTGAGCAAGGCGGTTCGTGAAGCCTGGTCGAGGCCGCGGTAGTCGGTCCCGAGGCGCTCGAATAGCTCAGCGAGGGCTGCGTGGTGGCTCTGCGCGTGTTGCCTGATGTCCATGGTTGCGAGGTGAAAGCCGAACGCCGCGGCAGTCCTCGTCAGCCTGGCGACCATTCCTGAGGCGATCAACTGGCCACGATTCGCACTGAGCGATTCGTGGATGAGAGCGAGTTCGTCGAGCAATTCCCGAACGGTCATGTAATCGCGTTGCGGTCGACGTACTGCGGTGCCTGCCATGCGTTCGCGGGTGTTGACCAGCCGCTGGTGGATATAGGCGAGTTTCAACCGGTACGGTTCCTCTGCATTCAAAGTCCCGAACTTCTTGAAGACTTCAGGCATCGCGGAACGGTCGGCCTCGAGGCTGGCGTTGAGCTCATCGGAGACCCCCCGTATCCGCGACGAGGGTGACAAATCAGACGCGAGTTGCTCGATTGCTCCAATCAAGTTGCGCATTGCGTGATCGTGCTGGGCGGCCAACACGCTGTCCGTAACGTCAGGCGTGACGTGCGGATTTCCGTCGCGGTCACCCCCCACCCAGGTGCCGAAACGGATCGGGGTGTCGTCGATGCGAACCTCGATCCCGAGTCGGCTCATTTCGGTGGCGAAGCGGTCAAGGACCTCAGGCGCAGCCCGTTTGAACAGCTCGTCGAAGTAGTAGATCACTGACGCTGCCTCGTCCGTAGGGTCAGGTCGCTCGCGGCGTAGTTCGTCGGTTTGCCAGATGAGGTCGATGAGTTCTTCGATTCGGCGGTCGATTCGACGTTGGTCTGGCTCGGTGGATCGCGGGTCAAGGCGCTCGTCCAGGAGGTCGGCCATCGTGTTCAGCTTGGTCAGGATCGACCGACGGGAAGCCTCGGTTGGATGGGCAGTGAAGACAGGTCGGAGTTCCAACCGGTCGAGCGCTGACTCGACCTCCGCCTGAGAGAGGTCGGCTGCCTCGATCTGGTCGACAGTGCTCTCGAGCCATCCGCGCTGCTGACGGGTTCTGGCCGCTAGTTCGTCCAATCTGTGGGTCTGTTCGGCCACGTTGGCCAAGTAGAAGTAGGCAGTGAATGCGCGGGCGAGGAGAACCAGCCTGGGGAGATCGAGATTGGCGAGCAGGTCCCCGAGCATCTCGGCGTCCTGAGCTGCACCGGATTCACGCAGCTGCCGAGTTCTGGCCCTCACATCTTCGACCAGGTCGAGCAATTCTTGGCCTTCCTGGCGCACGAGCGACTCGCCGAGTTGGGCGCCGAGCCGACGGATGTCGGCCCGCAGCGCCGCGTCTCGTTCCTGGAGATCCATCCGCGAAGGCTAATTGAGTGATGGGGCGGCGGTGTCCAGCCGGCGTGCCGGCCTGGGAGAGAGTCTTTCTACCAGCGCGTAGAATGGAGCAATGTTCGAATCGTTGACAGATCGATTCAGCGGCATCTTCGACAAGCTTCGGTCAAAGGGGCGCCTGTCGGAGGCCGACGTCGACGCCGCCCTAAGGGAGGTTCGCCTGGCGCTGCTCGAGGCAGATGTCAACGTCGGGGTCGCCCGCACCCTCCTGGAGCGTATCCGCACCGAGGTCGTTGGAACCGAAGTCGCCAAGAGCCTCACCCCTGGTCAGCAGATCATCAAGCTGGTGAACGAATCTCTCATTGAGACCCTCGGCCGAGAGGCCGTCCCGCTTTCCACTCCAACATCAGGCCCGCTGACGATCCTGATGGTCGGATTGCAGGGTTCCGGCAAGACCACGTCCGCCGCAAAACTCGCGGCCATGCTCAAGGGGCAGGGCAAGAGGGTGCTACTGGTGGCAGCCGACCTACAGCGGCCGGGCGCCGTTGATCAGCTGCAGCAGCTCGGTGAGCGAATCGGCGTCTCTGTGTTTGCCGACCGCAAGACGAAACCAACCAGACTCGTCAAAGGGGCGATGAAACACGCTGCGACAGAAGAATTCGATGTCGTGATCGTTGACACCGCAGGTCGCCTTCAGGTCGATCAAGAGCTCATGGCGGAGTTGGCTGACATCCGCAAGGTGGTCGACCCGACCGAAGTGTTGCTGGTCGTAGACGCGATGACCGGCCAGGACGCGGTGAATGTCGCGGAGGGGTTCCTTGAAAAGACCCGTTTGACCGGTGTGGTTCTTTCCAAACTGGATGGCGATGCCAGGGGAGGGGCGGCGATCAGCGTTCGCGAAGTCACCGGCTGTCCGATCAAGTTTGCAGGCATTGGCGAATCGCCTGCCGATTTTGAAGTCTTCCACCCAGACCGTATGGCCTCTCGGATTCTCGGCATGGGAGACGTGCTGACTCTCATCGAAAAGGCGGAGGCGACCTGGGACGAACAAGAGGCCGAAGTGATGGCCGACCGCATGATGCGAGCCGAATTCACGTTCGAAGACTTCCTGTCGCAATTCCAGCAGCTCCGCCGGATGGGGCCAGTTGGCGATTTGCTTGGTATGATCCCGGGCGCTCGATCGACATTCGCAAATGTCGAGGTGTCGGATCGAGACATCTCGCGCGTTGAGGCGATCATTCGATCGATGACGCCGGGCGAGAGGGTGGATCCCAAACTCATCAGCGGAAATCGGCGCAGGCGGATAGCCTCAGGGTCTGGGACAACCATCCAACAAGTAAACGGTTTGTTGAAACAGTTCAACGAGACGCGCAAGATGATGCAGGCGTTTGCCGCAGGCAAGGGTATTCCGGGGCTTCCCAATATCCCGGGCCTAGGCGGAAAGCGGGCCCAGAAGGCCATCGCCGCGCAGGCCGGCCTCGAAGAGGTCGATCTGGCTGCCAAGCCGCGACAGCGCAAGGTCGCGGCGGGGACCCAGCGGACCAAGAAGAACCAACGAAAAAAGAAGAAGAGGTGACCGCATGGCGGTGAAGATCCGTCTGAAGCGAATGGGCAAGAAGAAGCAACCCACCTACAGGGTTGTCGTTGCCGACTCCCGCTCGCCCCGCGATGGGCGCATTATCGAATCGATCGGCCGCTATGACCCGCGCCAAGATCCGAGCTTGATCGAAATCGACGGCGACCGGGCCCTTTATTGGTTGCAAACCGGAGCGCAGCCGACCGAACGGGCGAAGAAACTGCTTGAGATCAACGGGACCTGGGCGAAGTTCAGGGTCGCCAAGGGCGAGGTCTATACGATTCCCGCCGCCGCCCCGGTCGAGGCCGAAGAATCAGTGCCAGACGCGCAAGAGGCCAAGACCGATGCGGCAGAGCCATCGATCGAAACCGAGCCGGCGCAGACCACCGACGTTGCGGAAGCACAAGCTGAACCTGCCGAAGAGGCCGAGCCGGCGCAGACCACCGACGTTGCGGAAGCACAAGCTGAACCTGCCGAAGAGGCCGAGCCGGCGCCGGACGATTCCAACGCTGCCGGCGAGGAGACGTCTGCAGCCGCCGAAACGGATGCCAAATCTGACACGGAGGATGCCAAATGAGCGGCGAGATTGTTGAGCGAGTAGTTGGGTACGTCGTCGGTCAGATTGTTGACGATGCCGAATCGGTCGAACTCACGATGGTCCAAGAAGGCCCTGACGATGTGGTGGCGGAAGTCAAGACTGCTTCTCAGGACATGGGCAGGGTCATCGGTAGGCGAGGGCGCGTGGCCAGAGCGATTCGCACGATCGCCCAGGCGGCCGCCGACGAAGAAGGCCTGAACGCAGGCGTGGAATTCATCGACTGAACGACAGACTCGCGCTTGGGTTGACCAGGCCGATCGAGATGCGGCCAGCGGCAGATGTCTGACGAACCGCAAAGCCCATCGCGTCGACCGGAACGCCAGGACGGGCCTGCCTCCGACCTGATGGTCGTGGGCCGTGTGTCTTCGGTTCACGGTCTGAACGGGGCATGCGTAGTTGTCTCGGAATCCGACGATCCTGACCGATTCCGTCCCAAGGCGCGTTTGCTGACCGATCGCAAGGACCTACCCCGCCTTGTGATCAGTTCGGTTGGGGAGAATTCGAAGGGAGCGCTCCTGGTTGAATTCGCCGGGGTCACCGACCGTGCCAGGGCTGAGGCCCTCATCGGCGCCCTTCTTCTGGTCCAACGATCGGAGCGACGGACTTTGGCCGAGGGTGAGTTCTGGCCAGACGAGTTACGCGACTTGGCAGTCTGGGTGGACGGCACCGAGATCGGGCTGGTGAGCGACGTCATCATGGGACCACAGATCCGCTTGGTCGTCGACGTGGCAGGCGATTCGCAGGTTCAGGTTCCGTTTGTAACCGAGCTGGTTCCAGTCGTCGATCTCGGAAGGGGACTGGTCGAGATAGTTCCGCTCGAAGGCTTGTTCAACCCGCGCTGAGTTCGAGTGTCACGCCGCGAATCGTTCCGTCTTCCGCCGACTCCTCGCCGACCAAGAGACTCAGGTCGCCTCCAGGTCCAGAAGGTATCTCGAGGACGAATTCGCCCCAGGTCTGTGTCCAATCGGCCGCGGTCGTAAAATATTCGTCGATTGCTGATCCATCTGCCGACAGCCTCGCCATCACGGTGGCCTCGAAGGTTCTCGAATAGCCGCGCACCAGAATTGGGTATTCGACCGTTCGCCTGGCAGGGTCGGTTACGACGACGTTGGCGCCGAGTGACGCGCCTACCTGTACCGGTTCTCCACCTGGACGCAGCTCGACTGCAACCCTGGCCGGATTCCGCAATTCGATTGCCCGCGCCCCGACAGATGCGGACAGGTGAAGGTCGACGAACATCAAGCCGTCCAGGCCCCTGACTACGTACGCCTGCCTGACTAGGGTGCTCTCGATCAGTGATTCGGTGACCGCGGTTGAGGCGACCCCACCAGAGAACCTGAGCCTCACGAGACCAGAGTCCGGGAAGATCTCTGCGGTGGTTCTCGGGGCCGATGTGGCCGGTGCGCCTCCCTCGGTGACGAGGGCAACCTCAAACCGTTCGCACACGCCCACGTCGAAAACCGTGAGGGACGAGATCTGCGCCGCGTCACTGCTTGTCTGTCCGACTATCGCAATGGGCCCGGCGTCGACGTAGTCCTCCACGCCTCCTTCGCATCCGGTGGTTGGCGGTATGGAGGTACTTGGACTGGTGGACAGGGTGGGGTTTGTAGAGCTGGGGGGCGGATCGGCCAGAGGAGGAGAAATCTCCGCGCAGGCCGCGATCACCAGAGTCAAAACGAGGAGGCCGGCACGCAGCATCGTCCTAGATTACCGGAGCGTTGGGTGATCTGATCGGCAGCCATGCTCGGCCTGGTGTTTCCCGCTCGGCGGCTGTTTTCCACCAGGGGTCATCTGGGTCGCCAGGCGGCCGCCGAACGGCCGCCAAACCCATGCTCTGAATCGAAGGTCTTGCCGGACGCGGTTCTAGTTCGGACCGAGTCCTTGTCGGCCGATCACTCAAGGTTTCAAGGGGCGTTCCGATGTCTGTTGTATGGTCCGCCGGCTCCCCGTCTCTCTTTCGCTCGCGCTTGTCTTGCTCATCGCGTTGCCCGCCGGAGCGACCCAAGATCTCGAGATGGTGTTCCCACACCAGGGCGTGACAACAGAGTTTTCGGACGACTTCGGGGTGTATGCAAAAGAGCGCACCCACAAGGGCAGCGACATCTTTTCGCCCAAAGGCACCGAGGTGGTCGCGGTGGCAGACGGATTCGTCGTCTCGATGAGTAGGGGCACCAAGGCCGGCTACAACATCAAGCTTCGCCACGCCGATGGGTACTCCACGCTCTACCTGCATCTCAACGATGACGCACCTGGCACAGACAACGGGCGAGGTGGTTGGTCTGGGGCGTTCGCCGAAGGTCTCGAGGTTGGCGATTTCGTCCAGGCCGGTCAGGTGATCGCATATGTCGGCGACTCGGGAAATGCCGAGAACACTCCTTCACACACTCATTTCGAGTTGCATCGCTGGGGTAGCGCCATCGACCCCTATCCATTCCTGGCCGACGCCAACGACGCCTACCAGGTCAGACAAGCGATAGACGCAGGCGAAACCGTCTACAGGTAGGCAGGATCATGGTCCGTCCGACGTCAGGAGGTCGCTAGGCAGACGTCGGGTCCGCCAGTTGGCCCATTCGTTCGATGAGGTCGACGACTCGGTTCGAGTAGCCCCATTCGTTGTCGTACCAAGAGAGCACCTTCACCATGTTCTTGCCGAGAACCTGGGTGGAGTCGGCGTCGAAGATACTGGAATGTGGGTTGCCGATGATGTCCGTCGACACCAGGGGTTCCTCGGAATACTGGAGGATGCCGCGCATCGGGCCGGCTGCCGCCTCTCGAATTGCTGCCTTTACTTGTTCGGTGTCGACATCGGAGTCGAGTTCTACGACCAGATCCACGGTCGACCCATCTGGCACCGGGACCCGCATGGCCATGCCATCCAGCTTGCCCGCCAGGTTGGGCAGCACCTTGCCGACCGCGGCGGCCGCCCCGGTTGTGGTTGGGATGATGTTCTCTGTGGCGGCCCGCGATCGGCGCAGATCAGCATGTGGGACATCAGCGAGTCGCTGGTCGTTCGTATAGGCGTGAACGGTTGTCATCACGCCCCGTTTGATCCCGAACGCGTCGTCGAGGACCTTGGCGAGAGGCGCAAGGCAGTTGGTGGTGCATGAGGCGTTGGAGACGATGCGATCGTTTGCATCGAGGTCGTCGTCGTTGACGCCCAGCACAACGGTGGCGTCCACGTCGTCCTTCGATGGAACGGTCAAAAGAACCCGCTTGGCGCCGGCATCGAGATGCCGAGTGAGCGAGGCCCTATCTCTGAATACGCCAGTTGACTCCACGACCACGTCCACGTCCAGTTGAGCCCATGGAAGATCAGCGGGGTCAGACTCGCGCAACATTTTTACGTTGTGGCCACCGACTGTCATCGCACCATCAGCCACAGTCACTTCGCGATCAAGAGGGCCCATCACGGTGTCGTATCTGAGCAGGTAGGCCAGCACGTCGTCGTCCGCAAGGTCGTTGATGGCCACCACGTCGAGGCCAGAATCCGGTCGCTCCATGATGATGCGAAACACGGCCCGCCCTATGCGCCCGAAGCCGTTGATTGCAACGCGCACGCTCATACTGATGCCCCCATTCTGTCCATGAGCCGAAGGGTTTCGATGATCCGGGCGGAGTAGCCCCACCCGTTGTCGAACCAGACAATCGTCTTTGCCATCGTTTCTCCAATGACCAGGGTCGCGAGACTGTCGAACACTCCTGACGCTGAAGCCCCCCTGACATCGGACGATACGATCGGGTCTTTCGTGTAATCGAGCAAGCCCTTGAATCGCCCTTCGGAGGCGGCAGCGACCACCTCGTTGATACCACCTACGGTGACATCCCTTGCGAATTCGGATACAGAATCGATCGTCGAGCCGTTCTCGACCGGCACGTTGAGGGCCATGGAGGAGAGCTTTCCGGCGAACTGCGGCAGCACAGTGGCCAGAATCTCGGCCGAGTTCGTTTGCGCCGGGATGATGTTCTCCCCTGCGGCCCTGCTCATTCGAAATCCAGCGCTCGGCACGTCTGCAAGGCGCTGGTTGTTGGTGAAGGCGTGAACGGTGGTGAAAAACATGCGCTCGAGCCCGAATGCACCGTCGAGCACGGTCAAGAGTGGAGCTAGGGCATTTGTCGTATTGGAGCCCATCGCGACGACCCTCGTGTCCGACGTCACGATTTCGTCGTTGAGTCCTTTGATCAGAATGGGCACATCGCTGGGATCCTCAGGTGTCGATGCGAGGATCACTCGCTGGGCTCCGGTCTCGAGATGTTTGCTGCACCAATCCATCGTCCGGTATTTGCCGGTTGCCTGAACGACTGTGCCGACTCCGAATTCAGACCAGTCGACGTCTCCCGGTTCGCGGGCATTGATGATCGGGATTCGTTGGTTTTCGACGATGAGCGTTGACCCTTCGAGCTCGACAGACCGATCGAAGCGACCATAGATGCTGTCGTACTTGAGCAGGTAGGCGAGGGCTTCAGGTTCGTTGACGTCGACGATGGCACCAACCCGGTACTCAGCGAGAGCATCGAGTTGCCGAAACACGTTGCGGCCTATTCGACCGAACCCCATGAGTCCGACAGGTTGCATGATTTCTTCTCCAAAGGGCTGGTTGACCTAGTCGTATCACCGTACCCCGGAATTCGATTTGTCACTATTCGATTGTCGTTCCGGCTGTTCCTGTGAGTTTGGCGGGCTGGTATCGTGCCCGTTCTCATGCATCACCCAGCTCCAGACCGCGCTCTCGCGCTCGCCTATCTCGCAGGAGACGTCGATTCTGGTCGGCTGTTTGCAGAGGCCACACGTCTCCGTGACGAATGTAGGGGACGAACCGTCACCTACAGTCCCAAGGTTTTCGTCCCGCTGACCACCATGTGCAGAGATACCTGTACCTATTGCACTTTCGTCAAACCTCCCGGAAATGGAGGGCAATACCTGACCCCAGACGATGTTCTCGCCATCGCTAAGGCCGGCGAAGAGGCAGGGTGCACTGAGGCCCTGTTCACACTCGGTGATCGACCTGAGGACAAATGGCCACAGGCTGCCGAGTTCCTTGAGTCACAAGGCTGTGCCACCACCCTTGACTATGTGGTCCAGATGACGGAACTCGTCAACTCTGAGACCGCTCTCCTTCCTCACGCCAACCCTGGGATCATGAACGAGGCGAACCTGGTCGCCCTACGTCCATCCAACCCTTCTGTCGGGCTGATGCTGGAGAACATTTCGCCTCGCCTCATGGAGCCGGGCATGCCACATCACAATTGCCCTGACAAGGATCCGAATGTCCGGGTAGGCACCATCGAGGCGGCCGGGGCGGCTGCTGTGCCTTTCACTACAGGCATCCTGGTCGGGATCGGCGAAACAAACGAAGAAGTCGTCGAATCGATTCTCGCCCTGGCCGCCCTTGACGATCGGTGGGGCCACATCCAGGAGGTCATCGTCCAGAATTTTCGAGCCAAGGCGGACACGAGAATGAGGCGATCGGCAGAACCGACTCCCCAATGGTTCGCAAGAGTGGTGGCCATAACACGATGGTTCATGGGTCCAGAGATGAGTGTGCAGGTTCCTCCGAATCTGACCGAGAATTATGAGATCTATTTGGATGCAGGCATCAACGATTGGGGAGGCGTTTCACCGCTGACCATAGATTGGGTCAATCCCGAAGCCCCCTGGCCACATCTCGACGAGTTGAGGCGCCGAACCGAATCCGCCGGTTTCGACCTCGCCGCCAGGCTGCCCGTCTACCCCGAATACGTCACGGAAACTTGGTTGGACCCCGCGATGCTTGCCAAGGTCAAGAACATGACAGACACGAATGGTTTTGCACCTGAGCCAGACGCCCGCAGCGGTCCGCGTCTAGAGCCCGTCGCGGTCGGAGGTGGTCGGCCTGAGACCGCACCGCGCGGCGTTATGGAAGCCTATGAGCAAGGAGGCACAAGATGAGTCGCATCACGTTCTTGCGGGTTCGCCCCGCTGCGGAGATCAATGAGATCGCAGCCAGAACTCGCCATAAAGAGGGCACTTCAACGCTCGAGTTCGTTGATCCGACCGATGTGCAACTGGCTTCCACCCTCAAAGGAGGAATCCTTCCCGTGGCGGTGGGTGCATCAGCACTCAACCCTGTCGCTTGGGTCGCCAGTCCCGCCGAAGCGCTCGAGCTGGCCTCGAGGGGAGTTGGTGGGTGGCAGATCACTGTGATGGACGAAGGGTCGAGGAGCGAGGTTCTCGACGCCATCGCCAGATCCAAGGCGTCCTATTTACGAACCCGCAGGAGCAATGTGGTCGAGGCGGCCGAATTGGCGAGTTTGCCAGGTCTCGAGATCGAGGTCTCCGTGTTCGTCGATACTGTGCAAGACGCCGTCCACGCGGTTGGGTGCGGTGCCTCCGACCTGCTATTGCGCGACTGGGAGACCAGTCAGATCGGCGAGCTGCGCGATATTCTTTCAGACCACACATTGATCGAGCGAACTGCTGTGCCGCTCACGGTGACAGTTGATACCGCTCGGTCGACATTCGATTCGACGCAGTTCGCTGCCTACTTGAATCAGGCGGATGCATCAGGCGCTATGAGGCCCCATTACGAATGGGCACCCGGCCGAGACGCAGCACCCCCGATTCCGGCTTCGCGGGTCTCGGCTCAATGGCTCGACTCTGCTTGGGTCCAAGGCCAGGCGCCTCAGCAACTCAGCGGAGCATCGCTTGAGATCAGAGCGATCTTGGAGCGCTCCCTTGCGGACACCGCCCCAACTCGAGATGAGATGGAGACCCTGTTCAGGGGGAGGGGAGACGATCTGGACGCAATCGCCTGGACCGCCGATCAGCTCAGGAAGCGGCGAGTGGGGGATCGGGTCACCTATGTCGTGAACCGCAACATCAACTATACGAATCTCTGCTACTTCAAATGCGGTTTTTGCGCATTCTCAAAGGGTCCCAAATCGCTCAATCTGCGTGGCGACCCATACCTGATGTCTGTCGAAGACGTTGTCGCGAGGTCGGTTGAGGCGTGGCAGGCCGGTGCTAGCGAGGTTTGTTTGCAGGGCGGGATCCATCCTGACTTCACGGGCGATTTCTACGTGGACGTCGTTGAGGGGATCAAGGGTGCGGTGCCAGAGATGCACGTGCATGGGTTCACCCCCCTCGAGGTGTGGCAAGGAGCCGAAACACTAGGCATGACAGTGAAGGATTTCCTGGCGATGCTCCAAGCTGCGGGCCTTGGCACTCTTCCTGGAACGGCTGCAGAAATTCTCGATGACGACGTCAGGCGCTTCTTGTGTCCTGACAAGATCACGACATCGGAGTGGGCAGAGGTCATGATCACCGCCCACGAGCTGGGGTTGCGCTCGACTGCTACGATCATGTTCGGACACATCGACTCCCCGACGTCTTGGGCGAACCACTTCGAGGTCATCCGGAATGTGCAGAGACGAACGGGCGGATTTACCGAGATCGTTCCGCTGCCGTTTGTTCACATGGGGGCCCCTATCTACTTGAGGGGGCTGTCCAGGCCAGGACCGACCTGGGACGAGATCGTTCTCATGCACGCTGTGGCACGCTTGGCGTTCGACGGCCTCATCGACAACATCCAGGCCTCTTGGGTCAAGCTCGGCCTCGATGGAGGGGCGAAGTTGCTCGAGGCAGGGGCCAATGACCTGGGTGGCACTCTGATGAATGAGACCATCAGCCGGGCGGCTGGGGCTTCGCACGGCCAAGAAGTTTCGGCCGAGGACTTTGAGGGATTGATCATCGGGGCGGGGCGCCAGCCCGCCAGACGCAACACCTTGTACGGAATTGTCCAAGAAACGCACGCGCCGGCCGGGCATTCCTGAATCCGATCTTCGCACCGAAAGGGCCGAAAGGTCCTCTCCCACGAGGCCGACCCGGATACGCTCACTGTGATGGCGTCTGAGCGCGGCGGAATCTACGAACTGAACGACTTGGAACGTACCCTTGGCCGGATCGTGCTCGGGTATCGGGGCGTGGTCGTGACCTGGGTTGTTCTGTTGGTGCTGGTCGCCGGTACTGGCGACGCTGCCGACTTTGACCGACCGTGGGTCCCCTGGACAGAGGTCGGCGTCATCGTCCTCTGGTTCGCCTTCACGGTATGGCTTTGGGGTCGAAAAGGCGACGCGCTTACATCCTGGTGGTTTCTGGCCCTCGACGTGAGCGTCGCAGTTGGAGTCCTGCTCGCTTCGTGGATTGCTGGGGGCCAAAACATCCCTCTGGCCGGCGGTTATCCGCTGTCTGCGGTGGCCATGGCAGTCTTCGCGGTAGGGGGACCAGGTGCGCTCATCTCGGCCGGGTTCCTGCTCGGCGCTGCGTTGGTGCGAAGGGTGGTTCTGCTCAGCGACTCCTCTCTGGCCGGTCTCATCTCTGACGTGGCGTCATGGGTGTTTCCAGCAGTTCTGTTCGCATGGGCGACCGGAGTGATCCGCACTTCGGATCGTAGAAGGCAGAGGTCGGAACACGCCCTGGCGGATGAACGATCCGAGCGAGTTCGGATCGAGGAACGAGCCGAAGTTGCAGCCCATCTGCATGATTCGGTTCTTCAAACTCTCGCTCTGATCCAACGTTCATCCTCGGACTCTGACGAGGTCACGACCCTGGCCAGGCGACAGGAGCGAGAGCTGAGGAGCTGGTTGTTTGGCGCGGAGACGCTTGGTCTCGGTGGTTCGCTGGTCAGTGCCCTGCGGTCAGTCGCAGACGGGGTTGAGGAGAAGGCCAAGGTCAAGGTCGAACTCGTGTCCGTCGGAGATGTGTCCATGTCCGAAGCGGTCGAAAGTCTGACTCGGGCCGCTCGTGAAGCCGTCAGCAACGCCGCCCAGCACGGGGGCGTCGATGTCGTTGACGTATACAGCGAAGTGGACGACGAGCGAATCGTGGTGTTCGTGCGAGACCGGGGCGCAGGATTCGATCCGCTTGACATCCCACCAGACCGGGCAGGCGTGCGAGAATCGATAGTCGGGAGGATGCAGAGATCAGGCGGCTCAGCGGTGATCAAATCATCACCGGAACGGGGCACAGAAGTGATCTTGACCTTGCCCGTTGCTAGTGAGGAGGTGGCAATCAAATGACTACGAGTGTGTTGATCGTCGACGACCATGACCTCTTTCGAGCCGGCGTTCGCGGCACGCTACCCGATGACATCGAAGTTCTCGGGGAGGCCTCCGAAGTCGCGCCGGCCATCGAGCTGATCATCGAGCGGCGACCCCAGGTCGTCCTGCTCGACGTTCACATGCCGGACGGTGGCGGCCTGGCGGTGCTCTCATCGGTGAGGGCCTCGCTTGGCGATGATGCGCCGGTGTTTCTGGCCCTGTCCGCTTCCGACGCCCCAGACGACGTCGTCGCCCTGATCAGAGCGGGCGCCAGAGGCTACGTAACCAAAACAATCTCGATCCCGGATCTCGCTGCTGCCCTCCGCCAAGTGGCTGCAGGCGAAGCCGTTTTCAGCCCGAGACTCGCTGGATTCGTCCTCGATGCGTTTTCGTCTGTCGAGATCGAGGGCATCGATCCAGAGCTGGATCAGCTCACGGATCGAGAGCGAGAGGTCCTTCGCCATATCGCAAGGGGATACACATACAGGGAGGTAGGCGAAGAACTCTTCATTTCGATCAAGACAGTCGAGTCACATGTCTCGTCGGTTCTGCGCAAACTCCAGCTGTCGAACCGTCACGAACTCACCAAATGGGCCCACGAACGCGGCATATGAAGCTGTGCGCGGATCAGAGGAGGGCTCGCCAGTGCCCTCACTCCTCAGTTCGAAGGGTCGCCGCTGTTCCGGATGATGTGACGATGGTCACGTCTGCGATGGTTGCAATCGACACACTGACTGCCACCACTGCATGTGCCGCTCTCGTCATTGCGACAGAGACCATCTTGTCAAGTGCAGCCTTGCGGGCCGCCGGAAGCATCTCGTCTGCCGGTCCTTCACCGAGTGTCGCGTCACCGCTGACCACTCCGAGGTAGGTGTCGATCTGCCATGTTGCCATCGTGTCAGCAGTTGTCACGATGGTCCGCCACTCTGATCCTCCATCTGAGTCCTCGACCCAACCCTGAGCCGAGTCAGACCACAGAGAGCCCCAGTCGTCCTTTTCGAAAGCAGGCCCGCCAGACTGGCCGGGGTGGGCTTTGTCTTCGGACCTCTCGGTTTGCAAACCAGCTTCCTGTCCTTCAGCTTGTTCAGGGCCGGGAGTCTCCTCCTCAGCAGCGCCCTCGCCTTCGAGGGGAAGGGCAGGCGGAAGTTCCTCTAGTTCGGAATAGACGGACGGCACTGGCTGGTCACCCAACGCAACGTCCAATCCGCTCGGCTCGCTGCCTTCTTCGATCAGCGTCGCCCATGGGTCGTCTGCCTGGTCCTGGTCGGTAGGCGTCGAATTCTCTACGTCTGAGTCGATGCCGCTGGCCGAAGGATCGACGACTTCGAACTCGTCTTCGTCGCTTGTTACCTCGTCTTTGGGTTTGTCCGCGATGTCGTCGCCTGCGACCCCGGCTTCTGAAGGTTCAGATGTTCCCTCTTCGTCGGCGAATTCGGGTTCCGCCTGCGGATTGTCTTCAATCCAACTTTCCAACTCGGCTGAGGGGTCTACTTCGTCAATCTCCAGAACCTCTTCGGTCTGGCTTTCCTCGGAGGGATCGTCGGACTCCTCTTCGCCTCCTTCGGAAGTTTCACTGCGACTGAAGAATGCGGCCGCGGCGGCCAGTGCACCCCTTGGGGCGGGCGGCGTGGCTATATGAGACTCAGTTGCGGCATCGTCTTCGGTTGAATCTTCGTTCGCCTCGTCGGTCGCCTCGTCGGTCGATTGAGAGGTCTCCGCGGCCGCCAGATCCTCTGCGAGTGTCTGCAAACTCTCGATCTCGGAGACGGCTTCAACGCCAGAGTTGCCATCACCTTCGTGCCAGGGCGCGGCAGATCCATCGTTGTCGGGGACCGAGGCCTCCAAAGCCAGGTCGGCCGGTGGGTCGCCGTCGTCTTGGGGTTCGGCGGCCGGATCCGGCGCGAACGGGTCGGCGGTTTCTGGCTCACTCGAAATCTCGAGGTCCGGTTCGCCAAGCTGGTCGGTTGCCTCCTTCACGGCTTCCAGGTCCGGTTCCGGTGATTCGTCTACCTCATCCGTCGCGTCGCCAAAGACTGGCCTGTCCTCAACGGCCCATGAGGGAAGGTCGTCAGGGAGCTCTTCCACCGGCCCCAACTGGCCCTCATCCCCGAAAACCGACTCGGCTTCGATGGCCATGCTTGACAAGGTGACGCCGTCGGCGTCGCCAGGAACGTCTTCGGGTTCGGTGCGGACGCCGTCGGCGGCAAGGTGGTCATCTTCGACTTCACCCTGTGGAGCGTCCAAACCCTCGGTGTCGCCATTGCCCAGCGGCGATTCTGGATCGGAATCTGCAGCGGTCTCATCACCCCAATAGTTCATCCCCGCTGAATCATCCTGGGCGGGCGACTCCTCAGGTTCCTGGGTGACCCCACCCTCGTTCCACGCGCTCACCTTTTGGCTCAGCTCTTCGAGAGCCGCGGTATCGGCGGGCTCGTCGACAGGGACCGGAATGGCGGACGCCAGGTCATCTGCCAATGCCTCTAGATCCGGTGACTCGACTTCTGGCTCCTGGCCGACGAACAGCTCAGACGAATCGTCGAACGTGGAATCAGCCTGTTGCAATTCGACCTCTGCCTCGCCTTCGAGCGAGCCGAGAGCAGCGACAGCCTCGTGGAGATCGTCAATGCTCGTCTCACCCGACTCGTCGACATCGGGAGAAGATTCCGAGCCTTCGACGATGGGGAGGTCGCGTACGTCGAGCGGCTCGTCCGAAACAAGCTCGGACTCTTGGGGCAAAACGTCGTCCTGGTCGACAGATTCGTCGGACGCGGGGTCGACCTCTCCGGAGGGAACCGAGACGTCGGCTGTCTCATTTGGGGCAGGTTCTGGCGCATAGTCGGCGTCGGAGACGGCTGTGCCGTCGAGTTCGGCATCGGCCGGTTCCTCTTCGAGGGAAGGGACGACGTCTTCGCCTGCGTCCTCGTCAGGGGGAAGGCCCCACGGGTCGGCGCTACTGAACTGAGATTCGGTCACCACGAGTCCTATTATCGGTTGAGGACCAACGATACAAGAGGAGCTTTGTCCTGCCTACTACCGTCGCAGGATGCGGGTTTCGGTCGTCACACTTTTTCCTGGTTTTTTTGAAGGACCCCTCGAAACATCGATCGTGGGGCGGGCCATCGATGGCGGCCTTGTAGAGGTCGATATCATCGATCTGCGTGTGTATGGCGTGGGCAATCACCGCCAGGTGGATGATGCGCCGTTTGGAGGTGGACCAGGCATGGTGCTGATGGCTGAGCCACTGGCCAGCGCTCTTGAGCCCCTCAGTGGCAGTCACCGAGTGTTGATGACGCCGGCCGGCCGGCCAATGGACCAATCGACCCTCGACCGATGGGCAGGCCAAAACCACGTGACTTTCGTATGCGGTCGCTACGAGGGTGTCGACGAGAGAGTTGTGGAAAAACTCATCGACGAAGAGGCCTCGCTTGGGGATTTTGTCTTGGCAGGGGGCGAGGTTGCGGCCGCGGCGGCAATCGAGGGCATTGCCCGCCTCCTGCCAGGAGCACTCGGCAATCCGGATTCATCACAGACCGAGTCGTTCAGGGATGGCCTCCTCGAAGAGCCGCAATACACGAGGCCATCGGCATTCAAGGATTGGGAGGTTCCTGAGGTATTGCTATCTGGAGACCACAGCCGGATCGCCGCGTGGCGGCAGGCCAAGCGGATCGAACGGACGAGGCAGCGACGGCCGGATCTTTACGCGGCGTGGCTACGTGCTCAGGATGAGCCAGACGGAGATTCGTAAGCCCCCTGGGTGGCGAGTAGGCTGGTTCGCACGCCGGGTCATCCGACCCGGCTGAGCCATGTTCGAGGACGGCGGTCGGCGACGGCCCCGGACCGAGGAAAGGCTCGTTGACGGTCTGGATTGCCGTTGCGCGTCATCAAAACCCATCGCATCTGGACCACTGGAGTCTGCCATGAACAACATCGACCTCGTCGAAAGTGCGTTTCTTCGCGACGACCTGCCCGATTTCGCCGGCGGAGACACGGTCAAGGTGCACGTCAGAGTGGTAGAGGGTGGCCGAGAGCGGATCCAGATCTTCGAGGGTGTTGTGATCGCCAGAGATGGGGGAGGGGCCAGAGCAACCTTCACTGTCCGCAAGATCAGTTTCGGAGTCGGCGTCGAAAGGGTATTCCCTCTCTTCGCTCCGATCATCCAACAGATTGAAGTTGTCAGACGCGGCTCAGTGCGGCGCGCCAAGCTCTACTTCCTGCGAGATCGTGTCGGAAAGTCCGCCCGCATCAAGGAGCGTCGCTGAGCCGACGATATAGGTGCGGGAGGGAGTGAAATGACGGACCTCACACCCACCGGGCCAGCCGATGACCCGGCCGAAATCGAAAACACACCGGCCGAAACCTTTGACGGTCTCGACCAAGACTCCGATCCTTTTGCGAGCCTAGGCCCTCTACCCGCGCCTGATGAGATAGAACACTTCCGGGACGAGCCGGCCAAAGAAGAGAACTCGTTCATCGGATTCCTGTTCGAACTGCCGATCCTGATCCTCGTTGCCCTAGTCGTCGCGGTCGTCATCAAGACGTTCCTGATTCAGGCCTTTTTCATTCCGTCTGGCTCGATGATTCCAACTCTCGAAGTGGATGACCGAGTGATGGTCAACAAACTCGCATACACATTCGGCGAGCCGGCACCTGGGGACATCGTCGTGTTCGATTCGCCATTCGGCGGCGCTGAGCCGGACGAATCGCTCGTGGACAAAGTTGTGCGAAACGTGTCAGAGTCGCTCGGCATTCGCACAGCCACGGCGGAGGACGATCTCATCAAACGCATCGTCGCCATCGGCGGCCAAACGGTCGAGATCAGAGACAATCGTGTGCTTGTCAACGGGGAGGCTATTGCCGAGCCGTATCTAGCGGCCGGAGCCACCATGGCCGACATGGATCTCACCGAGATCCCGGCGGGTTTGGTCTGGGTGATGGGCGACAACCGATCCAGGTCAGTGGACAGTCGCCGATTCGGACCGGTCGACGCCGATACGATCGTCGGCAGGGCCTTCGTCCGGATGTGGCCGTTCGATCGTTTCGGCGGGCTTTGAGCAATTGGCGGGCGAGCCGTCTTTCGCATCGTCAAGCCATGAACCGCAGAGATGTCGGACTTCGTCGTTATGATGCCGGCGACGCACTTCCTCCTTTCTGTCAGAGGAGCATCGATGAGTGAAGAAAACCTCGACCGGTATGAGACCGAGGTAGAACTTCAGATCTACAAGGAGTACCGAGACGTACTCCCGATGTTTCGTTATGTGGTCGAGACAGAACGTCGTTTCTACCTTGCGAACACCGTCGAGGTCGAACAAAAGGGCGAGGCCGTGGCTCCCTATTTCGAGATCCAGCTGGGTGACGCTTGGGTGTGGGACATGTATCGGCCAGCCCGCTTCCTTCAGAGGGTCACCGTGACCACTTTCAAGGATTTCAACGTCGAAGAGCTCGAGCCAACGACTCTGCTCTGAGATGATCTCCAATATCGCCGACCACCGGCGTGCCGTCGGCTCGTTCGGTGAGCAGACCGCAGCCCGATTTCTGGAACGTCGAGGCGCGTTGGTCTTGGATCGAAACTTGAGGGTGGGTCGTGGCGAGATCGACCTGATCGTGCGGATCGACGGTCGCCGGGTGGCGGTCGAGGTCAAGTCGATGATTCGTTCCGAGATCGGTGAAGCCGCGGACGCATTCACGGACACGAAGGCGAATCAGGTGAGGGCGTTGGCAACCGAGATCGGGATCAGCAGAGTGGATCTGGTGACCGTCACCCTCGGATCGGATGGCATCGACATCGTCTGGACGCCAAGGGCGGCTTAGTCCTTCAGTCCGGAATCCCCGTAGCCGGGCGCAGGCGTGCCTCCTTCTGCCAGCAGCCCTGATGCCAGTGGCGTCTCAGGTCCGGCTGCTCGTCAGGGATAACCAGAACGTGGAAGACACCGCGAGAGATGATGCCCTGGCACCCTGGACACCGGTACTCCTTCGAGGCGTTCTTGGGTTGAACGACACTCACCGTCTCGGTCAGCCCCCGAATATCGCCCATGCCACCAACGCCGCTGTCACTGCCAGTGCACCGAAGAACATACCTATGTCGAGCGAGGATGGCTTTTGTTCCCGAAATGGATTGAGTCCCATGCCATGAGGTTAGGGCGCGAGATAAACCTTCCGACCCCGCTCGGCGAGTAACGCATTGTGGGGATTTAGTAGGAACCAGGTACGAGCACAGGAAATCTGCATGATGTTCTTCCTCTCGTCCTCCATCCTGCAGCAGATGGTCGGGCCTGGTTCCAACCCCCGCTCCGCCAATCAGTCGACCGCGTGCTCAGCATGCGGTCGACTGACATAGGCCTACAACCGGGCCACTAATCGTCGCACTTCTCCCAGACGCGCCATGATCTAGCCTCCCTGACATGTTCGAGACTGAAGACAGGGGCCGAGTCAGATGGCTGACCATCGATCGGCCGGAAGCCAAGAACGCCATCCCTGGCGATGGTTGGGCAAAGCTGCGCAGGCATCTGGTGGATTTTGAGAAATCTGACTCGCGAGTACTCGTCCTGCGTGGGGCCGGAGAGGACTTTTGCGCTGGTGCGGATCTCAGGAGGGGCGCGGGCGTCCAGGACGGCGGGACGTTCTACCAAAGCATGAAGTTTGTTTCCGATTGCGCGATGGCTCTGCACCGCCTGACCAAGCCGACGATCGCTTCGGTGGATGGAGTCGCCGTCGGGGCTGGGATGAATTTGGCGCTGGGCTGTGACGTCGTGGTCGCTTCGAGCCGCGCCAGGTTTTCGGAGATCTTTGTCCAGCGGGGTCTCACGGTGGATTTCGGTGGCACCTGGCAGCTGCCTCGCCATGTCGGTCTCCAGCGGGCCAAAGAACTGGCGCTGAGCGGCAGAATGGTCGGTGCGGGCGAGGCGGTCCAGATTGGACTTGCCATCGAGGCGGTAGATCCGGACCAACTCGAGGTGCGTGTGAGCGAACTTGCCAGTTCGTTTGCCGATCAGGCGCCGGTCGGTCAGATGTTTGCCAAGCAGGGCATCGATGTCGCATACGAGTCGAGTTTTGCCGAGGCACTCGATCGGGAGGCAACGGCTCAGACGGTGTGCGTCGCGAGCCTGGACGCATCCGAAGGTATCGCGGCCTTCCGTGAGAAGCGGCCGCCCCGCTTCGAGGGACGCTGATCGATGGAGGTCGAAGGCAAAGTCGCAATCGTCACGGGTGGGGGCAATGGCATCGGCAAGGCTATTTGCGAGAAGCTTGCCGAGGCAGGCGCCAAGGTTGCCGTCGCCGACATCGATGAAACAGGCGCGGCCTCCACTGCGGCTGCGGTTGGCGGAATCTGGCGGAGGGTCGACGTCGCGACCGAATCCGACATCATGGCCCTGGTTGCCGACACCGAGGACGAGTTCGGGCCGGTCGACCTGTTTTTTGCCAACGCAGGCATTGCCATCGAAGGTGACCCTTGGACCGAGGACTCGCAGTGGCAAAGGATTTGGGAGGTCAACACGATGTCCCATGTGTATGCGGCCAGGGCCGTGTTGCCTGGAATGCTTGAGCGTCGATCCGGCTACCTGGTTCACACCTCTTCGGCCGCAGGCCTGTTGAACCAACTTGGCTCTGCGCCATACGCCGTGACCAAGCATGCGGTGGTCGCCTTCGCAGAGTGGTTGTCGATCACGTATGGCGACCGGGGTCTCAAGGTGTCGGTTCTCGCTCCTCAGGCGGTCCGCACCGCGATGACTGATGCCTTGCCGGCCGGGCCGCAATCGGTGGCCGCGGTCGACGGGATGATGGAACCGGAAGAAGTGGCCAGAATCGTGCTCGACGGCGTCGCGGCTGAACGATTCCTGATCCTGCCCCACCAAGAAGTCGCCGAGTACATGGTCCGAAAGGCCACAGACTACGACCGTTGGCTAGCCGGAATGCGCCGCCTCCAAGCTCGCCTGAGGGATGAAAACCCGGTTCCTTAGGCTCGGCCGCGGGTATACCCGCGCCAGAGCCGAAAGTTCGTTTCGAACTGGTCGTCGGGGCACGGACCTCTTCTTTCTGTCACAGTCTTGGCGTACGGTGGGATGATGTTTGCAGCGACCACTTCGGTGGCGCTGGTGGGGGTCGAGGCGCGGCCTGTCAGTGTCGAAGCTCATGTCGGCGGTGGGGAAAAGGGCCGATTCCAGATCGTGGGCCTGCCAGACACCGCGGTCAGGGAGGCCAAGGATCGGGTCCTTTCCGCGATCGCGATTTCCGGCTATCGATTCCCGATGGGCAGGGTCACGGTCAATCTGGCTCCGGCAGATCTTCCCAAGAGCGGGTCGGCCTACGACCTGCCGATCGCCTTGGCGGTGCTGGCCGCGGCCGGCACGATCGAATATGGGGCGTGCAAGGTGGTGGCGTTGGGTGAGTTGGCCCTCGACGGCTCAGTACGAGCGGCTCGCGGAGGTTTGGGAGCCGCGATCGTCGCCAAGGCTGCCGGACGGCTGTGCTTGCTTCCGCCTCCATCTGCGGCCGAGGCGTCTCTGGTCGCTGGGACCGAGTTGCGAACCGTGTCGAATCTGGTCCAGGCGGTTTCCGCTGCCCTCGGAGAATCAACCGAGTGTGTGATCCCGGCCATCGAGCCGGAGTCGTGGCACGTCGAGGAGCTCGGAGAGGTACGAGGCCAACCTCTGGCTAGAAGGGCGATCGAGGTGGCCGCGGCTGGCGGCCATCATCTGCTCATGACCGGCCCGCCGGGTTCGGGAAAGACGATGTTGGGCAAATGCCTGCCGGGTCTGCTTCCATCTATGGACGCAGACGCGGCCCTACAGGTGGCTCAGGTGTGGTCGGCGGCCGGCCGGACGCGTCCACCCCTTGGCACCCCGCCAATTCGAGCGCCTCATCACACTGCCACCTCCGCTGCGCTGGTCGGAGGCGGCTCTGGCCTTCCGGTACCGGGCGAAATCAGCCTCGCCCATGGGGGAGTGCTGTTCTTGGACGAACTTGGAGAGTTCCCGCCGACCATGCTTGATGCACTGCGTCAGCCGCTCGAAGATGGGTTCATCGTGATCGCCCGTAAAGGGGTGAGCGTGCGATTTCCGGCCTCGTTTCAGCTTGTGGCGGCGACCAATCCGTGTCCGTGTGGTTATGCGGGCGATTCTCGGCTCGCCTGCACTTGTTCCGATCGTGCGATCGAGCGCTACCGACGACGCCTGTCTGGTCCGCTGGTCGACCGATTCGATCTGAGGGTCATTGTTCCTCGGCCTGAGGGAGCCCAGCTGCTAGGTCTGGGTGGTGAGACGTCAGCCGAGGTCGTGCCCAGAGTGAAAGCGGCTCGGGAGGCTCAAGCCGCCCGTGGGTGCCTCAACCGTTCGTTGGGTAGAGGCAAACTCGACGAGATTCCTATTGCTGGTGGCGCCAGGAGACTCCTTGAAGCGGCGTTGGAGGCCGATCGTTTGAGCGGGCGGGGATATGATCGGGTGAGGAGGGTGGCGGTCACAATTGCCGATCTGGCGGGCGTCGACGAGGTCGACGACGCACACGTCGGGGAGGCGCTCACGTTGCGAGATGGCTTGTGAGGGATGAATGGTTGCGTCTCGCCCACGTTGGAATGCACCCTGAGCGCCTCCGTGGACTGCTCGCGGCCGACGGGTCACCCGGTTCGGTTCTCGCCGCGATCGAGTCTGGCAAGGTCCAGGTTCCCGAGGCGGCTCGATCCGCGGCCGGCGTCCCGGCGCCTGCTCGAATGGCCTGGTTGCGAGCTGCTGAGATCCGGTTCGTTTTGCAAGGAGACTCCGACTACCCGGCCCGTCTGGACGAGGTGGAGGATCGCCCGCCGTTCCTCTTCTTGAAAGGGACCTTGCCGGAAGTGACATGTGTGGCGATCGTGGGTACCCGCAGATGCACCCGATACGGCCGTGATCTGGCTGAGGCGTTCGGAGAGGAGGTGAGCATGGCGGGTTGGTCGGTCACGAGCGGTCTGGCCAAGGGCATCGACGGTGCGGCCCACCGTGGTTCGATCAGAGGACCCACCCCTGGTGTCGCGGTCCTCGGCTGTGGAATTGATCGCTGGTATCCGGCATCGCACGCGAGCCTCGGCCAGGCGTTGCTGGAGGGCGGTGGAGCAGTCATCTCCGAATACCCGCCGGGGACGACACCCGCCGGCTGGCGTTTCCCACCGCGCAATCGCATCATTTCTGGGTTGGCGTCTGTCGTCGTGATCGTCGAGGCGGGAGTCAGGGGAGGGGCGTTGATAACCGCGAATCGGGCTCTCGATCAAGACCGTCTGATCCTCGCTGTGCCAGGGGACGTGACCAGGCCTTCGTCTGAGGGATGCAACCTATTGATCCGTGACGGGGCCATTCCGGTCCTTGGACCTGAGGACCTCACCGAGTCGCTGAGCTTCGTCATCGGCCAACCTCCTCGCTCGAGCCGTTCGAGCCGAACGAAACGCTTCGGCGATCTCGACCTGCCTGTGACGGGGATGAGTGTCGACGAACTGGCCGTGGCCGGTGGCATTGAGCTATCCGAAACCCTCGCTGAGCTGGGGCGCCAAGTTGCCGAGGGTTTCGTCGAGCTACGGGACGGACGGGTTTACCCGGCCCGCCGCGCCACGTGACGCGATGCCAAGACACGTCGCGGATAGCGGATAGCGGATGGCGGATAGCGGATAGCGGATTCATTGAGCCGTGATGACCTTGCGCATCCGCCAAGCAGCCAGGCCGAGGAGCACCGCGGCGAAAATGCTCAGAACACCGAGCTGGGTCCCGATGTCTGCGATGGTTCCGTTGCGGCGGAAGAGCTCGGCGAAGGCCTCGTTCGCCCACGCGTGCGGTGTGAATCTGGCGATCTGGCGCATCGTGTCGCTGAACAGTTCGATTGGGAGCATGCTGCCGCCGATCGCAGCCAAACCGAGCCCTGCGATCACACCGACCGATCCGGCCTGCTGATCGTTCTTGAACAGCGTGCCAAACAGCAGCGCGGCTCCCGCCCCGACTGCCGAGAAGACCAGGACGATCGAAGTAGCGGCCAGAGGGTCGCCCCAGCTCACGCCGAACAGCAGCGTGGTGGCAGCGACGATGTAGAGGCCTTGGGCAAGAACGACCAGGAAGCGACCGAGTGCCTCGCCGGCAACGATCGCAGCAGGCCCGGTCGGCGTGCTCATCATGCGCCGGGTGACACCTAGTTGGCGACTTTGGATGATTGCTGCA
Source organism: Acidimicrobiia bacterium (assembly GCA_003229305.1). Taxonomy (GTDB): domain Bacteria; phylum Actinomycetota; class Acidimicrobiia; order Spongiisociales; family Spongiisociaceae; genus SZUA-232. The sequence goes on along the minus strand of QIDH01000010.1, from coordinate 28,702 downwards.
CTGCCGGCCAGTCCGGTCAAGAACATGAACAAGACAAGTTGGCTGGATGCTCCGATGTCGAATGGGCCGTTGATTCCCTCGAACAGGGCGTCGCCGGTGGTACTGATCTTGACCATGATCGCCTCTGCAGAACCCACAATTTCGGCCGCTGTGGAAAACGCCGCAGCCGGGTCGGCGCCCTGCTCGATCGCGAATCGTGCCGCAGCGGATTCGGAGGTTGCGGCAGCCACTGCCTGGTCGACGATCGCTCTCAGTTGGGGACCGAATCCGTCTGGGCGGCTGAGGAAGCCGACATCCACTGATTCGCCTGCCGCCAGCCGGACGGCGGCGCCGGCCGGGATGGAGACCCCCGCTGAAACGGTGTTTCGCTCCACGGCCCTCAGGAGTCCATCCTCGTCGCCAAAAACCGATACCTGGACTCGATCGTCCGATTCCAAGGCGGCGATGATGGCGACGCCGATCGGTTCATCCTCCTGCGTTGCCACTCCAACACGATTCGACGTCTCGCCACCGAACTGGGCGCCTATCAGGAATACGATGCCGAGCGGCAAGACGAATACGAAAAAGATGTTCGCCTTGTCCCGCAAGAACCTGGAGAGGTTCGTTCGGGCGATGGCCAGGACCTTCACGTGGTCACGACCCTTCTGGCGACAGATAGCGCTGCCGCCCCGAATACGACAGCGATCAGAGCGAGCACTGCGACTGCCGGCAGCGTGTCGGCGATGCTGCCGCCGCTCAGGTCGGCTAGACCCCTCAGGAACCACGCATTTGGTGTCAGAAATCGGAGTTTGCCGAGGAACGAAGTCGGGTCGCTGATCGGAACGAAGGTGCCGCCGAGCATTCCGAGGGTTACAGCGACGATCGACTGCAGGTTGCCGGCCTGCTCGGCCGTCTTGGCCAACCCACCCACGAAGGACATCAGTGCCACGACCGCCAAGACGGCGGAGACGATGAGTAGAAGGACACCCAAAGGGCGGCCCCAGTTCGCGCCCATCACCAACGTAGACGTGATGACCAGGGTGATCATGGCGACCAGGCCGATCAGGACGCTCGTCAGTGCCTTCCCCGCAATGATCGAGGACCGCCGAATCGGAGAAGCGATGAGTCTTGTCATCGTGCCGTCGCGACGTTCCTCGAGCATCGAGGTCACGCCTAGCCCTGCTACGAAGAACATGAAGAAGATGGATAGTCCAGCGACGAAGAATGTTGCGGCGTCGAGTTGACGAATCCCGGCTTCGATGTCGACAACCGTGGCGAGCGGCGGTAGTGCGCCGGCTTCGGCCGCAGCTTCGGCGATTCCGGTCGGGTCGACCACTCCGGTGGCCACAGCCGTCAGTGCGGCGTCGGTGGCGGAAGCGAGCCCTGTCGAAAAACGTTCTGCAATCGACGAGGCAATGGTGGCGCCGGTTGGCGAATCCACGTTGCCGACCACTTCGAGCTTGGCCGGTTCCCCGCTGGTGATTCGGGATGTGAGGTCGGCCGGCAGAATGATTATTGCGTCGACCGTTCCGTCTTCGACGGCGGTGCGTCCGGCGGCCTCGGTTCCGAACCGCTCCACGGATATCAGAGCCTCGGATTCGAGATTCGCCATCACATCGCCAAAGGCGAGAGCCACGTCACCTTGGTCCAGGTCTACCAACCCGTACTCGAACCGAACCGACTCACCGACATCGTTGATGCTGCCACCGAATACGAGGTTGAAGATGAACGCCAAGGCCAGCGGCGCGACGAGGCCGATGATGAATATTGACCGGTCTCGGGAGCGGAGAGCCAGATCCTTTCGAGCAATGTTCCAGATGGTCTTCATCTCAATCCCGCAGGGCCTTGCCGGTCAGGTGTAGGAAGGCCGCTTCCAGATCAGGTTCTTCGACCACTACAGAAGAAACGGACGCCCCGTTCTTAGCAACTGTCTCCAAAGCCAAGGCGAGGAGAGCGCTCGCATCCTCGACCAGCAGGGTGATCTGGCCGTCGCTTGCCCCGACATCCTGGACGCCCGAAAGCGCGCGGAGGTCGCTAACCACTGATTCGAGTGGGCCGTTGGCTGTGATCGAAATTCGGTCTCTTTCTCCGACCATCTGTACGAGCTGGCGTCTAGTGCCCTCTGCCTTTATTTCACCCTGGTCGATGATTCCTACTCGGTTGGCCAGGCGTTCTGCTTCTTCCATGTAGTGCGTTGTGTAGAGCACGGCCATGCCGTCGGCGGAAAGGGCTTCGACGCTCTCCAAGATCGCGTTCCTGGATTGAGGGTCCACGCCGACGGTGGGTTCATCCAAGATCAGTAATCGCGGTTCGTGAAGCAGCCCAATGCCGATGTTGAGCCGTCGCTTCATGCCGCCCGAAAACTCTCCCGCCCGGTCGTCTGCCCGATCTCGTAGGCCGATCACCTCCAATACGTTCTCGACTCGATCCTTGAGTCTCCGGCCCCCGAGCTCATATAGCCGGGCAAAGAAGGTGAGGTTCTCCCTGGCTGTCAGGTCCGGGTAGATCGCCAGGTCTTGGGGGACGAGGCCGATCTTGCGGCGAGGGTCGAGGGTGTGCACCGTCATGGGCTCGCCTTCTATCAGCACCTGTCCGCCGTCGTTTTCCAATAGTCCGCCGACCATGGCGATCGTCGTGGTCTTGCCGGCGCCGTTCGGCCCGAGCAGACCGTAGGTTTCGCCTGCGTCGATATGGAATGAGACCCCTCTGACGGCGTGCAGATCGCCGTATCGTTTGTTCAGTTCAGTGGCTTCGAGCACAGCCCTTTCGGTCATTTGTCCACTGCCTTTGTCTGGTCGATGATTTCTTGGAGTGCGACGAGATGTTCATGGAACCCCGCCCTACCCGTTCGGGTCGCCGTTGCCCAAGTCCTGGGGCGGCGGCCCTCGAAGGTCTTGGTTATGGCTACGAATCCAGCTTCTTCGAGCACCTGGAGGTGGCGGCTCAGGTTGCCGTCTGTGAGGTCGAGGCGCTCTTTCAGGAATGCGAAATCGGCCCTGTCGGCCTCGATCAATACCGCCAAGATGCCAAAGCGGACCCTTTGGTGGATCACGTCATCCAGTCGTCTGGTCGGGTGTTGCTGTGACGTGCCGATCAAAGCGCGGTCCCGAGGGATCGGATGCCGACCGCCACCCCGGCCATCGTTGCGGCATAGACCAGTCCGACGACCACGTAGAGCGTGAGCGTGTGGGGCACCACAACGCCGGCTATGGCGATGGCTACGGCGAGCAACGCGAACAGTACGGCGATTGTTGGTTGGTTGCCGAGCCAGGCGAACGCGACGAATCCAAACCCAAACACCACCCAGACGACTACCAGGACCGCATCCACTGGGAGTAGCGCTCCGGCTGCGAAGTTGATGAGGGCGATCGTCCCTCCAATGAGCCAGTACGGGCCTTGCTGGCGTTGCACTCCACTTTGCCGATCCTCGTGTGTACAGACGGCCACTGTTGCTGCCAATCCGAGTGGAGTCGCCATGAGCCAGTACCACTTGCCTGCCGTGGTCAACGTAGACGCTGACGCGCCGGCACTGACGATTGCCCACACGACGTACCACTGCCATCCGTGCGCGTGAAGTTCACGTCTGGTGGCTCTCCGCATGTGGCCTGCGTCTGCCAACATTGTTCGCGCCTCCTCGGCCTCGATGCGCGGATGCTTCGGGGTGTCCATGCGGGATGAACTTTCCGTCAGGGAGTACTTTGAGTCGCAAAGTGTGATGACGAAACGGCAAATTGTCAAAACGGAATGGGGGTGACGCCAGATTGGTAGGGTCAGGCTCTCAGCCAAGGATGGCGGGTAATTTCTGCGCTTCGGGCAGAAAAGTTGGGGACGGCGAGGCCGCACCAGGGCGAATCCCAAGCAAGCTTGGGCTGCGGCCCCGCCGTTGGAATATGATTCTATCTTGCCTTTGATCCGACACCGCGTCGACGTGATTGTCCCCATCAGACGTGATTGTCCCCATCAATCGTGCCTGGTGCGGCAGAATGATGGAATGCTTCCTCCACTCCCTGAATGGGCGATCGAGCCGGTCAGCGGCTACCTGGATCGACTCGAATCCCAACGGGGCCTTTCGGTTCATTCGATCGATGCATATCGTCGTGACCTGAGTCAGTTTTTCGATTTCGTCGACCGCACCGGCATCTCGGCTATCGACCAGGTCGATCGCCGGGTTCTCAGGCGTTATCTGGGATTCCTCGATACACGTGGGTACGCAAGGAGATCCGTAGCCCGAAAAGCCTCCGCCGTCAGGGCCTTCTACCGTGATGCGGCCAAGCGTGGGCTCGTCGGAGCCAATCCGGCCGACGGTCTGGCTCGGCCCAAGCGACCCAGGTCGCTTCCCTACGCCATCCCGGCCGGTGGGCTGGCCGCCACGCTCGACGGGATCGATGGCGACGATCCGGTCAGCCTTCGTGATCGGGCATTGTTGGAGACGCTGTACGCTACTGGTCTGCGTGTAGGTGAACTTGTCTCGCTCAGAGTGAGCGACGTTGTAGGGCGCGATCGGCTGAGTGTCACGGGGAAGGGGAACCGCGATCGAGTGGTTCCACTTGGTGCTCAAGCGCGTCGCGCGATCGAACGATATGTCAATCAGGGGCGTCGCGAGCTGATGGGATTTCGAATGACTGATGGGCTTTGGATTGGGAGCCGGGGGGCCGACCTCGATGCGCGAGGGGTGCGAAGGGTCGTGCAACTCCGGGCTGCTACCTTTCCACACGCCATGAGGCATTCATTCGCGACCCATCTCCTCGAAGGCGGCGCCGATCTGCGTGCCGTCCAAGAGTTATTGGGACACGTTGAACTCGGAACTACCCAGATTTACACTGCCGTAACCCGCAACCACCTCAGAGACACTTATGAACGAACGCACCCGAGGGCCTGACCGCGCTTCTGACGACGCCATCCACGAACTGTGGCTGACGTTCAAGGCGTCAGGAGACCCTGGCGCCCGTGAGGCGTTGATCCTCAACTACTCGCCTTTGGTCAAGTTCGTCGCGGGTCGGGTTGGAGTCGGGCTGCCGAGGAACGTCGAAGCGGCAGATCTGGTCAGCTACGGCATATTCGGATTGATCGACGCCATCGACAAGTTCGACCTCGAGCGAGGCTTCAAGTTCGAGACCTACGCCATCAGCAGGGTTAGAGGCGCCATCCTCGATGAGCTGCGCGCCCTGGACTGGGTTCCCAGATCGGTCAGGGCCAAGGCCCGAGAAATCGAGCGTTCGCTGGCCGAGCTTGAACACTCGGAGCAACGGTCGGTCAGTGAGGAAGAGCTGGCTGGGCACATGGACATGCCGGTGGAGACCCTGCTCGATTCGCTCGCAGAGATTTCGACCCTCGGCATTGTGGCTCTCGACGAGCTGCTGTCTCCTGAGCGTGGTTCGTCCGCCGTCGGCGACATGGTTCCGGATAGAAGGGGAGCCAACCCCGAACAGGCTTTCCAAGTCGAAGAAATGAAGAGAGTGCTCGCGGACATTATTTCGCGGCTGCCAGACCGTGAGAAGCTGGTCGTCACCCTGTACTACTACGAGGGGCTGACATTGGCGGAGATCGGCGAAGTTCTCGGCGTCACCGAATCCAGGGTGTGCCAGATTCACACCAAGGCCGTCATGAGCCTCCGCAACAGGATGACCGAGCCAACCTTCCGCTGATCGTGCCGCAGGACTAAGACCTGGCCCGGCCACGATTCTGGTTCCAGTCGACGAGGCTCCTACAATCTTGCTCAACGAAACACGTCCATTGCACCCTCCCTTGGTCGGACTGCGCCCAGGCGCGCTCCGGGGAGGTCTTGCGATTCGCCAATCGCAGGCAGGGTGGGCGGAAGACCGAACCGAAACTTGAAGGAGGCGACGTTGTCCAGCGTGACGATGAAGCAACTGTTGGAAGCCGGAGTGCACTTCGGGCATCAGACCAGGCGATGGAACCCGAAGATGGAGCCGTACATCTTCAGCGAACGCAGCGGCATTCACATAATCGATCTGCGTCAGACGCTCGAGCAACTGAATTCGGCATACGATTTCGTAAAAGACATCGCAGCCAAGGGTGGCACCGTCCTGTTCGTCGGGACCAAGAAGCAGGCCCAATCTCCGATCCGAGAGGCCGCCGAGAGCTGCGACATGCCATACGTCAACTTTCGTTGGCTCGGTGGCATGCTGACCAACTTCAAGACCATCGAAAAGCGCATCTTCTACATGAAGGAGCTCGAGGGGATGGACGACTCCGGTGAGATGGAGACGCTCCCCAAGAAAGAGCGACTCAGGCTACGGCGCGAGTTGGCCAAGCTTCAGCGGACTCTTGGTGGAGTGGCCAACCTCGCCAGGCCGCCAAACGCGGTGTTTCTGGTCGACCTCAATACCGAACACATCGCGGTGACCGAGGCCGCCCGCCTCAAGATCCCCGTGCTGGCGATGGTGGACACCAACTGTAGTCCTGACATGGTCGACATCGTCATTCCGGGCAACGACGACGCGATAAGAGCGGCCGCCCTGATCGCCAACTCGATCGCGGAAGGCGTCAAGGCAGGCCAGGAAGCGGCGAGGGCGACCGCCAAGGATGCCGATCCGCAAGAGGGCAGCGACGACGCTGCCGGCAAATAGGAGGGGGGATTGGCGGATTTCAGCGCAAAAGACGTGCAATCGCTCCGCAAAACAACCGGTGTCGGAATGATGGACGCAAAGCAGGCCCTCACTGAAACGAGTGGCGACATGGACGCGGCCAAAGATCTGCTCAGGGAGAGAGGTCTGGCGGACGCCAAGAAGCGGGCCGGTCGGGACGCCAACCAGGGCATCGTCGGCTACTACCTCCACTCTCCCTCCGGCTATCCGACCATTGGAGTGTTGGTGGAGCTGGCTTCGGAAACGGACTTCGTCGCCAAGAACGAGGAGTTCCAGGCGATGGCCCATGACATTGCCATGCATGTGGCGGCCGGTCAGCCGCGCTGGGTCACCCGTGATGAAGTTCCGGCGGATGCGGTCGCCAAGGAACAGGAGTTGATCGCCCGTCAGGCTGCCGCCGAGGGCAAACCGCAGGAAATCATCGATCGAATCGTCGAGGGCAAGATCTCGTCCTTCTACGAGGACTATGTGCTCTACGATCAGACGTTCATCAACGCAGAGATCTTCGCGGGCACCATCGCAGAGATGGTGCAGGGATTGGCGGGGCGGATGGGTGAAAACATCTCTGTCCGTAGGTTCGCGAGAGTGGCCGTCGGCGAGCAAGAGGACTGACGTTTGGCCGCTGAACCACGCAGAGTCCTGCTGAAACTCTCAGGGGAGGCCTTCGCCGACCCCGAAACCAACTATGGCATCGATCCGGAAACCGTTAGACGGGTGGCGGTCGAGATCGCCGAGGTCCGCGAAGAGGGCTACCAGATTGCGGTGGTGGTGGGTGGCGGCAACATCTTTAGGGGAGTTTCGACGGTAGGCAAGGGGATGGATCCCGCCAACGCCGACTACATGGGGATGCTGGCGACCGTCATAAACGCGTTGGCGATGAGAGACGCGATCGAATCGGCTGGTGCTCCGGCCAGGGTCCAGAGTGCAATCACGATGCAACAACTGGCCGAGCCCTATATCCGGCTGAGAGCGATTCGCCACCTCGAGAAGAGCAGGGTCGTGATCTTTGCGGCCGGTACCGGGAACCCCTTCTTCACGACGGACACCGCGGCCGCGCTACGAGCCGTAGAGGTCAGCGCGGGCGTGATGTTGAAGGCGACCAAGGTCGATGGGGTCTACGACTCTGATCCGATGACCAATCCGGATGCGGTGCTGTTGGACGAAATCGGTCATATGGAAGCCTTGTCGAGAGGGCTCAAAGTCATGGATTCAACCGCCCTGACAATGTGCGCCGACCACGAATTGCCTATTGTCGTGTTCAACCTCAAGATTGCGGGCAACATTGCCAAGGCGGTGAGAGGCGAACGCATAGGGACCCTCGTGCATTGAGGGATGAACATTCTCATTCGGCCGGCCCTTGGGCGGCTCAGTGATCTGAGAGCGAGGAAGAAATGATTGACGAACTCCTGGCAGATGCCGGTGAGCGCATGGAGGGGTCAGTCGCTCACACCCAAAGTGAATTTTCCACGGTGCGGACCGGCAGGGCCAACCCCGGGATCCTTCACAGGGTCCATGTCGACTACTACGGGTCGCCGACCCCGCTTCAGCAGTTGGCGACTATCTCGGTTCCTGAACCGAGAATGCTGGTGGTCCAACCATACGACGTGGGCTCGCTGTCAGAGATCGAGAGGGCCATATCGAGTGCCTCGTTAGGGCTGTCGCCTTCCAACGACGGCAAGATCATCCGCTTGGTGTTTCCTCCTTTGACTGAGGAACGGCGCAAAGAGTTGATCAGGGTGGTCAGGAACATGGCAGAAGACGGTCGGGTTTCCGTCCGGTCGGTCAGACGCCACACGCGTGACGACCTCGAGTCCCTCGGCGAGTCAGAGGACGAGGTCAGACGAGCCGAAAAGCAACTCCAAGACGTGCATGACAGGTACATTGATCGTATCGACGAGCTTCTTGAAAACAAGGAGCATGAGCTCCTCGAGGTGTGAGCGTGGCCGAAGGCGATGATCCAAACGAGGACCAGGTTGAGACGGATGCCGACGTCGTACCCTTTCCTTCCCGCGCCCAGGATCATCCGGCAGCGGGATCTCAGGAGTCCCTTGGGCTGACAGATTCGCCCATGGACACGGCTGAGCGGGTCGCATTCGCGGATTTCACTGAGGACGACTACGTCCAGTCGACAACTCGCGAGTACCAGGGTCTCGCCGAAGCCATCGCTGAGGCCTCAAAGGAGGATCTGGCCCAGTCGCCCGTGGCGGCAGCCATACCGGGTGTGAGCACCGGGGTCGTCGGATTCGAGGATGTCACTGGCGGCGAGGCCGAGGACGTCGAGCTGATCGACAGGGTCGATAGGGCCCGCCGTTCCGATTTGGCTTTGAGGGTTGGCACTGCGCTTGCCCTGATAGCGGTGTTCGTTGGAGCGCTGGCGGCCGGTCCCGTCTGGATAACTCTGTTTCTTGCTGCGATTGTCATCGGGGCCCAAGGTGAATTCTATGCGGCCGTCAGAGGGGCTGGGTTCTCGCCGGTGGCGCTCGTGGGTCTGGTAGGGGGCGCCGCGGTCCTGGCCGGCGCCTGGGCGAGCGGTCCGTTCGCCGCAGCCGGGTTTCTCGGCGCGACCGTGGTGGCGACCGCGCTCTGGTATGCCATCGTGCCGCGTCGGTATCCGCTGTCCAACGCCGGGGTAACCGTTTTCGGAGTTGCCTGGGTGGCGGTACCTCTCTCGTTCGCGGTCCCATTGTTCAGGGCGCCCCGCGCCTTTCAGATAGTGCTCGCGATGGTGTTGATCACAGCAGCAACCGACGTCGCTGCCTATTTCTTCGGACGATCTCTCGGTCGCTCGAAAATGGCTCCGGTCCTCTCACCGAACAAGACATGGGAGGGCTACGCGGGTGGCATCCTCGGTGCGACCGCCATCGGAGCGACGCTCGGTTCGTTCCCATTCATGGAGCCCCTGACCGTCACCATCGGTGTGGTGTTGGCCGTGGCGATCGGGGTCGTCTCGCCACTCGGCGACCTCGCAGAGTCCGTCGTCAAACGCCTGCTCGGGCTCAAGGACATGGGCTCGATCCTTCCAGGTCATGGCGGTCTGCTCGATCGGATTGACGCGTTCATCGTTGCCGTTCCCATCGGATACCTCACGTACCTGGTGCTCGGCATCCTGTGAATCCCCTCGTCGTCCTCGGGGCGACCGGCTCGATTGGGCGTCAAACGCTCGACGTGGCAAATCGATTAGGGATCGAGGTCGTCGGCATTGCGGGACGATCGGCCGGTGAAGCACTTGGCGAGCTCGCGGACGCCCACCCGAACGCTCGAGTTGTAGCCGCTGACCCGGAAGCCCAAGCTGCAGACAATTTCCGGAAGCGGTTCGGAGATCGTTTCGCCAGCGGCCCGGAAGCATTGGTCGAGCTTGGCTCTTTCGAAGGGGCAACGGTCGTCAACGGCGTGGTAGGAGCGGCCGGTTTGCGTGCCAGTCTCGCCGCCTTGTCGGCCGGCAACCGTCTGGCTTTGGCGAACAAGGAGAGCTTGGTCGCCGCCGGCCCCCTCATCCTGCAAGCCTCGGCAGAGGGGGGTGGTGAACTGCTGCCGGTGGATTCTGAACACTCTGCGCTGTTCCAATGCCTATTGGGGGAAGACCCAGACGATGTCCTGCGCCTGGTTCTCACGGCTTCGGGCGGTCCGTTTCGGGGTCGATCCAGGAAGGATCTAGCCAACGTGACCGCTGCGGATGCCCTAGCCCACCCAACGTGGAACATGGGACCGAGGATCACGGTCGACTCTGCGACGCTGGTCAACAAGGGTTTGGAGGTGATCGAGGCACACTTTCTGTTCGGGATGACGTATGACAAGATCGACGTTGTGGTGCACCCTCAGAGCGTCGTGCATTCGCTGGTCGAATTCGTGGATGGTTCGCTCAAAGCACACGTCGGAGAACCAGATATGCGGGTGCCCATCCAGTACGCCCTCACCTATCCGCGTCGGGCCGTCGGGTCTCCTGATCCGTTCGCGATGGCCGGCCTGACGTTGGAGTTCGCCGAGCCCGATCGGGCTGCGTTCCCCGCTCTCGATCTCGCCTATGCCGCGGGGCGAGAGGGCGGAACAGCTCCAGCGATGTTCAATGCAGCCGATGAGATCGCGGTAGAAGCTTTTCTCGGCGGACGAATCGGGTTCTTGGATATCCCGGCCGTGATCGAGTCGGTCCTCGATCGAACCGAAGTGGCGCCAGTGGTCGACGTTGACGGCGTTGTCGCCGCGGACGAAGAGGCAAGGAAAGCGGCTCGAGAAATTATTGGTTCCCGATAGTGGGGATCTGCGAATAACGTTCACTACTCATTCGGAATCGGAGGGCGCGTGCTAGGTGGGTTTGTGATGGTGGTGTCCATCGCCTTGTTCATCATCGTCCACGAAGCCGGCCACTTCTTCACAGCGCGTGCTACCGGGATGAAGGCCACAGAGGCATTCATTGGATTCGGCCCTCGTTTGTGGTCTACCAAGCGGGGCGACACCGAATATGGGATCAAGGCCATCCCCTTCGGCGGCTACGTTCGCATCCTCGGCATGAACCCGTACGAGGAAGTGGCGCCTGAGGACGTGGGCCGCACCTATCGAGACAAGAAGTTCTGGCAAAAGTCTTTAGTGGTCCTGTCCGGCGTCGCCCTCAACTTCCTGATGGCCTACCTCATCCTGTTCTTTCTCCTTTGGACCACAGGTCTGGTCGAGACCACCACGACGATTTCATCTGTCACCCCAGAGATTGCCGATGGCATTCCCAGCCCTGCGGCGTCGGCCGGTCTGGAGGCGGGCGATACGCTGCTGAGTATCGACGGAATCGAAATCGAATCGTGGGAGTCTGCTGTCGAAATGATCGCGGCTCGCCCAGGCTCAGAGATCACGATCGAGATCCAGCGGAACGGGTCGGTGCGAGAGCTGACCGCCGATCTGGCTCCAACCCACCCACAGACCGGTGAGGCGATCGGGTTCCTCGGTGTCGGGCCCGGTATCGAGGAGGTATCCATAGGTCCATTCCAAGCCGCTGGATCGGCGGGTCTGCTGTTCTACGACATGATCGAGCTGTCTGTCCGGGCAATCGGGCGACTGGTCAATCCATCTTCGCTGCGGGAACTGGCGGGAGTTTTGGTAGGGGACACCGACGTGCCGGATGACATCCGCCCCGTCAGCCCCATCGGGCTTGCCCAAATCGGTTCCCAGGTGGACCGGATTGGGTTCGAGTCGTTGGTGTTCATCCTCGCATCGGTGAACATCATTCTCGGATTGTTCAATTCGATCCCGATTTACCCTCTCGATGGCGGACATTTTGCCGTTGCCCTGTACGAGAAGGTCACCAAGCGGGAGGCGGACATTCGAAAACTGATCCCGCTGGCGGCAGCGGTGATTGCGCTGATGCTCTTCCTGGGTGTTGTCGCCTTGGTTCTGGACTCAACCAATCCGCTGTCGCTCTGACGTCCGCGCCAGCCTGCTTGTCCGCTTGTTGCCGACACCGGAATCGAACTCGGATACCATCACGGCGGTGAGTACGCCGTCAGGCCACGATGAGGGACCTATGACATTCGACAGACGCCAGACCCGCCAGATCATGGTGGGCAAGGTTCCGGTAGGTGGCGGTGCCCCGGTCACGGTTCAATCCATGACCACCACCAAGACGGCAGATGTAGATGGGACGCTCGCCCAGGTCTACGCCCTGGCCGGGTCTGGCGCAGATATCGTTCGCATCACGTGCAACGATGTCGAGGCCGCCCAGGGGCTCGCCGAGATCGTGCCACGCTCGCCAGTCCCGATCGTTGCCGACATCCACTTCCAATACCGGCTCGCCTTGGCTGCTCTGGAGGCTGGGGTGCATGCCCTTCGGCTGAATCCTGGCAATATTCGCAAACCCGACCAGATCAAGGCCGTCGCCACTGCCGCCAAGGAACGAGGTGTGCCGATCAGGGTCGGTGTCAACGGCGGATCGTTGGACAAGGATCTGCTCGAAAAGTACGGCTCTGCGGTACCGGAGGCCCTGGTCGAATCAGCCCAAAAGGAGATCCGATACCTCGAGGAGGTCGATTTCACCGACATCAAGATCTCGGTGAAGCACTCGCATGTTCCTTCGATGATCGACTCTTATCGACTCCTGGCCGACACCATCGACTACCCGCTCCACTTGGGGGTTACCGAAGCCGGCCCTCCGCCTGGCGGTCTCATCAAATCAGTGGCAGGTATTGCCACCCTTCTCCAAGAGGGCATCGGTGACACCATTCGCTTCTCGTTGACCGCCGACCCTGTCGAAGAAGCCAAGGCGGGACGCCAGCTTCTCGAGTATCTGGGCTTGCGCGAACGGACGAGCCTTGACCTGATCGCCTGCCCGAGCTGCGGGCGAGCTGAAGTCGATGTGGTGGCGGTCACCGCCTTGGCTCAGGAGCGCCTGGAGGCGGAAGGATTGGCGATCCAAGTTGCGGTGATGGGTTGTGTTGTGAACGGTCCTGGCGAAGCCCGCGAAGCCGATATTGGCATCGCGGCTGGCAAAAAGCGGGGACACCTTTTCATCAAGGGCCAGGTTGTCAGGGTCGTACCAGAAAGCGAGATGGTCGACGCTCTCGTTGATGAGGCCCGCAAGCTCGCAAAGGAGGGCGTCGATGCCCGCCTGGCCGCAGCCGATGAAAACGCAGAAGAGATCGCCGCCGCCGCCCGTGAACAACTCATCGAAATCCGAGGCGACGCCAACAACGCGGCCGCCCGCCGAGCCGCGGTAGCCGAAGTAGCCAAGAAGAGCGACGCCTAGGGCTGAATTTCGGTTGCCGGGCTGACCTGCTGAGGGACCGTTGCTGTCAGAGAACTCTGGAACTATCCCTTCCATATTCCGAGAATCATCCCATCGGCCCGAGACCTCCTCCTTGGACTCTCACCCCTGCTGGGATCCAAACGATGATCTCCGGCGAATATGTCACCAAAGGGGGCGGCGTTATTGAGCCCGGAAACTTCATCAGCTTCGGCTTGAAAGAACGGGTTTGGCGGTCACCAATGTGGATGGCTCGGTTGATGTGTTCGGGTTTACTCGGGATCGGAATTGGCGGCCACCATGACCTCGTTCCGGTCTGAGGGCCTTCGCAGTCGACCCGTCAGGACTGAGCAGGGTACATCGAGGGCGGGGCGCGGCGAAACCACAGTTCGGCTCGGAACTGCTGTGGGTCAATCGGTCGCATCGGTCGTAGTTTGGTGACGGACGGCAGGGGTCGTCGTGGCTCGTCGGCAGCGGTTCGGGGTCAGGGTGGTGGGCGGCTTCGGGGTTTCCGGTGGAATTGTCTGGCTTGGGGTGGCGATTGGGGGTCGATTCGGAAGCCGTGGCGGTGGATGGCGATGTGGTGGTGGTGGTGGTGGAACCAGCAGAGGGTGGTGAGGTTTTCTTCTTCGGTTTCGCCGCCGTTTTCCCAGTGGATGATGTGGTGGGGTTCGAGTCGGTAGGTCGAGTTGCATCCCGCGATGGTGCAGGCGCCGAGGTCGCGGTGGGTGACCCATCGTTTCAGTCGGGGCGGAACAGCCTTGCCGGCTCTGCCTATGCCTAGCACCTCAGAATCGGCGTTGAGTTCGATGACGGCGCCTCGGCAGAGGAGATGTTGCAAAGCAGTGGGTCCGATCCGAACACCGTTGTCGAGACGTATTACTGGTGATGTGGCCACCGGTTGTCTGTCGGTTCGAGCCTGTTTGTCGGAGGGGGCTGGGTCGATGAATACGCTGATGATCGCTCCCGGGCTTTCTGCTCCTCGGGTGCCTGCGGCGAGGTCGTCTGCGGCCATGTCGACAAGGGAGTCGTGCAAGAGTTGACCGCGGGTGAGGGTCGTGCCATCCGGTAGGGCTTGACGCAGCCGTTCGGCCCTTCGCATCAACGCGGCTTCGACCAGTTTGGCGTCGGTTCCGGCCATGGTCAGCCATCCGGTGTAGTGCGATTCGTCGAGGCGGGGTTGCAGGGCCAGGGAGCGGTGCTGGTGGATGTCATATTCGTCGCTCTCGCCCAATGGTTCTCTTGATACTCTGACTCGGTGGAGGCCCCCGATGTCGTATCCGGCAGTGGTTTGGAGGGCGTCTTGATAGCCGGTATTGGCGAGGCGGGTGGTGTGGGTGGCCCGGTCGAAGGTGATGTCACCGTCTGCCAGCGCGGTGTTGATGTCGGCGTGTTCAGAACGGGCAGCCAACACGAGGTCGCGGGCGGTGGTCTTTGCCAGGTCGAAGCGGGCTGAGCACCATTCGATGAGGGTTCTGGCACCATCGGCTGTCGCGACCTGTTGGCGGTCCAATATCGACAATTCTTGGGCTTGGAGGGCGCGGAGTTGGGCGATGACCCGCTCGCAATCCAAGATGCGCTGTTCACGTTGATCGGGTGACACATCGCTGGACCCGGTGCCTGGGTCTTCTTCTAGGAGTGTGTCGAACATGTGTTCGATCGTATCAGACACCTACGACATGAAACAGGGGTCTGCCAGGCATTTTTCAAGAAAATTCAAGGTCCAAAAGCCCGGCAGCCCCGCCCCTGAGGCGAGTCTGATTTTCAACACTGCCGGATGCGTCGATAATGTGAGTTCGTACGAAAGGGAGTCCTATCCGCTGGTCGAACGCGTTCATTCCTACTTTGCGAGACGATCCGGCGGATGCCGAGGCGGTCAACCACAAGTTGTTGGTCAGGGGTGGTTTCATCCGCCAACTCATGGCGGGATCTTGGTCGTTGTTGCCGCTTGGTTTGAAGGTGGCGGACAAGGTCTCGAAGATCATCCGTGAGGAGATGAACGGCATTGGCGGTCAGGAGTTTCTGCTGCCGGTCGTGCACCCTGGCGAGATATGGAAAAAGTCAGGGCGTTGGGACGATGTCGAGGGCATCCTCGTCAAGTTCAAAGATCGACGAGACGCGGACCTCATCTTGGCGATGACGCATGAAGAGGTATTCACTCTGTTGGCCGCCGAGATGAGTTCTTACCGAGATCTACCGCAGATGTGGTACCACCTTCAGACCAAGTTTCGAGACGAGGCGAGACCCAAGTCGGGGCTGCTGAGGGTGCGGGAGTTCATCATGAAGGATTCCTACACGTTCGACATCGACCAGGCCGGGCTCGACGTACAGTTTGAGCGGCACCGGGGGGCCTACACGCGAATATTTTCGCGTTTTGGTTTGGACACCGTCCCTGTCGAGGCGAGTTCAGGAGCGATGGGCGGCAGTGAGTCAGTCGAATTCATGGTGAGGGCCGAGGCGGGGGAGGACTTGATCGCGGTGTGTACGAGCTGCGACTACGCAGCCAACATCGAACGGGCCACTTCAACTGTCGAGACCATCGCAGACGAACCATGGGATGGCGAGCCGCAACGTTTTGCGACTCCTGGGATTCGCACGATCAAAGCATTGGTCGAGGTTGGGGAATTCGCTTCGGCCGAGCGACAGATCAAGAGCCTGGTCTATGTAATCGATGGGCGTCTGACGCTCATTCTCCTGAGGGGCGACCACGAGCTCCAAGAACAGAAGCTGGCAGACGGAACGGGCGGCCAAGACATTCGCCCGGCCGATGAAGACGAGATCGTCGAGGAACTCGGCGCTCACCCTGGCAGCCTTGGGGCGGTCGGCGTCGACGTGCCGACCATCGTCGACCCGGCGCTGGAGGGCAGGACCAACATGGTCACCGGTGCCAACGAAGACGATTGGCACCTAAGAGGTGTCGATGTGGCCAGAGATATCACTGTCGGTCGATGGCTGGATGTGCGGGCGGTAAAAGGGGGAGACGCCTGTCCGAACTGCGACGGGACCTTGAGCCTCGACAATGCGATCGAGATCGGTCATATCTTCAAACTCGGCACCCGGTATTCGGAGAGTCTCGGAGCATTCGTTCTCGACGCCGATGGCACCGAGCGCCCGATCGTGATGGGCAGCTACGGCATCGGCGTGGGGCGATCGATGGCAGCCGTCGCCGAGGCCTACTACGACGAGTCCGGCCTGAAGTGGCCGGTTTCGCTCGCCCCATACGAAGTCGTCATCACGGTCATCCGCCCCAACGACGAAGAATCCAGAGTGACCGCTGAACGCCTCTATGAGGACCTGGGCAGCATGGGCATCGATGTGATCCTCGACGATCGTGATGAGCGACCTGGGGTCAAGTTCAAAGACGCCGAGCTGATCGGCATCCCATACCGATTGACCATCGGCCCTCGCGGCCTCGAAAACGGCATCGTGGAGGTGCTGGAACGCGGAACCGGCGAGGCGTCAGAGCTGACTATCGGCCAGGCCGCCGAGGAGATCGCCGGGCGGGTGATCGCGGCCCGTTGATCGAGCCCGCCCCCTAGCGGTTGCGGGCGGTCCTGGCAGTTGGGTCCCTGGTATAGTGGCAATACGACAACGACGCTTCGTTTCCGAAGTGGGCGGTAGCCCACTTTTTTGCTGTCTGGGGTCTGTTTTGCAGGCGAGGATGGCGAGCCGGGGGACCGGCAGAGGAAGCAGCGTTGTCGCTCGTTCGCGTGCTGAACGGCACCGGACGAGACAGGAAAAGCCAGAGCACGAATATTGACAATCTGATCGGCAGACGTGCACGCCACGGCGATGGAGGTCGGCAACATGGCGACCAACTCGGAAAATCTCTGGGCCCGGTTCGAGGAATACCTCGGTGCCGAATCCTTGGAGCTGGATGACCTTGAGGTCACCGGTGGTGGCAAGGGCAAGGTCATCCGGGTGACCGTCGACGGCGAGTCGTCTGTCGACGTCGGCAGGCTGGCGAGGCTGTCGAGGGGAATGGCCCGTATGTTGGACGAGGACGACCCGTTCGAGGGGTCGTACTCCCTGGAGGTGACATCTCCGGGTTTGGAACGAAAGCTCCGACGTCCATCGCATTTTGCCAAGTCGATCGGCAGGACGGTTTCGGTGAAAACTGTCAGCGAAGTGGACGGAGCCACCAGCCATAAGGGCGAGGTGGTGGCGACGACCGAAGAGGGATTTGTCGTCGAAGGCGAGAGCTGGCGGCGGACGATCCGCTACGACGAGGTGGCGAAGGCACGCACGGTGTTCGTGTGGGTTCCTTCGCCCAAGCCCGGTAAGAATTCGGGGTAGAGAATGAAGATTGATTTTCAAGTCATGGAGGCGCTCGAGATGCTCGAGCGCGAACGAGGTATCCCGGTCGAGACGATCCTGGATGCCCTCGCAAACGCGCTCGTCTCCGCCTACAAGCGGAGCCCTGGGGCGGCCGAAGAGGCCAGGGTCACGATCGATGCAGACGAAGGCGACATATTCGTCTACGCCCAGGAATTAGACGAAGACGGCAACGTAGTTCGCGAGTGGGAAGACACGCCGACCGACTTCGGTCGAATCGCCGCTCAGACTGCCAAACAGGTCATTTTCCAGCGACTTCGTGAGGCCAAGCGTGAGCAGGTATTCGAGTTGTATGAGGGTCGCGAGGGAGACCTCGTTACCGGCATGGCGCAGAGCCATGACAACCGCTTCACGATCCTCGATCTTGGCAACGCCGAGGCCATGATGCCTGGCTCCGAACGCATTCCATACGAGCGCCTCGAGCGCGGAACCAGGGTCAAGGCGTTGATCCTGGAGATCAGGAGCGAATCGAAGGGTCCTCAGATCGTGGTGTCCCGTTCGCACCCCGATTTTGTGCGCCGCCTCATGGAACTAGAGGTTCCCGAATTGCTCGATGGCACCGTTGAGATCAGAGCCATCGCCAGGGAACCTGG
Source organism: Acidimicrobiia bacterium (assembly GCA_003229305.1). Taxonomy (GTDB): domain Bacteria; phylum Actinomycetota; class Acidimicrobiia; order Spongiisociales; family Spongiisociaceae; genus SZUA-232. Next base: position 10,466 of record QIDH01000010.1, on the reverse strand, counting down.
TCACCGGACCAAAATCGCGGTGTCATCCAACGACCCAAATGTTGACCCGAAGGGTGCATGCGTTGGGGCGAGAGGCTCGCGGGTCCGCCAGGTGGTCAACGAGTTGCGTGGTGAGAAGGTCGATGTGGTGCAGTGGCGAGAGGACGTGCATCAGTTCATCGCAGAAGCGCTCGGGCCGGCCAAGGTTCGTGAGGTTCAGATCGACGATGACGGCGAGGCGGCAGTCGTCATCGTAAGCGATCACCAGCTCTCGCTGGCGATAGGCAAGGAAGGTCAGAATGCCAGGCTGGCGGCTCGCCTCACCGGCTACCGGATCGACATCCGATCGGACAAACCGCCAGAGCCAGAGCCAGAGCCAGAGCCAGAGCCAGCCGCAGTGGACGGCGAGGAGGCAGCCAACGCAGAGGCCACGACCGGAGCGGAGGATGGTGTCGAACCCGAGGCCGCAGTGGACGGCGAGGCCCCGGAATCCAAAGCCGATGAGAGCCAGGACGATGGCGAGAACGAGGATGATGGCGCCGCCGCAGATACAGAAGACGGAGAGGCCGTAGGCGATACGGCACAGGCCGAGCCAGAAGATACGTCAGATGACGACCCGATCGAGGGTTCTTCCGAGGACGGTGCAGAGACCAACGACGAGGACGAGACCGAGTAGTGGCAAAAACTCGAATCTACGAATTAGCCAAAGAGCTGGGCCTCGAATCGAAAGAGGTGGTAGCCCGCGCCCAGGAATTGGGCTTGGCCGTAAAAACCGCATCTTCGAGTCTCGACGAAGCCGACTCGACCTCGCTTCGAGCTGCTCTTGTCGGTGGAGGCAAGAAGGCATCCGACACCAAGACTGCAGACAAAAAGAAGCCCGCGCAGAAACCCAAGGGCGCGACCGAACCGAAGACCGAAACGAAGGCTGCGACCAAACCGAAGGCCGAGGCCAAGGCCGAAGCGGAGCCAGAGGTCGAGCCAGACCCTGACCCAGAGCCGGATGCCTCGCCTGAGCCGGAGGCTGAGACCAAGCCGCCAGTCGAAGGAAAACCCGCCTCGGAAGACAAGGCCTCGCAAGGCGCGGCAGCGGACGGAGAAGACGAGCTGGAACTCGTCGAAATCGATGATGGGGTAACCCCCCAGGAACTCGCCAGGATCATCAGGCGACCGCTCGGTGAGATCATTAGAACGCTGCTCGGGATGGGTCACATGTCGGCGGCCGTGTCGCCGATCCCGACCGAGGCGCTAGAACCTCTTGGCGATCACTTCGGATTCCTGTTCGACGTTCAATTCCCGGAAGGCGTTCCGGAAAAGGAGCCAGAGGGTCCGGTAGTCCGCAAGAAGCGGGTCTTCGACGACGCCGAGGCGGACCTCGCCTCTAGACCGCCGGTCGTCACTGTCATGGGACACGTAGACCACGGAAAGACCACGTTATTGGACGCGTTGCGCAATACGAGCGTTGTCGAAGGTGAGGCCGGTGGCATCACCCAGCACATCGGTGCGTACCAGACGGAGATCGAGGGACGCAAGATCACCTTCGTGGACACCCCTGGTCACGAGGCCTTCACCGCCATGAGAGTTCGAGGTGCCGAGGTCACCGACATAGTCGTATTGGTGGTCGCGGCAGACGACGGAATCATGCCCCAGACCGCCGAGGCAATCAGCCATGCCAAGGCCGCCGGAGTCACGATCATCGTTGCGATCAACAAGATGGACGTCGAGGGCGCCAACCCCAATCGGGTGAGGGCGCAGCTCACCGAACACGAGTTGGTCACAGAGGACCTCGGTGGCGACGTGATCGCAGTCGAACTTTCCGCCATCAAGCGAGAGGGGCTCGACACATTGTTGGAGATGATCGACCTCGTCGCCCAGGTCGAAGACTTCAAAGCGAATCCGAAGCCGGCTGCCTCCGGGGTCGTGGTCGAGGCCGAACTCGACAAAGGTCGAGGACCGCTGGCCACCGTGGTCATCCAGCGAGGCACCCTACGGCAGGGTGATTCACTGGTAGCCGGTCACGTCTCTGGTCGGGTGCGGGCCATGACCGACGAAAACGGCAACCGCCTCAAGGCCGCAGGTCCTTCGACCCCGGTTGAGATCATGGGATGGTCTGAAGTCCCGACGTCCGGTGACCTCTTCGAAGTCATGAAGAACGACAAACAGGCCAGGGCGATGGCCGCCGAAAAGGTGACAGAGCTTCGGTCTCAGAACCTGGTTGTCCCGACGGCTCGCGAACGCCTGTCACAGCTTCTCGAATCGCTGCGATCCCAGGACCAGGCCGAACTGCGGCTGGTCCTCAAGGCGGACACCCAGGGCTCCGTTGAAGCCATCAGAGATTCCGTTTCCAAGATCGCCAGAGAGGGCGGTCGGGTCAGGATCGTCCACCAGGCGGTCGGTGGGATCAACGAAAACGACGTCACGCTGGCGGACGCCACCGAGTCGATAGTGATCGGCTTCAACGTTCGCCCGGACGCAAACTCCCGCAAGTCCGCCGAAATCAAGGGGATCGAGATTCGCACATACTCGATCATCTATGAGTTGCTCGAAGAGATCGAGCAACTCCTTGTCGGTCGCCTTGCACCCGAAGAGGTCGAGGTTGTACTGGGCAACGCCGAGGTGCGGGCCCTGTTCAAGGTTCCCCGTATCGGTACGGTTGCCGGCTGTTTCGTTACAGATGGCAAGATCGTGCGGGGTTCCAAGGCTCGTCTGGTACGCGACGGAATCGTGATCTACGATGGGTCCGTCGACTCTCTCAGGCGTTTCAAGGAAGACGTCCGTGACGTTGCGGCGGGTTTCGAGTGCGGTATTGGACTCGCCAATTTCAACGATGTGAAGGAAGGCGACGTCATCGAGGCCTACCAGATCGACGAGGTCGCAGCCACTTGATCTGATGCACGCGGCCGCCCTCGAAATCGAGCTACGTCTACGAGATGTGCATTCGCTCAAAACGAAGCGCCATATCCTCAAGGCACTTGGGGCGGCGGTCCGCAAGAAGTTTCCGGTCGGGTTCGCGGAAACCGACCACCAGGATCTCTGGCAACGTTCCCAGATCGGCGTAGCCATCGTGGCCTCAGAAGCGCACCAGTTGGAGCGGCTCATTCATACGATACGTAGGTACCTTGATGACTACGCAGATTCCGTAGAGGTGCTTTCGGTTGGCATCGTGTACCAGGAGGATTTGAGATGAGCCGGGGTTCACGCATGCGGCGAGTCAATCAGATCCTGCGCGAAGTCATCGCTGACGAGTGCGCAGCGCTGAAGGATCCGCGGATCGGCTTCATGACCATCACCGACGTGGACACCGCCCCTGATTTGCGTGCTGCGACGGTGTTCTACTCGGTCCTCGGCGATGACGATGAAATCAAGGAGACCGCTGCGGCTCTGGAATCGGCTTCACCGCGTATCAAAACGGCGATCGGTGAGTCTGTTCGTATCAAATACTTGCCCGAACTGTATTTCAAGGTGGATCCCTCGATCGCCACCGGATTGAAGATCAGCAGCATCCTGGCCGGCCTGGAAAAGGAGCGTGATGGCGACGTCACCGATCCCGAGTGAAATCAGAAAGGGTCTGAGCGCCGCCGCCGAATCGGTGATGGCGGCCGAGATTCTCGTCACGACCGGCCACATCGGCCCCGACGGAGACGCGTTGGGTTCATCGGTCGCTCTCGCCCATGCCGCCAGGCTGCATGGCAAGACCGCCGTCGCTACATACGGCGGAGACCAAAACGGAATCGCCGCCTTCGATTTCCTGCCGATCGAAGTGGTTGTGGCGCCGGCCGATGCCCCGACGCGTCCTGACCTTCTAGTGAGTTTCGATGTTGGAGACCTGGATCGAATCGGCGAGGTTGCCGAGATAGCGGCTCTCGCCGGATCGGTAGTGATGATCGATCATCACGTGTCAACGACAGGTTTTGGCGACATCAACGTCAATATGCCGGCCGCGGCCGCAGCAGCTCAGCTCTGTTTCTATCTCCTGGAAGAGTTGGGTTGGGCGCTCGATGGACCGACTGCAACCTGTCTCCTGACCGGACTTGTGACCGATACCGGACGCTTTCAATACTCCAACACCACCCCAGAGGTGTTCAGGGTGGCGGCCGAGCTCGTGGCCGCAGGCGCCAGGCCGGAGTTGATAGGTCAGCGAGTGTACGAGAGTGTGCCGTTCGCCTACTTGGCGCTATCAGGTGAGGTGCTGGCCAGGGCTGTTTTAGACGTCGAAAGAAGTTTCGTGTGGGCGACGGTCAGCCAAGCAGACCTATCGAGACACGACCTCGAGATGTCGGACATCGACCCCCTGATCGACGCCGTGCGGATCGCCAAGGAGGCGGACGTGGCCGCTCTCATCAAACAGGCTCCCGAGGGTGAGTCTGCCAACGAAACCTGGAAGGTGAGCCTTCGTTCCCGCGGCCGTGTCGACGTGGCCGCAATAGCCGGCCGATTCGGTGGCGGCGGCCACCACAATGCCTCAGGTTTCACATTCGCGGGTACCGCCGACCAGGCGGTCGAGTCTGTCAGGGATCTGCTCCAGTGATCGACGTAGGGTTCGTAGCCGTCGACAAAGCGGGGGGGTGGACCTCCCACGACGTAGTCGCCAAGGCCAGGTCGCTGTTCAAGATGAAAAAGATCGGCCACGCTGGAACGCTGGACCCGATGGCAACGGGACTCGTGGTCCTCGGCCTCGGTAGAGCGACCCGGCTGTTGCGTTATGTGCAGGCCCAACCGAAGACGTACGTGGCGACGGCCCAGTTCGGGGTGGCGACGGATTCCCTGGACGCCGACGGTTCGATTGTGAGCCGGGTACCGATGGATGTAAGCGTCGAAGACGTAGCAGGCGTCATTCCGCAGTTTGTCGGCGAGATAATGCAGGTCCCTCCCATGGTGTCAGCGTTGCAAGTCGACGGTCGCCGGCTCTATGACCTGGCCAGGGAGGGAACCGAAGTTGATCGGCCGCCTCGGCCTGTGAGCATCTACTCGCTCGAGATCATCGAATTCGTACCCGGTCCGTACCCTGAACTCAGTTTCGAAGTCACCTGCGGGAGCGGTACTTACGTTCGCACGCTTGCGGATGACCTGGCGGTTGCGCTCGGTGGAAGGGCCCATCTGACAGCGCTGCGGCGGACTGCCAACGGTGGCTTGTTTGTGGACTCCGCTCCTACCCTTGACGTTTTGGAGGCTGCTGGCGTGGCCAACACGCTCGATTCCCACCTTCTGAGCGCAGCAGACGTCTTGGCGAATCTGCCGTCTGTCGCGGTCGATGCAGAAACGGCCGAAAGCGTTTCGCACGGTGTTCCGTTTTCCGGATCGCTGATACCCGATCCTGCGCGCGGAGGCCCGTTTCGGGTCATGGACGAAGGCCGACTGGTCGCCGTCTACCGTACGAGCGGCGATATGGCGCGACCGGAGGTCGTCATCGGATGAAGATTTGGCGTGGCGATCCGGAGGTTTGGGGTCCGTCCCCTGATGCCGGATCGGCAATCGCAGTAGGGGTGTTCGACGGCGTGCACCGTGGGCACCAGGCCGTATTGGCCGATGTGGAGGTACGGGCCAGTGAGCTGGGTCTGGATCGGATTGCGCTGACGTTCGACGTTCACCCGCTCTCGGTCGTGGCTCCATCGAGGGCCCCCAAACTGCTCACCACCGTCGAACAGCGGATCGAAGTTTTCGAGTCGCTTGGAATCGACATCGTGGGCGTGCTGCCATTTGAGATGGTTAGGTCATCTTCGCCAGAGGCCTTTGTGAGCAAGGTCCTCGTCGGAGCCTGCAACGCCGCGTTGGTCGTGGTCGGTGCGGACTTTCGGTACGGAAGATATCGGGCGGGGGATGTATTCACGCTTGGCAAGGCCGGACTCGGCTATGGCTTCGAGGTCGAAGATGTGGACCTACTGGAAGAGGGCGTCGGACCGATCTCATCAACCAACATCCGTCGTCTGGTGAGCGAGGGTGATGTCTCCGCGGCCGGCGAGCTGCTCGGCCGACCGTTCCAGATTCGTGGTGAAGTAATCGAGGGAGACCGTCGCGGAAGAAACATCGGGTTCCCGACTGCCAACCTTACCCCTGACCCCGGCTTGGTGATTCCCGCGCACGGCGTGTTTGCCGCCAGCGTTGCGACTCTGCTCGGGTTACACGACGCAGTCGTCAACATAGGAACCAGGCCGACTTTTGGTGGCGAAGTGACAGTTGTCGAAGCTCACCTGCTGGACTTCGATGCGGACATCTACGGCGAGGTCATCTCGGTCATGCTGATCGACCGGATTCGGGACGAGATCAAGTTCGACGGGGTGGATCAACTGGTGGCCCAGATCCACGCAGACGTAGAAGCAGCCACGATGATTATCGCGGAATCGGTCTGAGGCGTGGTCAACACAGTTCATGTCGAAGCGAATTGGACCGGTCAGGGATCCTGTTACACTTCGCCACACCCCGAAAGTTCCATCCACCTCTTTGGCATGCGATGAAAACCACACAAGAGATCATCACAGAGTACGGTCAGCACGACAGCGACACAGGGTCCCCTGAAGTCCAGGTGGCCCTGCTCAGTGAACGGATCAATCACCTCACGGATCATCTCCGCGAGCACAAACACGATCATCACAGTCGCCGCGGGTTGCTGATGATGGTCGGCCAACGTCGGCGCCTACTGAACTACCTAAACCGTAAGGACGTAGGGCGTTACCGCAGCCTCATCGCCAAGTTGGGTCTGCGACGCTGAAGTTTTGAGAAGGTGGCCCTCGGGTCGGCTTCTCTCGTTCTGCCACCTGGCAGGACATCCCCCTTGTCTGGCGCACGAAACATTTCGGCGTGCCATTTGAGGGCACAGACCGGCGAGATTCGCTGGTAAACAACCGAGGGGACAGGCAACGAAGTCAGTTGTCAGTTGCCATTGCTTCTGTTCAGGAGCCATGACCACTGAGAATTGGCCTCGCCGTCCCCCTTCTCAGATAGGAGAGCACGTGGCAGAGACCACGGTTCGAGGCCTCATAGGTGAAAAAGAGGTCGTAATCAGTTCCGGCACAATGGCCGGATTAGCCAACGGAGCCGTCCGTATTTCGATGGGTGAGACAGAAGCCCTGGTGACGGCCAGCAACAACGCCAAGCCACGGGAGGGTGCCAACTTTTTCCCGCTGACCATTGACGTGGAAGAGCGCATGTATGCCGCAGGGAAAATTCCCGGGTCGTTCTTCCGCAGGGAAGGTCGGGCGACAGAGAGGGCGATCCTCACGGCCCGCCTCATCGACCGCCCCCTTCGTCCCAACTTCACGACCGGGTACCTGAACGACACCCACGTCGTCGCCACGATTCTCGCCGTCGACGGCGAGAACCCATACGACGTGATTTCGCTCAACGGCGCCTCTGCGGCGCTGAGCATCAGCGACCTTCCGTTCGAGGGTCCGATCGGGGCGGTACGTCTCGCTCTGCTCGATGGTGATTGGGTGCCGATGCCGACCTTCCAGGAGCTCGAGGACAGTGTGTTCGATCTCGTCGTGGCCGGGATGCGTAATGAAGATGGCGATGTCGACATCGTCATGGTCGAGGCCGGCTCCACGGAAAAGGCAATGGAGCTCATCGGCGAAGGCGCCCCGGCCTCTGACGAGGACAGCGTCGCCCGTGGGTTGGAGGAAGCCAAGGCCTACATCGGCCAACTGGTCGACCTCCAGAACGACCTCAAAGGCCAGGTCGGCAAACCGCTCAGCGAATATCCGGTGAACATCGACTACACGGACGATGTGTATGAAAAGGTCGCAGGACTGACCGGCGATTCGATCGGCGAGATCATCGTGATTGCCGACAAAACGGAGCGTGGCAAGGCCGAGAGCGCCGCCAAGGACGCAATGCTCGAGGCGTACGGCGAAGCAGAAGCCAACGAGTTGTCGATGGCATCCAAAGCGTTCCGGGCTTTGATGAAGAAAGCGATGCGGGCTCGGGTGGTCAATGAGGGAATCCGTCTCGACGGTCGCTCGGCCACCGACATCCGCGAGATCACCGCGGAGGTCGGCGTTATCGCAAGAGCTCACGGTTCTGCGCTGTTCAAGCGGGGTGAGACCCAGGTTCTCAACGTGACGACGATGGGCATGCCCCGCATGGAGCAGATGCTCGACACCATCTCGAACGAAGAGTCCAAGCGGTACATGCACCACTACAACTTCCCGCCGTTCTCGACGGGTGAGGCCGGATTCATGCGTGGCCCAAAGCGGCGCGAGATTGGTCACGGCGCTCTTGCCGAAAAGGCCGTGAGAGTGGTCGTGCCGCTTGGCGACGACTTCAACTACGCCCTGCGGCTCGTCTCAGAGGTGCTGGCGTCGAATGGGTCGTCTTCGATGGCTTCGGTTTGTGCCTCGACGCTTTCGTTGATGGACGCAGCAGTGCCGATCATCGCTCCGGTGGCCGGCATCGCAATGGGTGTCATCGCCCAGGACGGCGAGTACGTGACGCTCACTGACATTCTCGGCGCAGAGGATGCGCTCGGTGACATGGACTTCAAGGTGGCTGGAACTGCGGATGTGATCACTGCCATGCAGCTCGACATGAAGATTCAGGGTCTTCCGTCAGAGGTGCTGACCGGTGCTCTCAGCCAGGCGAGAGACGCCAGGCTGAAGATCCTCGAGGTGATGGCCGACACCATTGCCGAACCGCGGACCGAGCTCAACAAGTACGCGCCGCGACTGGAAGCCGTTCAGATCCCCAAGGACAAGATCGGCGAGATCATCGGCCCGAAGGGCAAGGTCATCCGCGAACTCGAGGAAGAGACCGGCGCCACGCTGGAGATCCAAGAGGACGGAACGGTGCTGATCGGCTCGGAATCCGGCGAACAGCTCGAGCATGCCAAGACCAGGGTGCTCGAGATTGCGTTCCCGCCCGAGGCCGAGCTCGGCAAGGAATACGAGGGCACGGTTGTCGGGATCACCAAGTTCGGTGCATTCATCAACATCCTGCCTGGCCGTGACGGACTGCTGCACATCTCCAAGATGGACGCCAACCGCCGGGTCAACCGGGTCGAGGACTACCTCGACGACGGTGACGAGATCAAGGTGGTCGTCGGCGAGATCGATCGCAACGGCAAGGTCAGCCTTGACCTGGTGGGCGAGATCGAGCCCAAGGAGGGCGCCAACGTCGGCGCTCCCCGCGAAGACGACCGCGGAGGCGGTGGCGATCGTGGTGGTCGGGATCGTGATCGTGGAGAAAGTCGTGATCGTGGTGGTCGGGATCGTGATCGTGGAGAAAGTCGTGATCGTGGTGGTCGAGATCGTGACCGCGGCGGTAGTCGTGATCGCGGCGGCAATCGTGATCGTGATGGGAGTCGTGATCGTGATGGCAATCGTGATCGTGATGGGAGTCGTGATCGTGATGGCAATCGTGATCGTGATGGCAGTCGTGATCGTGGTGGTCGAGATGGCAACCGTGACCGCGGTGGAAATCGTGATGGTGGGGGCCGTGGCCGAAATGGCGGTGGAAATCGTGATCGGGGCGGCAGCCGCGACCGTGGTGGAAACCAGGACAGCGGCCGCAAGATGGTCTCATTCGAAGACGCCTTCGAAGACGGAATCGAATAGCGCGTCTACTCACCTTTGTGAGTGCGTTGAGGGGGGAGAGCCACTACGGCCCTCCCCCCACGTTTGTGGCGAAGAGCCCTTCGCTCAAAGGGCGAGATGGCTTCGGAGGGCTTCGTCTATGTCAAGCATCAGGAAGCCTCTCAACGATCCGTTTCGCAGGCCTGAGCCTTTCCGCTGAAACGGACCGTACCTGGCCGGCCTGTGCTTTGGAGTCGACGTCTAGCCCACTTTCGTCTGCCGTGAGCAAAGTCTGGAACGGATACACGCGGTCTACGTTCGCAACGTAGGGGCCAGGGCTTCAAATCCCCTCAACTCCACCGATCAGCAGCCCTTGCCTCGTAAGGGCTGCTCGTTATTTCGGCCTCGTCGCTCTACATCTCTAGTCCTCGTTCCGCGCTCGTTCTGTGCGCGATCGCGTCGGCGATGATCTGCTCGAGGGGGTCGGCGGCGACTTCTTCGAGGGGTTCATAGAGGTGCCCTATATGTCCAACGTGGTCTTGATCGACGTGTGGCCTAGTCGTGCCTGCAGCAGCTTCGGGTGCGTGTTCGCGGCGATCAGCAGAGCAGCGTGGGTATGTCTCAGGTTATGAAACCGCATGGGTTGTCCGACGGATGCCGCCACGGCGGGGAGCCAGAATCGCTGCCGGAAGCCACGGCGTCGGAGCGGGCCTCCTTGGGGTGCGGTGAAGACCCGGTCAGTGCGTCCGGTGCCGTGGTGGTCGAGGTGGGCGGCGAGGTCGTCGACGACAGCCTGGGGGAGGGTGATCGTACGTTTCGACGCCGATGTCGTGGGTTCCGTTTCGGTGATGACGCCGCGGACCTCGGCGAGTGAGCGGGTGATCGCGACCCGGCGCCGCCCGAGGTCGAGGTCTCGGGGTTGGAGGGCGGCGAGTTCCCCGAACCGTGCCCCGGTGTAGCCGGCGGTCAGGACAAGGGTGCGGTGGC
>QIDH01000077.1 GCA_003229305.1 Acidimicrobiia bacterium | reverse complement strand
GGATCTAGAGGGGAGTGCATCGGCCAACTGGATCGAGACAGAACGGATCGGCCCGAGCGGCATAGCCGATCACGAGCCACACGCCACCGGCGTCGCCGCCCTTTGGGTGCCTGGTACCTCCATTGTCAGCTTTGGGCAGGTCGCCTCCGCCCTGGCGGGCCAAATCGAATCGGGAGGCGGCACTGTCCTGGTCGGTTCGAAGGTGATGTCGATATGCCGTAGCGGAGAGCTCACCGACTCACCGAGGTTCGGACCGAAGCCGGGCTCGAGTTGTCGACCAGAAGGCTCGTCAACGCGGCCGGGTTGCAGGTGGACAGGATCGCGGAAATGGCTGGACACGATCCTAAGGTCCGAATCGTTCCGTTTCGGGGTGAGTACCGGAGCCTGTTGCCAGAAGCGAGGTCGCTGGTAAGGGGCCTCATCTACCCGGTTCCAAACCCAAACCTTCCTTTCCTAGGGATCCACTTTACGAAAATGATTCACGGAGGGGTAGAGGTGGGGCCCAACGCAGTGCTCTCCCTTGCCAGGGAGGGCTATTCGCGGTCCTCGTTCCGCCCGGTCGACATGGCTGACACGTTGATGCAGGGAGGCTTCTGGCGTTTGGCGAGACGGTACTGGCGGACGGGCTTGGGCGAACAACGGAGGTCGCTCTCCGTCAGTGCCTTCGTGGCCGACGCAAGACGCTTGTTGCCCGCGCTCGAACCCCACCACCTCGGTGACTTCCGGGCCGGCGTTCGTGCCCAAGCCGTCGATTCAGGGGGCACCCTGCTCCAGGACTTCGCGATCGAGGACCACAATGGGATCGTGCATGTTCTGAACGCCCCTTCCCCTGGCGCAACATCATCACTCGCGATCGGCCGGCATCTCGCTGCTCTGACCGTCTCGGGTTTCTGAGTGGATGGTCAGGCGAGCCGGTCTCGCAGGCGTACCCAGTGGATGGCGTTTCTGGTGGTTCCGCTTGCCGTGATGGTTGCCCAATCGTTCGGACGCTTTACCTACGCGGTTGTATTGCCGGACCTGCAAGATGATTTCAATATCTCGTACACCCTGGCGGGCTCGTTCGGCACCGTGAATCTCATCGCCTACCTTTTCGGCTCTGCCGCCGTTGCTTGGTTGGCAACCAGGACCGCCTTGATCGTGATGATCAAAGGTGGGCTGATTGCCTCGGTCGGCGGTTTGGGGCTGCTCTGGTGGTCGCCGAATCTGGGCGTCCTGTTCGTCGGGATGCTGATCACCGGGTTGGCTGGAGCTTTCATCTGGATTCCTGCTCCTGGCGTCTTGGCGGCGACGGCCGGACCCGCAAGAAGGGGTCTGGCCATCGGCCTGGTGGGCAGCGGTCTCGGAGTCGGTCTGGTGGTGACCGGTCTTCTCGTCCGTAACCAGATCGACACCGGCTGGCGCAACATATATCGGACAGAGGCCCTGTTCGGGGTATTGGTTCTCGTCGCGGCCTTCCTGATGCTCAGACACAAGACAGGCGCGTCAGCCAGTCGTCCGTCCCTCGACGCGATCCGTACAGTTCCAGGGTGGATTCCGTTGGTCGCCGCCTATGGCGCCTACGGCCTCTCTATCTCACTCTTCGTCAACTTCTTGGTTGCGAGACTGCAAGAAGACGCAGGTTTTTCCGCCGAAACGGCGGCGCTGGCTTTCTCTGTTCTGGGAGTAGCGAGCATCTTCGGAGGGCCCATATTCGGTCCGTTCTCTGACCGCTTCGGTCGCAGTCTGGCGATGCAGGTCGGCTTCGTCGGGATGGCGGGAGCAATCCTGGTGGCGCTCGTCAACAGTCAGCCGTGGCCGCTGCTGGCGGCGGCGACATTCGGATTGTGTTTCACGGGGGTACCGACTGCTCTCGCCGCCCATATGGCGGATCACCTCGAACAAAGCGCATTTGGCGCGGCCTTCGGAGTCATCACTTTGAGTTTCGGCGTCGGCCAGATTCTCGCACCCCAACTCGGCGGATGGCTGAGCGATGCGAGTGGCACGTTCGCCTCCGTCTTCGTCGTATCAGCCGGCGCCGCCCTGGTCGGTCTCGTCTTCGCCTTCAATGTTCCCTCGCCAAAGCCGCAAACATCGGATCGGTGACGTCCGATGGAAGAGGAGGTCCCTGACCCGACCCATGGTTTCTTGACAAACGGATTGGATGTCCAGATCGGTCGAGCGAGAAGAACCGCCTCTCGCGCCACCTAATCGGGACGACCAACCTCCTAGGATTCGGCCATGTCTGAACAGCTGAACGGGTTCGTGAAGGGCTTGGCCAAGGCGGAACTCCACGTGCATATCGAGGGCACACTCGAGCCCGAAATGATGTTTGAGATGGCGGCGCGCAACGGAGTCCGATTGCCATTCGCGACGGTCGAAGAAACCCGGGCAGCGTACGATTTTGATGATCTGCAGTCCTTTTTGGACCTGTATTACCTCGGCGCCGAGGCTTTGGTGTCCGAACGCGACTTCTCCGATCTCATGGCCGCCTACCTGCGGCGGGCGATTTCCGACGGAGTTCGGCATGCCGAGATCTTCTTCGACCCCCAGACCCACACGGAACGGGGCATCGACATCGGCACTGTCATCGAAGGATTGGCCAAGGCCCAGCGCGAGGTGGAGTCTGAGATCAGCTCCATGTTGATCCTTTGTTTTCTCCGTCACCTGCCGGCCTCGGCCGCGATCGAGGTCCTGGAAGCTGCGATGCCGTATCGCCATCTGATTTCTGCTGTGGGGCTCGACTCGTCCGAGGTCGGCAATCCCCCAGAGCTGTTCATTGAGCCATTTCGAGCCGCGAAAGAAGCCGGCTTCAGGCTCGTCGCTCATGCGGGTGAGGAAGGGCCGGCCGAATATGTCAGAGGCGCACTCGACGCCTTGGGCGCAGAACGTATCGACCATGGAGTGAACGCCTACCAAGACGACGCGCTTGTTAAGAGGCTCGCTTCCGAGAAGATCGCCCTGACCATGTGCCCGATTTCAAACCAGCGGCTGAAGGTGTTTCCGGATCTTCGCAAGCACAATCTCAAGCAGTACCTGGATCGAGGAGTTGTCGTCACCGTCAATTCCGATGATCCCTCCTATTTCGGCGGATACATTGCGGACAACTACGTGGCCATCGCCGCTGCGTTGGAGCTCGGCAAAAACGACCTGAAAACGCTGGCGATCAACTCGATCAACGCGTCTTTTCTCGGTGATGAACGCAAAACGACGCTGCTTGCAGAGATCGACGCCTACGTCTGAGCCGCTTCCCAACACTTGGCCCGGCGCTCGTTCAGTCGCTGAGGTGCCAGAGACGTTTGGCTCGCTCGGCGTGATCTTTCGCCCCGCCCCTCGGCACGTGGATCAAAGAAACTTCCCCACACTTCTTGCAGACCTGGTGGCGAAGCCCAGCACCGATCCGGCGAGTCTCCCAGTTGTGTTCGTGTGGCAGCTTGCGGAGCATCTTTTGAAGCATTGCCGAACCTTCCGAACGAGTCCCAGTGTGTATCGGCCTGTGAATGGTCGATCTGGAATGTGGATCGATTGATCTGACGGCGCCCCGTTACCCTGACCGTCCATGGCCCGTCTGCTCGTCTTCCAACCGCGGCGTGTTCGCGCCATCACGAGTTTGGTTTTGGTCGGCCTGGTCGCAGCTGGATGTACTGCGCGCCGGGATGGCGCCTCCGCCGATGAAAGCCCGACGTCCACGGCGGCCGCGATAGCCCTTGGACCGGAGCGGTCTTTAGACGCAAGTGGCTCGGTTGCGTCTGCGAGCGGTCAGACCGAGCGACCGCAAGAGCTGATTCCGGCGACGGTCAGACCAGGGGGAACCGTGTTGGCCCAGCTAGAGGACCTGATCGCAATTACCGAACGTTTGCGCGGTCATCGTTTCCTGGAAACGCCCGTTGTTCGGTTCGTGTTGCCGGATGAGGCAGCCAGGTTGAGGGCTCTCACACCCCGATTTGGTCTTGGCATCGCCGACCCGGAAATCGGCGCGGCGGTTTTCGACGTACTCGGCGTGTTTCCGAAGCGGACCGATCTCGCAGCTTTCTACGAGGACTTCTATGCCTCAGAGGCCGGGCCGTTCTACAACACGCAGTACCGCGAGTTGATAGTCCCCCTTGCCGGCGCGGTGCTCAGCCAATATGAGCGATGGGCGCTCATCCATGAGTTGACTCATGCCCTCATGCATCAGAACTTCCCGGCGACCGCCGCCGCATATCTGGAAACGGCCGGATCACTGTCAGACCTTCCGAGCGCTCTGCTCGGCCTGATCGAAGGTGAGGCGGTGCTGGTGCAGACGCTCTTTTTCGCAGAACTGGACCAAGAAGATCGCACCTCCATCATCGAAGAGGCGAACCGGCGGATTGATCAAGGATCTCGTGATGCGCCGCGATTCGTGCAAACGGTCGCACGATTTCCTTACGGAGCCGGCGGAGATTTTGTCCTGGACCTCTTTGGCAGAGGTGGGAACAAGGCGCTGGACCAGGCGTTTGCCAATCCTCCGTGGGAGACCGACCAGGTCTATAACCCTGAGGTCTATGTGAAGCTGGACCGGGCGCCGCAGATCGAAGCTCCCAATGTCCGTTTACCTGGGTATCAGTCTCGAGTCTCAGGGGTTTGGGGCGAGCTCGGTTGGCGGGCGCTTTTTGGCCAGTTCCTAAATGGCGGCAGAGCAGATGAGGCCGCGGCGGGTTGGGCAGCAGACCGATTCGAGGCTTTTTGGGACCCGACCAGAGGCCACGTGGTCTTTCTCGCCGAGATTCGAACCGACTCGCCAAGGGATGGGAGCGAGTTGGCTGGGGCTCTGATTTCCTACATGGACTCGGCTCTGGGTATGCAGAGGCGACTCGACTCCCAGGATCTCGAAGAATGGTTGGGCCTAGGCTACGCGGCCGTCTATCGCGATGGGTCTACCGTACGGCTCGTGGTCGCCTCGAACGCACTGAACGGACTGCAAGCCGCTGGTCAACTTGGCATACTTCCAGCCGATTCATACCCAACGCCTGCGGGAGTCTCACGTTGATGGGCAAGCTGATCTTGTGCGGGACGCCCATCGGCAACCTTGGCGATGCTTCTCCCAGGTTGGCAGAGGCCCTGGCTGAAGCCGACCTCGTGTTCGCCGAAGACACAAGGCGGGCGAAACGATTGCTCAATCACCTCGGGGTTGGCACTCCAGTTTCTTCGTATTTCCTTGGCAACGAAAGGGCAAGGTCGTCGCAGCTGGCCGAGCGATTGGAAGCAGGCGAGACCATCGCATTGATAACGGACGCCGGGATGCCAGGTGTCTCGGATCCCGGCTACTCAGCTGTTACTGCCGCCAGGGCCGTTGGAGCCAAGCTCATCGTCGTGCCAGGCCCGAGTGCGGTGACTGCGGCGGTGGCATTGTCCGGCCTGGTTGGAGAGCGCTTCTGCTTCGAAGGATTTCTGCCTCACAAATCGGGGGAGAGGCGGACAGCCATAGAAGATCTGAGGGTCGAGCGTCGCCCCATGATCTTCTTCTCCGCCCCACGTCGATTCGTGGCAGACGTTGACGCCATGGCCGTCGGGTTCGGACAAGATCGAGCCGTGACCGTGACAAGAGAGCTGACCAAACTCCATGAGGAAGTCTGGTTCGGAACCCTGGGAGGAGCCGCCGAAGAATGGCGAGCGAGGGAACCTCGTGGCGAGTTCACCTTGGTTGTGGCGGGGGCGCCAGACGAGACAGGTTCGTTGGCAGCCGCCCTAGAGGAGGTGGCAGCGAGGGTGGACGCGGGAGAGCCGCTGTCTGAGGTGGTGAGGTCGGTAGCCACCTCGCTCGGCCTTCGCAGGCGATTGTTGTACGAAGCGGTGCTAAAAGATCGGGACGGCTTGGCCCCCGGTTAGTCCGAGTAGGTGCGCCTACAGTCCGAGCCGTTTGCGAATCTCTGCCTCGATGGCCGCCGGGTCTCGTGAGCCGATGGTTTCGGTAAGCCGGTGTTCCCACTCGAAACATGCTTCGCGGGTGATTTCGAATGATCGTTCTCCGACCGAGACTGTGGCCTCGAGTTTGTTGAGAACGATGCGGTCTCCATCTATAGAGATGGCCAGGTGGTCGCCCTCGCGGATGTTGAATAGTCGTCTAGTCTCCGCTGGGATGACGATCCGCCCCAGATCGTCGATCTTGCGGGCCATGCCTGTTTTCATGTTGGCAATCCTTCACTGATTTCGAGAATTCCCCCGACGGGCCCTGGAAGCCTGAGATATGGAAATTTACCACGAGCCTGTCAAGTATCCAGCGGTCCGTCAATTGGGATTTCATTCGGTCTGCCCCTGCCCACACTAGGAGCATGATCTGTCTGGCACCAGGCACCGCTCGGTAATCTGGTCCGGATGAGCGATGCACACGAACCGCAGCCCTGCGAGATCGAATGGATAGATACGCATTGTCACCTACAGCTGGCCGACGGCAATCCGGATGCCTCGATCCTTCGGGCGCCAAACGTGGTCCGCATCGTCGTGCCTGGCGTTGATCTGGCGAGTTCGGAGGCAGCGATCGAGTTGGCGGCCCGCTACCCCGGTCGGCTCTTTCCAACCGTCGGCCTCCATCCCCACGAGGCCTCCCGCTGGGCGGTCGAGGGGGATGCCATCGCAGATCTCGAGTCTTGCGTGGTCGCGATCGGGGAGACTGGTCTGGACTTCTATCGCACCTTGTCCCCTCGTGACGCACAGGTTGACAGTTTCCGCTCACAAATTCAGCTGGCCGTTGCGGTCGGCAAGCCACTGATCGTGCACTGTCGGGACGCCTTCGCGGAAGTCCACGATCTCCTCGAGGCTCAAGGGGCGGGCCCTTGGGTAGTGCTGCACTGCTGGACAGGGGGGCCGAGGTGGTCGAAGCGGTTTTCAGAACTCGGGGTGACGTTCTCCTTCGCCGGACCGGTGGCATTCGAAACCGGAGACACCGTGCGCAGAGGCGCGGCTGTCATCGATCCGAGCGCCGCAATGGTCGAGACCGACACCCCATACCTTTCCCCTCCTCCCCACCGCGGGGAGGACAACGAGCCGTCCAGGGTCGGCCTGATCGGGGAAGCCCTGGCCGCTGTATGGGGGATGTCTGTTGAAGAAGTCGCCGTCGCCACCACGGCCAAGGCGAAGGCGGTGTTCTCGCTGTGAGCCGCAGGCAGACCCGCACCGAGCTGATCCAGCTCTTGGAACGGCACGGGGTTTCACCTTCCAAGAGGTACGGTCAGAACTTCTTGGCAGACCCCAACATCGTGTCCAAGATTGTCGGGCTCATCGATGCCCCAACGGGAAGCCGGATTCTTGAGATCGGTTCTGGAACCGGGACCCTGACATTGGAGTTGGTTGAGCATGGATATGAGGTTCTTGCCTACGAGGTCGATGTTTCGCTTCGGACATTGCTGGCCGAGGTGATAGGTGACCGGGCAGTGGTCCGTTTCGAGGACGTTACGAAGGTGTCGCTGGCCGAGGTTCTATCTGACGATCGCTGGTGGTTGGTGGCCAACCTTCCATACAACATCGGCACACCACTCATCCTCGACTCTTTGCGACATGTGCCTCAGATCGTCGGATTTGTTGTGATGGTGCAGAGGGAAGTGGCCGATCGACTTGTTGCTTCTCCCAACTCCCCTCACTATGGGGTGCCTTCTGTCGTTGCAGCCCTCTTTGGTGATGCGCATTTCGCTTTCGCGGTTCCGCCCCAGGTATTCGTGCCCCGCCCAAACGTCGATTCGGCGATAGTGACCATCAGACGCTCGAATCGCACCGGCCCAGATCACCAGAGGGCTGCAGACCTGGCCCAGGCGGCATTTGGACAACGCCGCAAGATGGTGCGTTCATCCCTGCGTTCGGTTCTGCCCGATCCCGAGTCGCTGCTCGCCGAGGCCGGTATCTTGCCAACCGCCAGAGCCGAAGAATTGACACCTATGGATTACTTGAAACTCGCCGAGGTGGCTCCATGACGGTCGTTCACGCTCCTGCCAAGATCAACCTTTCCTTGCAGGTCAGGGCGGCTGACGCAAGCGGAATGCACCCGCTGCGGAGCGTGGTGCAGACTATCGGCTGGTGGGACGTGCTGGTTCTCGAGGAATCCGACGACGACGATCTGGAGATAGTCGGCGGGGAACTTCGTGTTGATGGTGACAACCTGGTTTGGAAGGCAATCAGCACGATCCGCAGCCATGCGGAATCGGCAAGAGCCGTGGCGATCACCCTGACCAAACGGATCCCTGTCGCGGCCGGCCTTGGTGGCGGTTCATCGGACGCCGCCGCAGCTCTCATCGCGTATGCAGATCTCGTGGGTTTTGACCGCTCCGCTCTGATCGACCTGGCGCCAGAAGTGGGCTCAGATGTGCCGTATCTGATGGAGGGAGGGTCAAGGGTCATCGAAGGTTATGGGGAACTGCTCAGCCCGAAAGATTCACCGTCCGATGACTTCTGGGTGGTTGTAGCTGTTCCGCCCTTCGAACTGTCGACGCCCAACGTCTACCGGCGCTGGGACCTGCTTGGTGGGCCGCAAGGCCATGCCATGACCAGGCGGTCGATTCCACCTTCTCTGCGGGGCCATGAACTCGTCAACGACCTGTATCCGGCCGCCGTTTCCCTCGAGCCTCTCCTGGCCGATTGGCGACTCGACCTCTCGGACCGGTGGGGCAGGGATGTCGCATTGTCGGGGAGCGGGCCGGCATTGTTTGGAATCTTTGAGGATGAGCGAGAGGCGATCGAAGCATTGGCTGTAGTGCCAACTGAGGCGAGGTCGGCGTTTGCCGCGGATCCTGTCGATCATGGCGCGATCATGATTGGTGGCTGAGTTGAATGCACGATCAAGGATGACCATGACCGCTTGTAGACTTTCTTCCGCCACGGTCGGGGGCCGAACCTCGACTGCCCGAAATGGGGGGTGGTGTAACTGGCAGCACAGCGGGTTTTGGACCCGTCAGTACGGGTTCGAGTCCTGTTCCCCCAGCGAATCGACCATGTTGGCGAAACCGTTCGGGGTCGCGATGTCGGCCCCTGGACATCGTCACGTATGTCGTATTTCTAACAATCGCATCTCCTACAACGGAGTCACGGCGCACCGCCGTTTTTCCAATCCAACGATTCTTCTCGGAGGCCGTTGATGTCCATAAATGCCATCGTTCTTGCCGCTGGTGCAGGTACCCGTATGAAGTCGCCATATCCCAAGGTGGTCAGCAGTGTCGCCGGCAGGACGCTGGTCAACTGGGTCTTGGATGCGCTCTCAGGAGTCGATGTCTCTGAGACAGTGGTGGTCGTAGGTTCTGGCGCGGACCGGGTGCAAGCGATCCTGCCTCCCGGCATCCACAGCGCCCTTCAGGAGCGCCAGCTCGGGACGGGACATGCCGTTCAGGTTGGACTCGCCGCGCTGGCCCCTTCCAGTGGCGACCACGTCATGGTTCTGCCAGGCGACACGCCCTTGCTCACCTCTGAGACTCTCGCCAACCTCCTCGACGCGCACCGTAGGACTGGCTCGGCAGCGACTTGTCTCACGGCCAAGGTCCCAGATCCAACCGGCTACGGACGCATCCTTCGAGATGGTTGGGATCACGTCACCGGGATCGTCGAGCACAAAGACGCCACGCCTGCCCAGCTCGAGGTCGACGAGATAAACGGCGGTGTCTACGTATTCGACGCGGAACTGCTGGCCGAAGCCCTCACAGAGGTGCGGGCAGACAACGCCCAAGGTGAGCTGTATCTGACGGACGTGCTGGCCATTCTCGGCGTCGCAGGACATTCGATTTCCGCACATTGCACCAACGCGGCCGAGTTGGCTGGGGTCAACAGTCAAGATCAGCTGGCGGACGCCGCCAAGCTCATCAGGCAGCGAATCAACACAGAGGCGATGCAGGCCGGCGTGTGGATGCAAGACCCGACCAGCGTCTATCTGGATGCTGACGTAACGATTGAGGCGGGTGCCAGGATTCAGGCGAATGTTCATCTCGTAGACGGGACTTCGGTTGGTGCGGGTGCGGAGATCGGGCCGGACGTGTTTGCGGCAGGATCGAACATCGGTCCCAATTCAAAGGTCTGGTATTCGGTGCTCAGGGGAGCCGACGTTGGCGAGACGGTCGAGGTCGGACCCTTTGCTTCGTTGCGTCCTGGAGCCGTTCTCGAATCTGGCTCAAAGGCGGGCACCTTCGTAGAGCTCAAAAACACCACTGTCGGGCCTGAAGCCAAGGTTCCCCACCTCGCGTACATCGGTGACACAGACGTCGGAGCCAGGGCGAATGTTGGCGCAGGGACGATCACCTGCAATTACGACGGATACGACAAGTTCAGGACGGTCATTGGCGAGGGTGCCTTCGTCGGATCGAACACCATGCTCGTCGCTCCGGTAGAAATCGGGAAGAACGCGGTGACAGGAGCCGGTTCGGTCATCGTGGACGATGTCGAAGAAGACGCCCTCGGGATCGGACGTTCGCGCCAAGAAAACGTGGCCGGTTACGCAGCCCGCAGGAGGCAGGCAGCCGAAAATCCGCTCTCTGACCGATCGACTTCTTAGCCGACCGGATGGCTGAGGCGACAGGAGCTAGAGTGCCATTGATGGCCAAGAGTCAGCACAGATTGAGACTATCCAGGACGCTACCGAGGACGGCCTGACCGTGGAGCTGGTCAACCGGAAAAAGTTCATGCTCTTCTCCGGATCCGCCAACCCTGAATTGGCGAGGGATGTTGCCGACCATCTCGGCGTCGCGGTCGGCAAGGTCGAGCTGTCCGAGTTCGCGAATACCGAGATCTATGCGAGGCCGGTCGACAGCGTCAGAGGCGCAGACTGTTTCGTAATGCAGAGCCATTCGCCTGAGATCAACTTTCACATCATGCAGCAGCTGATCCTGATCGACGCTCTCAAGCGGGCATCTGCGCGTCGGATAACCGCAGTCGTCCCGTACTTTGGGTACGCCCGCCAAGATAAGAAGACCTTGCCGAGGGAACCGATTTCCGCCCGCCTCATGGGTGATCTGTTCATCGCCGCGGGAACAGACCGGTTGGTCTCCATCGATCTGCACACTGGCCAGGTGCAGGGGTTCGTCGACAAACCCTTCGACCACTTGACCGCTCTGCCGATTTTCACCGATTACCTCAGGGGGCGATTCGATGGGCCGGTCACTGTGGTCTCCCCAGATGCCGGCGGGGTCAAGCGTGCGGGTCGGTACGCCAACCATCTGGACGCTTACGTTGCGTTCATCCACAAGCGAAGAGAGGCGACGAAACACAACGAGTCCAAGGCACTGACGGTGATCGGCCAGGTCAAGAACCGGCATGTCGTAATCGTCGACGACATGATCGACACCGCAGGAACTGTCTGCAACGCAGCCAGACTTCTGAAGAAGAAGGGGGCATTGTCCGTGGTCATTGTCGCGACCCACCCCGTACTGTCTGGCGAAGCAATAGATCGCCTGAAGAACGCGCCTGTCGAGGAGGTGCTGGTGACCAACACGTTGCCGGTTCCCTCCGAAAAGACGTTCGACAAGCTGACAACACTCTCGGTGGCCCCGATCGTGGCCGAAGCACTCCAGGCGATATTCATGGAGAGTTCGGTCTCGGACATCTTCATGGGCGAGAACCTCTGAGGTGCTGACGAAAATTGTCGAAATCCCAACCGGGAACATGTCGGCGGCAGTCGACTTGACCTCAGAGGCCTCATCGTTCGCGTCAGAGCTGGGCGATGGCCTATTGTCGGTGTTCGTGCCCCATGCCACGGCAGGCCTGGCGGTGATCGAAACGGGGGCCGGTTCAGATGACGATCTCATGGCTCATCTCGAAACCCTCTTTCCCAGAGACGATCGGTGGCGCCATCGGCACGGTGCGCCTGGCCATGGCAGAGATCATGTCCTGCCAGGCGTTGTGTCCCCTAGCCTCACGGTCCCAGTGTTGGGCGGCCAACTGGCTCTTGGCACCTGGCAGTCGATAGTGCTTGTCGACACAAACGTCGACAACCCGGTCCGCCAGGTGAGGTTCAGCTTCCTGGGCTCGGGTTGAGCTGTTCCTGGCCGCCTGGATAGCTCCAAAACATCCCGGGTCTGCTGGTCCGTTTCCGCTAGCCGTCTTCGTCGCCCTTTCGCCGGTCTGCGATGGGGATCGCCTCGACGCTCCAAGAGCGCCCCGTCCTCTTGGTGGTGATCTCGTAGGCGACGATCTCGCGGGAGGTCAGGTGGTCGAGCTCGACTATGGCGAGGACGGGGCCCTTCACCGGGTCGAGAACCTCGACCTCTCGTATCGTGACCGAGTTGGCAGGCGGAGGAATCTCGGCTCCATCCTCAGTTGTCGCCGCATATGTCAACGACGCGGTGAACATCCATTCGAGCGTTTCTGGGAGGCTGGGAGGTCCTGGTTCGGTGGATCGCCAGGGGCTGGCGACCGCCCCAACGGTGAATCCGAGGACGAAGGCCAGACCGATGGCGGCAAACGCCCATGGCCTTGGCAGGCCAGATGCTCGGACCGGCGTCGGGAGGCTGCTGAGATGTGCCTCTGGTTCGGGCTCTGGTTCAGGGACGGGGGCGGTGATGACATCCATCATGGGGTCTCCGGAAGTTCGATGGATTCGCCTGGGACTATCAGGTCCGGGTCGCCGGATCGGAGGTTCGGTCGGTTCGCGTCTATCAGGTCGATCCAGTATGCGGTTGTCTCCTGGTCAGAGGGAGCCCGTCGAAGTCTGGTGTGCAGGGTGTCGTGGCTGATCATCCAGAGGTTCTCACCCGGCGCCACCACGTGGGTGTCCGTCGCGGCTTTTTCGACCGGTGCGGGCGCGTCGAAAGCAGGCCGGGAGAATGGGCCCGGCGCCTCGGTGAGGTTCGGCCGGACGACCAGGGCCGGCAGGGGCGGCAAAGGGGCGAGCGTCGGTGGCTCGGGGTTCATAACCGCCGGCCGCGGCACGACAGGTTCTTCGGTGGACTCTACGACAGCGATCACCGGGATCGGAGGAGTCTGTTGGGCAAGGGCCGCGCTTGGCGTGGCCAGGGTTGATATGACGAGGGAGACGGCGGTGACTCGTTCGGCCAACCGACGGATGGCAGGGATCGTCGTCCAACGGGAGGCGGTCTCGAGGGTTTGGGATCCGCTTGCTCTCGCCACCAATGTGAGCATGACGCTGAACAGCAACCAGGCCGCCGCGCCTAGGGCGAGTACCCAAACGACGAACACGATTGCCTCGAGGGGGTCAGCGGTCGCCCACGTGGATGGAGCGGCCATCCAAGGTGCGTCTGCCAGAGCGATCAGTTGCCGAAGGGCGACAGCTGCGAGCAGCGTGATTGCGACCAGCCGGGCACCGGCTGCAATTCTCGATCGCCCGCTTCGTCGGCTCTCACCCTTGGTTGTCAGGACGGAACCCGGCTGATCGTTGGTGGTGACATGGGTCGCTTGCAAGGACCACTCCCGCACCCTTGGTGATCCTTCTTGCACCGCTGTAGCCCGCATACGGGCACTATACAACGTTAACCATCATAAATCAACAATAATCTACTGGACGGCGGGTCCGTCCCGGCGCACGGTGACCTCCTCGTGATGACGGTCGCTGAGGCCTTTGAAGGCCGGAGCCCTCAATCGACCCGCGGATGTCCATTGCTTGAAGGCAACCTCGGCAACCAGGTGTGGATTGACCCAGCGATGATCCTTGGGAATTCGAGGTTCGGGATGGAACGGAGATCCTTGGATCGTCATCTCGTCGAGCGCCGACCTGATCGCCGCCATTGTCGATTGGTCGAATCCGGTGCCAACGGCCCCACAGAATCTGAGCAGATCGCCATCCCATTGGCCGAGCAACAACGCGCCAAAGCCGTTGCGTCTCTCCCCCTCGCCTGGTGTGTATCCGCCTATGACCGCCCTCGTCCGCTGGATGTGCACGATCTTGCGCCAATCCGGCGACCTCATCCCCGGCTGGTAGAGGGCAGCCCTTCGTTTGGCGACTATTCCCTCGAGCCCTTGTGACGCGCTAGCCGCGAACAAGGCTTCGCCCTCCCCGGCGACAGTCGAAGAGATAATGGCAGGGGCGGGAAGCACGATTTGTTCCAGGAGTTCCCTCCTTGCCTGCCACGGAAGTCCGATCGTCCGGCCGCCGTCGAAGAGCAGATCGAATACGAGATAGTTGATGGGGATGGTCCTGGCCAGGTCGGTGACCCTTTGTGGTCCTCGAACGTTGATCCGTTGTTGCAGCAGCTCGAACGACGGCAGCCCATCGGAGTCGAAGGCAACGATCTCGCCGTCGAGGACGACTGGGCCGATCGAGGCGAGGTCGCCCAGTTCTGGATAGGTGGCCGTGACGTCGCGGCCCGAGCGGGAAATCAGCCTTCCCTCCGTGCCTCTGGCGATGATTCGCACCCCGTCCCATTTGGGTTCGAAAGCCCATCTGGGATCAGAAAAGGCCTTTGTCCATGGTGTTGCGAGCATCGGTTCGAAAGACGGGGTGGGTGTGCGCCGTTTCTGGCTTGGAGGAATGCTCAAACTCCGAGGGTCTGGCGAACCAGCTTGTTGACCAAGGCGCCGTCTAGATCTCCGCGCTGTTTAAGAATGTGACCGATGACTCTTCCCGCTTCTTTGATATCGGTGACTCCAAGATCCAAGATCGTCTCCTTGACGAAGGTCTCTGTGTCACCGGCATCGGCCTTCTCAGGGAGAAAAGTGGACAGGTAATCGACTTCCGAACCAAGCTTGGCAGCCATTTCAGCGCCCCGCTCACCGTATGTTTCGTACTCGGCCTTTGCCTTGGACATCCGTTTGACGAAGGCCGAGATTACCGTTTCGAGGAACTCGTCGCTCTGAGGATCGTCGGCAAAACCAGGTTCGGATGCTGCGACGGCTGCCTCTGTCTTGATCTGGCGGATGGCGTCAAGGCGAACTGTGTCTCTGCCCTTGAGTGCTTGTTTGAAGTCCGTATCCATGTCTTGCTTGATGCTCATCTGGTCCTTTCGGTGGCCGCTCGCATTGCAGCCGGGTCGTCGCTGATGATTCCCGTGACGCCGGCACCTGTGAGGGCCATCGCAACTTCGGGATCGTTCACGGTCCAGGAGTAGATTTCCAGGTCTGGAGCCGACTCGACAACGGAACCGGGGTCATCTGCGAGCGCCGTCCAGTGCACGGATATACCTTGATGGCCACCTGCCGTGGCCGCCTCGGTGGCTGCACGAAACGGCTGATCAGGGTCGACCAACAAGCCGGTGCGGACGGAGGGGTGCGCCGAGCGGATTGATTGCATCGTCGCCCAATCGAAACATGTGACGATGTCGGTCGCCCTGGCCAGGCCGGCTGCTTGAACAGCGAACCTGTGTGATGGGTCGTAGTCGGGGTCATGGGAATGATTCTTTATCTCGATATTTATCGGAAAGTCGCCGATCGCGTCCAAGAGATCCTCAAAACGCACGACCCGATGGCCATCGCCAATGTCGAGCCGCGACAATTCGTCGTATGGCATCTCGATCACGGTCTTTCCGGCGATCCTAGGGTCGTGGGACAGGACCGCGACGCCGTCAGCAGTGCGCCGAACGTCCAATTCTGCCATGTCGGCGACCTCGATCGCCGACATGAAGCCTGCTAGCGAGTTGTCAGGAAACAAAGCTGGATTTCCGCGGTGACCGATAACCAAAGACAAGCCGGCTCCTTTCGAAATTATTGCTTGCGCACAGCTAACGCCATCATTATCGTTGCGTTGTCAACCGGGGCGTAGTTCTCGGGAACATCCTTGTGAATGCTTTCACAAGCAGGCTGACATACAGGGGAGTTTTCGCGCCGCACGGCACCGCTCAGCGGCTGGCCTGACCCCCTGGCAGGCTGTGTTTGGGAGACCCGGCACGGTCAAAAGACCGAGATTGCCGCGTTTCTATTTTCGGCAAACTCGGACCAAACACAGACTAGAAGACAGATAGAGGACAACGTGCTCACCCTTACAATCACCGACTGGCGCGATCTCGCCGCCTGTCAGGCCTCCGAATCGAACCTCTTTTTTCCGATTGGGACAACCGGCCCAGCCGCTGACCACATCGTCGAAGCGACCGCCATCTGCGAATCCTGTTCCGTGCAGGACGAATGCCTGCAGTACGCCCTGGAATCCAATCAGGAGGCCGGGGTCTGGGGTGGATACGCTGAAGATGATCGCCGCCGCCTTCGCAAACGCTGGTTGGCAGAGCGTCGCCGCAGGGCCGCCGCAGCCAACGCCGGCTGACGGGTCAACCGAAACCGACCGATTTGCGTTCCTCGCCCATCACCTCCACGTATGCGATTCTGGCGATCGGAATGCCGAATCGATTGCCGTTCACGTCATCGACCCAGTAAACGGCCGTCCCCTCGTCGAATGCCTTGTTGAGTTCAGCCTCGAGGCTCTCGGGCTTTTTGACCTCGAGTTCGATCTCGCGGCTGGCGTCGGCGATACCGATCCGTACGTTCACTGGCGTGACCTCCTCAGGCCTCATCGGGCGGCACACGCCCCGAGTCGTATTGGTGCATGGCCATCGTAATGGAGCCAGGCCCGTGCCTGGTCAGCCTGCTTTCTTGCGCTGCGCTTTGGTGGCCTCGACAGATGCTTTGAGCGCGTCGAGTAGGTCGATGACCTTGGTTGGCTCCGGTGATTCCGGAGCGACGATTTCCTCGCCGTCGATCTTCGCCTTGGCCAATTCCTCGACCGCTTGACGAGAGCTGTCGACCCATTGCTCCGGGTCGAATTCGGCGGTCAGGTTGTCGATGATCATTTCGGCCATCTCGATTTCTTCGGCACGAACCTCGATGTCGGTGTCCAGCTCCTCGAAAGCGGCGTCCCGGATCTCGTCCGGCCAGAACATCGTTTCGAGAATCAGGACCTGCCCATCGGCCCTCAAGGTTGCCAGGTGTTCCTTTCCTCGCATCGCCACTTTGGCGATGCCGACCCGGTTCTTGTCTTGAAGGGCTTTTCGGAGGATCTCGTATGCCTTGACGCCGGTCGATTCCGGAGCCAGGTAGTAGGACTTCTGGTAGTAGATGGGGTCGATCTCTGACTGTTCGACGAACTGCACGACATCAACCATTTTGGCCGGCCCCCCGGCAGCGGCGTTGGCGAGTTCCTCATCAGTGAATACGACGTAGCGCCCTTTTTCGAACTCGTATCCCTTGACGATCTCGGTGTTCTGGACTTCCTCGCCGTCGTTCTCGGCCACTCTTCGATACCGGATCGGGCTGTGGTCTGACTCGCGAAGCTGACGAAACTTCGGTCGCCGGTCTTCGGTCGCCGAATAGACCCCGATGGGGATCGTCACCAGCCCAAACGAAATCGCACCCTTCCAAATTGCACGCATCCGAGCAGTCTAAGACGTGACAACGACAGTTCCCGCCAGCTACCGGCGAGCGCGAGTTGCAAAGCAACTCGCCTAGTGAGCGCAGCGAACGGCGGGCTTCTGGCCCGCCAGGGCCAAAACCGGCGAGCGCCCCCGGCAGGATTCGAACCTGCGCACCCGGCTCCGGAGGCCGGCGCTCTATCCCCTGAGCTACGAGGGCAACGGCTCAATTGTACCAGGGGCGAAGTTGAGGCCTTGTTCCCGAGCTACGCTGCCCGCTCTCATGGCGATGTCGCATGTTCTTCCTCAGAATTGGATCGTGACCGATGGTCGAGCGTCCGTCGGTGGAGTCGACCTGGCCGCCCTGGCCGAGCGATTCGGAACCCCTGTATTTGTCATCGACGTCGCTCACGTCCGCCAACGCTTGACCGCCTTCTCGGACGCCGTCGGGTCCCTCGGCCCTCCCGCATACGCGGCCAAAGCCTTCTTGTGTATCGCAATGGCCGAACTGGTGTCCGAAGCCGACTGGTGGATCGACGTGGTGTCCGTCGGAGAGGCCGAGGCCGCCGAGCGGGGCGGGATCGCGTCCGATCGCATCATGTTGCACGGCAATCTCAAAACCGCACAGGAACTCGAGCTAGTCCTGTCCGGGAGGGTTGGGCGTCTCGTGATCGACAGCCTCGATGAGCTGGCACGGCTTGATCGTTTGGCATCCGAGAGGGGAGTGGATGTCGATGTCCTCATCCGGCTGAATGAGGACGTTGATTTGGCCACTCATCCCAAGGTCCTGACATCCGGACAGGAGGCAAAGTTTGGGCTGGTTGGCGACCAGGCGGCAGAGGCCGCCGCTTTGCTGGCCGGCTCAGAGCGCCTCAGATGGCGAGGCGTGCACCTGCACGTTGGAAGCCAGGCAGCGGATCCGGAACTGTTCGCAATCGTGTTGGAGCGGCTGGTCGACTTCGTCGAGCGACATCGTGCGGCGTTTTCCGGCGATGAGGTGATCCTCGACATTGGTGGTGGAATGGCTGCGCCATACCTTCGAGACGATCCGGTTCTGCACCCGGCGGACCTCGGAGCGAGGTTGCATATGGCCGCGACTTCGTTGCGCATCGAAGAGCGCATCGGGCCGTTCAGGTTGATAATCGAGCCGGGGCGTGCCGTGATTGCCAACGCCGGCGTCACCCTCTACGAGGTGGGTGTGCGCAAGCCCCTCCCGTCTGGTGGTGAGTTGGTTGCTGTTGATGGCGGTATGACGGACAACCCCCGTCCAGCCCTCTATGGATCCAGGTATGAGGTCTTGGCGGTGACCAGGATGGACGATCCGCACGATCATCCTGTTCGTCTGTTCGGGCGAATGTGTGAAACTGACGTGCTCGCCGAATCGATCGGCATCCCAGAAGATCTATCGGTTGGAGACATCGTGGCTTTCGCCGCGACCGGTGCCTATACGTACTCGATGTCTTCGCGCTACAACCTGCTGAGGCGCCCTCCTGTGATCTTCGTCGAAGATGGCGTCGCCAGGCAGGTGGTCAGACGGGAATCGATCGACGATCTATTTTCGGGAGATTCCGGACTGACCGGGGCCGAGGTGTGGCAGTACGATCCGACAGGATCCAACAGAGCAGAGGGATACTGAGATGCAACAGGTCGGAATCGGCTTTCTGGGGGCCGGGATCGTCGGCAGCGCCCTCCTCAAGCGCCTGCTCGAAGAGGCGGAAGCCATTTCTGCCAAGACCGGCCTTGACCTGACCGTGCGCAGGGTCGCCGTCCGATCTCTTGACAAGTCGCGAGATGTTGCTATCCCCGACACGATCATCACTGATGAGCCGATGGCCGTTGTCAACGACCCGGATGTTCAGATCGTTGTCGAGGTGATGGGTGGCCTCGAGCCCGCCGGCGACCTTGTTCTGTCTGCGCTGCGGGCCGGCAAGGCCGTGATCACGGCCAACAAGGAGCTGATGGCGGCCCGCGGTCGGGAGTTGATTGGTGCTGCTGAGGAATCCGGCGTGTCCCTGTTGTTCGAGGCTGCGGTCGGTGGCGGCATTCCGATCATTCGGCCTCTGTCCGAGTCCCTTGCCGGAGAGCGGATCACCAGCATCATGGGCATCGTCAACGGCACGACCAATTTCATCCTCACCAAGATGGTTGAAGATGGAGCCGACTTCTCCGAGGCTCTGGCTGAAGCCCAGGGGCTCGGCTACGCGGAGGCCGACCCTGCCGCGGATGTCGGCGGAGGGGACGCGGCCGCCAAGGCGGCCATCCTGGCCAGCCTCGCGTTTGGTGTCTGGGTGGCGGGTGATCGGGTGTACCGCGAGGGGATCGAGGCCTTGGACGTGCGCGATATCGGGTTCGCCGCAGATCTTGGTTACGTGCCGAAGCTGTTGGCCATCGCCGAGGACAGTGAGGAGGGTGTGGCGGTGAGAGTGCACCCTGCCCTTGTCCCCTCTGACCATCCACTCGCCGCGGTCAGGGGAGCGACCAACGCAATCTTCATCGAGGGTCCCGCGATCGGGCAACTTCTGTTTACGGGGCCAGGAGCCGGAGGAGCTCCAACTGCCACCGCGGTGCTCGGCGATGTGATCAACGCTGCTCGCGAGTTGGCGGCCGGCACCCAGGTGACGCCTCGCATCCGATTCAACCCTGGGCGCATTCGTGAGTTCGGCGACGTTTCCACCAAGTGGTACCTCCGGCTGGAGGTGGCCGATCAGCCTGGCGTCTTGGCGGCAATAGCCTCGACGTTCGGTGCTTTCGGTGTTTCGATCAAATCGGTCTGGCAGGAAGGGCGAGGAGACGCGGCGACTCTGTTGCTGATCACCCATGAGGCGTGTGAGCGTGACCTGGCCACTGCGGCGGACGCGATCCGGGTGTTGGAAGACGTAAAGGAAATCGGCGCGGTCCTGCGGGTGCAGAGCGACGAGCCGTGATGCGATATCGCTCGACGAGGGGCGGGTCGCCAGACGTCGATTTCGAGACGGCGATTCTCACCGGTTTGGCACCGGACGGCGGTCTCTATTTGCCTTTCGAATGGCCGAGTATCTCCGAAGAGGCTCTGGCAGGTTGGAACGGGCTGTCATACCAGGGCGTGGCCGCCAGAGTCATCGAGCCTTTCGCAGCCGGTTTCCTCGACCTGGATCAGCTAGAGCCGTTGGTGGCGGCCGCCTACGAAGGTTTTGGCGATCGTGATATCGCGCCGATCGTCGACCTTGGGGATATGCACCTGATGGAGTTGTTCTGGGGACCGACCCTTGCCTTCAAGGATTTCGGGCTTCAGGTGCTGGCCTCGATGGTGGACGTCGCGTTGCAGCGCCGAGATCGCAAAGCCACCGTGGTCGGGGCGACCTCCGGCGACACCGGGTCGGCAGCCATCGAAGCGTTCAGAGATAGAGAGCAGGTAGATGTCGTGATCCTCTATCCGCATGGTCGCGTCTCAGAGGTGCAACGGCGGCAGATGACCACGGTCCAATCGTCGAATGTTCACGCCGTGGCCGTAGAGGGGACGTTCGACGATTGTCAGGAATTGTTGAAGAGGCTGCTCGCTGACGAAACGGCCAGGCGGGATTTTTCTCTGACGACAGCGAACTCGATCAATTTCGGCCGATTGGCTCCCCAGATTGCCTACTACATCTGGGCGGTTGTCAAGTTCGGGTCCGGGGTGTCTTTCGCCGTGCCGAGCGGCAACTTCGGCAACGTCTTTTCGGGACATGCGGCGCGGACCATGACCAGGTCGATCGATACGCTGATCGTCGGCGCGAACCGCAACAGGGTTCTCGTCGAGTTCGTGGAGTCCGGCGAGCTGAGCCTCGGCGAGGTCTTCCAGACAGTCGCTCCTTCAATGGACATTCAGATTCCGTCCAACCTCGAGCGGCTGCTCTTTGAGCTGTACGCGCATGATGGCGCCGCGCTCTCTGAAGCGTTGGGGGAGCTGGCAAACAGCGGGCGGCTCATCGTGTCGGCGGAGCTGGCGGGCTTCGAGGGCTATTGGTTCACCGATGATCAGATCGCCGGTGTCATGGCCGAGACGTATGCCGATTTCGGAACGGTCCTCGACCCACACACGGCGATTGGCGTTGGGGCTGCCAGAGATTCTGGGATTCGGGGCGAGATCGTTGCCCTGGCCACCGCCCACCCCGCAAAGTTTCCCGACGTGGTCGCGTCCGCAATTGGTCATAGTCCGAAGTTGCCCGCCCATCTCGCCGATCTCTTCGATCGACCAGAACGAGTGAGCACCATCGCCAATGATCTCGACGAGTTCAGGGCGCTGGTCGCCGCGGTGGCCGAGTAGCAGGCGTCCAACAAGGCCAGGACCCAGTTCTTTCAAGATGAGCTTGCCGGTCTGGGCCGACCCGCTATGATGGTGTTACCTACTCGGTAGGTTCCCATCTCTCACTTCGGCGTTGGCGCGTATGTGCCTTGCGGCCCGGTGGGAGAAAATCCTGGTTCGGCACGCTGTGTCGGCATACTCGAAAACCTGAGCCCTCCTAGGGCCCGAATCCTCGGCAGAACATCTGCACGGAAGGACGACATGACCACTCGATCTGAGCTCCAAGCGAAGTCGATCAAAGATCTACGCGACGTTGCCAACGCTGTCGGCATCGACCCGAACGGATTGCAGAAGGCCAAATTGATCGACGCGATCGTTGGCTCGGATGAGTTCGAAATCAGCACTGAGGCTCCCGTCATCGAATTGCCGGCCGCGATCGACGTCCCGGCCGGGCGATCTTCCGAGAATGGTTCGCAGCCAAGCGCAGATGCACCCGCCATTACCGAAGATGCCCCTGCAAGTGCTCAAGATGCACCCGCCAGTACTGATGAGGGCGACAAGCCTTCAGACAAGTCGACCGAGTCTGGCGACTCGAATCAGCGTTCAGGTCGAGAGCGATCGGAATCTCAAGATGGGCAGCGTGAGCAAAGGCAGTCTCACGACCGAAACGACGACAACCAGGGCAACCGGAATCGAAATCGCAACCGGAGGCGCAGAGGCGGCAGGAGCAGCGAAAGCCGTGAGCAGGTTCCGGATGGGCCGCTCGAAGATCGTGAGGGAATCCTTGACATCCTGCCAGAGGGCTACGGCTTCCTGAGGTGCAGCGGTTATCTGGCAGGCGAGAAGGACGTGTACGTGTCCGCCAGCCAGATTCGCAAGTTCGGTTTGCGAAAGGGAGATCTGGTAAATGGCCCGGTCCGCCCTCCTCGCTCGCAGGAGAAATTTGCGGCGCTGACGCGCATCGAAACCGTAAATGGCATGGGAGTCGAGGAAGCGAGGCAGCGTCCAAAGTTTGCCAAGTTGACTCCACTGTTCCCTGACCAACGTCTTCACCTCGAGGTTCAAGGCGCCAAAGAGGGCATGCTCACCAGAATCGTGGACCTGATTGCCCCAATCGGCAAGGGTCAGCGTGGACTGATTGTTTCGCCGCCCAAAGCAGGCAAGACGACGGTGCTAAAAGAGATCGCCCAGTCGATCACCTCGAACAACCCAGAGTGTTACCTGATGGTGGTTCTGGTCGACGAACGGCCTGAAGAGGTCACGGACATGCAGCGGTCCGTCAAAGGTGAGGTCATCTTTTCGACATTCGATAGGCCGGCCGAAGAACACACTCAGGTCTCCGAACTTGCGATCGAGCGGGCCAAACGGTTGGTCGAGATGGGGATGGACGTGGTGATCCTGCTCGACTCGATAACCAGGCTCGCCAGAGCGCACAACCTCGCAACGCCTGCCTCTGGGCGGATTCTGTCTGGTGGTGTCGATTCGACGGCCCTGTATCCGCCAAAACGTTTCTTTGGGGCGGCTCGCAACATCGAAGAGGGCGGCAGTCTCACCATTCTCGGCACCGCACTCGTCGAGACGGGCTCGAAGATGGACGAAGTGATCTTCGAAGAGTTCAAGGGCACCGGCAACATGGAGCTGCGCCTCGATCGCAAGTTGGCAGACAAGAGGGTCTATCCGGCCATAGACATCGCATCTTCGGGTACCAGGCGCGAGGAGTTGCTATTCGATCCGAACGAGCTCCAGCAGGTTTGGAAACTACGCAGGGTATTGTTGGCCCTCGAACCTTCCGCGGCACTCGAATTGCTCATTGGTCGTCTCAAGGAAGCCAAGTCGAACGACGCATTCCTGGCCGATGTGGCCAAATCGTCCAGTTGAGCCCATACTCATCTACGCAAGCATCTGAGGAGCCCCGCCGTGAAATCTGAGATCCATCCCGAATACCGCTACGTGGTCTATCAAGACACGTCATCGGACTTCAGTTTCCTCACCCGCTCGACAGTCGTGACTTCGGAGACCGTCGAATGGGAGGACGGCAATACCTATCCGCTCGCCAAGGTCGAGATATCTTCTTCCAGCCATCCGTTCTTCACCGGCAAGCAGAAGTTGATCGATTCGGGTGGCAGGGTGGAGCGGTTCCAGAAGCGTTACGAGAAGCTCAACAAGGGCGCCGCCACCGCAGACAAGTCCTGATCGTGCAATCCTGCGATCACGGTCGCTAAATGTCACGGCCTCCAGGAGCGACGGTCGGCGGCCAAGCCGTCATCGAAGGTGTGATGATGCGTGCCCCACACGGGTGGGCGGTGGCCGTGCGCAACCCCCAAGGTGTCATCGAGGGCCAAGCCCACGAACTACCTCGGCTGTCTGAGCGATCCAACCTGGCCAAGATCCCATTCGTTCGGGGCGTCCTGGTGCTTGCCGAATCCCTGACCCTCGGGTTTCGAGCGCTTTCCTGGAGCGCCCAGCGATCGGTTGGCGAAGAGGAAGAACCTCTTTCGAAGAGCCAGATCGCGGTTTCCATGTCCATCGCCCTCGTGTTCTTCCTGGCCCTGTTCATGGTGTTGCCCCTCCTGGCCGCCCGTTTCGCAGGATTCAACTCAGAATCCGTCTGGTTCTACATCATCGAAGCGGTTGTGCGGATTGCTCTGTTTGTCCTCTACATATGGGCGATCGGCAGGTCCAAGGAAATCGCCAGGGTGTTCCAGTATCACGGTGCTGAGCACATGACCATCCACGCCTATGAACACGGCGACGCCTTGACCAGAGACAGCATTTCGAAGTACCGGCCCGAGCATCCTCGTTGCGGCACCAGCTTCCTTCTGATCGTCATGCTCACGGCCCTGATCGTCTTCACGCTGATCGGTAGCCTTGCCTGGTATTTGCTCGTCGCCAGCCGGATCGTGCTGATCCCCGTGATCGCCGGCCTTTCCTACGAAGTATTGAAGATCGGCGGCGCCAATGTCGACGGGTTGTTCGGCAGAATGCTGACCGCCCCTGGCCTGTGGCTGCAACGTCTGACCACCAGCCAGCCGGAGCCGGACATGATCGACGTGGCCGTGACTTCGTTGCTCTTTGCGCTCTCTGAAGAAGAGGTGGCCGCGGTGAAATCACGCGGCGCTCTCAGTCCAGAGGCGCTGAGCGCGTTCGGAGGCTGAACATTGGACGACCAGCTCGTCTCCAGACTTCTCGAGATCGAAAAGACCTACGACGATACCGAGGCTGAGCTCGCAGAGCCAGAGCTCTTGGCCGATCACGATCGATACGCACAAGTGTCCAAGCGCTACTCGGACCTCAAGGTGATCGTTACGGGGTTCCATGATCTGCTTGCCGCAGATCAGGACGCGCGTGAGGCCTTCGAGTTGGCCGAAGCGGAAACCGACGATGAGATGGTCAGGGAGCTTCGAGAGTTGGGCGAGGAACGCGGCCGTGAGGTAGAACGCCTGACCGCGCACCTGAGACTCAGCCTGGTGCCCAAGGACCCCAACGACGACAAGGACGTGATCATCGAGGTGAGGGCGGCGGCAGGAGGTGACGAGGCAGCGATCTGGGCTGGAGATCTCAAACGCATGTACGAGCGGTATGCGGAACGCCGCGCCTATGCCACCGAGCCGATGGACAGCTCGGAGAACGAGGCCGGCGGTTTCTCGCGGGTGACGTTCGCGGTCAAGGGAGAAGGTGCGTTCTCTCGTTTCAAATATGAGGCCGGAGTCCACAGAGTGCAGCGGGTACCCAAGACCGAGTCACAAGGTCGGGTCCATACCTCCACCGCCACCGTGGCGGTGATGCCTGAGGTCGAGGCGGTCGAGGTGGACATCGATTTCAACGATGTGAAAGTGGATGTCTTCCGATCAAGCGGCCCTGGTGGTCAGTCGGTCAACACAACGGATTCGGCGGTGAGGCTCACTTACATTCCAACTGGTTTGGTTGTGATCTGTCAGGACGAGAAGAGTCAGCTTCAAAACAAGGAGAAGGCGTTTCGGGTGCTTAGGGCCCGCCTGTATCAGCAACAGCTCGAGGCTCAGCAGGCCGAACAGGCGTCGAGCCGCAGGAGTCAGATCGGCAGCGGCGGGCGCTCTGAGAAGATTCGAACCTACAACTACAAGGACAATCGGGTCACAGATCATCGCATTGGTCTCACGATCAAACAGCTCCCCCAGATCCTCGAAGGCGATCTCGACAGCTTCGTCGATGCCCTCACCGCAGAGGAAACGGCTGCCAGACTCGCTGGAGGGGACTGATGCTGGTGATGCTCAGATTTCCGCCAGATTCGGTGGATCGCCAGCACGTCGAAGTGGTCGTTCAGGGCTGCCTTGGAGCGAACGGGGCGGTGGTGGGGGCCAGCGAGTCTTCCGTCGATTTCCAGCTGGATGGCTCGGTCGGAGCCGTCCTGGCGGAACTGGCCGGCCTGCTGTTGGGGTTGGACATGCCGTCGGACACCTTCTTCGACATCCCGGCGTCTGGCCAACGTTTCGGGCTCTTCGATTTCTGATGGAATCATAAACGGTGAAGCTCCTGAACGGCCGGCAGATCGTCAGGCGATTGTCGCTGTTCGGTGTTCTGGCCTTAGCCCTGACCGTCGCCATTGTTGTTGTCGAACTCTCGCTTGGGAGTGGGGCGGCCTCGCGTCCGGTCAGCCCTTGGACGGTCCTGACCGTAGGGCTGGGTGCCTGGGCGCTGTGGAGCGTCAGACGGTGGCAGGGCACGCATGCCACAGACCAGGCCGATTGGCAGCCTCAACTGTTTCTCCGGGCACTCAATGCCGCGTTCGCCTTCCAAGCAGGCGTTTTGGCCTATTTCGTCAGCGCCGATCTCACAGCCACGGTCACCGGAGCGTTGGCGTTTTTCGCTGTGCTCGTGATTGTCGTTCGCACCCTGCCGGCGCTGGAGTTCTCGGAAGGATGACTTCGTCTCGTGACCTTGTTGTGGCTGCCGACCTGCCTTGTCACGAGGCTGTTCGGCTGCTGGCGGTTTCGACCGTGTCCTCAAGGGCCCAGGTGCTCGCAGGTTTCGATGTCGGACCGGAAGCGACCGTTGGATATCTGAAGCTCGTAGAGGAGCGGAGGTCTGGCGCCCCACTTCAGTACCTGGAGGGCTCGGTTTCGTTTGGACCGGTAGAGCTGTCTGTGGATGCCAGGGCGTTGGTCCCTCGCCCTGAGACGGAGTATCTGTGGTCGCTGCTGACAGGGCTTCTTGGCGATCCCCAAAGGATTTTGGACATAGGCACCGGCACCGGGGCGTTGGCGCTTGGTCTCAAAACCAGCTTTCCTTCTGCAACGGTGATCGCCACAGAGATTTCAGACGAGGCCGCAACATTGGCGTGTCACAACGCAGCCGAGGCAGGGCTCGAAATCGATGTGCGAATCGGAGACCTTTTTTCTCCGGTACGTTCCGCCATGATCGGCTCGTTCGACCTCGTGGTATCCAATCCGCCGTACATCGCAGAGGCCGACTGGGCTCTGCTGCCCGAGGATGTCAGGGATCATGAACCCCTGGTGGCGTTGGTTGGAGGTGAGACTGGCTCGGAAGTGATCACCCGGCTGGTCTCAGAGGCTTTCCAATGGCTCAGAGCGGGCGGGTTGCTTGCTGTCGAAATCGGCGAGACCCAGGGCACAGAGCTATTGGCGATGGCCGGCGACTATGCGGACGCTCGAATCGAGCGCGACCTTGCCGGTCGTGATCGGTATCTGTTTGCGAGGCGACCAGGTGGTTGAGCTTGCCGAGGCGGTTTCGGCGATTCGAGCCGGCCAAATCGTGGGTATGCCTACCGATACCGTGTACGGGCTGGCAGTCGACCCGAATCAGCCTGCCGCGGTAGGATCGCTGTTCGAAGCGAAGCGGCGGGACACCTCTACGCCGCTGGTAATCCTGGTTTCCAACTTCGAGGACGCGGGGGAGTGGGGCCGATTTTCCGACCGTGCCAGGGTGGACGTGATAGCCCACTGGCCGGGAGCATTGACCCTGGTTGTCGAGGCCGTCGCTCCTTTACCGCCTGGCATCGGTGATCCCACGTCGAACACCGTCGGAATTCGGAGTCCTGACCACCCGATCGCGATCGGACTGCTGGATCTAGTGGGACCGCTGGCGGTGACTTCTGCCAACCTGAGCGGCCGGCCCCCGGCCGGGGAGCATTTTGCCGCTACGTCGATCTTCGGCGAAGCGGTTGCCGTCTACCTCGAAAGCGACGGTGAAGTAGCGTCGGCCTCCACCGTTGTCGACTACACACAAGATCCGCCCGTGGTGTTGCGCCAGGGTGGCGTGCAGATCTAACCCGAGCCAATAGGCTGGGCGAGTTGGCGAGCAGCGATAGGAGATTCGGGTGACTGTGCACGGAATGCAACATGAGGTTTCGATCGAAATTGGATCGGATCGTGAGACGCTGTACGCATTGGTGTCCGATCTCGAACGCATGGGAGAGTGGAGTCCAGAGAATGCCGGAGGCGAATGGCAGGATGGAGGCAGTGGCGCGGTCGGGGACCGTTTTGTGGGACTCAACCGGGTCGGCGAATACGAGTGGTCTGTGTCTTGTGAAGTGACGCGTGCTGACCGGGGCGAGGTGTTCGAGTGGGTGACCGGCCCTGACGTAGGACCGCTGGCAAGATGGACATACCGTTTCGCCGAGTCCGGCGCCAATACCATCGTCACCGAGACCTGGGATGTCGAAAAGCTCCCAGCTTCACTGGAGAGTCGCACCCCTGAGCAGCTGACGAAACGCGTGGCGACAGTCCAAGCAGGGATGCTCAGCACCCTCGAAAGCCTGAAAGCTTTTGCCGAGGGCTGAGAGAGCCGTCGGGCCGATACCTGCGATTACGCTGCCGCGTCTGGCCAATTACCCGACTCGGAGCGAAACACATGACAGACATGCGGTCGATCGAAGACACAGATGCCGACGTCGCTGCACTGATCCGCAAGGACCTCGTCCGCCAGAACAATTCCATTCACCTGATCGCTTCGGAGAATTTTGCTTCTCCTGCCGTGATGGCCGCCTCCGGTTCTGTATTCACCAACAAGTACGCAGAGGGATATCCGGGCCGTCGCTACTACGAGGGCTGTCAGGTTGTGGACGAAATAGAGACTCTGGCCATCGACCGGGCCAAGGCCTTGTTCGGGGCCGAGTTCGCCAACGTGCAACCCCACTCTGGCGCCCAGGCAAACATGGGCGTGTACTTCTCCCTCCTCAAACCCGGCGACACCGTGCTCGGGCTCAGCTTGGCTGAGGGTGGACATCTGACCCACGGGTCCCCAGTCAATTTCTCGGGTCGCCTTTACAACTTCGTGGCCTACGGGGTCGATCGTGAGTCCGAGCGTATCGACATGGACGACGTCCGATCGCTGGCCAGACAGCATCGTCCGAAGATCGTCTTGGCCGGCTACTCGGCGTATTCACGCCACCTCGACTATGAGGCGTTCCGGTCGATCGCCGACGAGGTAGGGGCGATCTTCATGGTCGACGCGGCGCACTTCATCGGATTGGTGGCCGGCAATGCCGCACCGAATCCGGTCCCGTTCGCCGACATCGTGACCGGCACCACCCACAAGGCCCTTCGAGGCCCTAGGGGAGGCCTCATAATGGCGACCGAGAAGTTCGCCAAGGGAATCAACAAAGGGGTCTTTCCTGACATGCAGGGCGGCGGGATCTTCAACCAGGTGGCAGCCAAGGCCGTCTGTTTTCATGAAGCCTCTCAGCCGTCGTTCGAGTCATACGCTGCCCAGATCGTCTCCAATGCTTCGGCGATGGCCGACCAGTTCGAGTCTGATGGAATGCGGGTGGTGTCTGGCGGCACCGACAACCACCTCATGCTCCTGGATCTGAGGTCGATCGATGAGGATCTCACCGGCAAGGAGGCGGCCACTCTGCTCGATGAGCGGGTGGGCATCACCCTCAACCGTAACGGGATCCCGTATGACCCTCGCACTCCGTTCGTGACGAGCGGTCTGCGGATCGGAACACCTGCGATGACTTCCTGTGGCATGAAAGAGACAGAGGCCCGCGAAATCGCCTCCATCATCACCTCCTCGCTGCGGGGCCGTGAAAACGAGGGTGCGGTCGCCGATGCCGCATCTGCAGCTGCCACGATCGCCACCGCCTTCCCTCCATACCCAGAGGACTTCCCAGGCCACGTCTGAGAGACCTTCGATTACCTCGGACGGAATTGGGTTTGGCCCATGGAAGGTTTGTAGGTTGTGAAAAATTTCGCAGTCTCGGAACAGGCCTACAGCGTTGTCGGCGAACCGCGGTTTTCGCTGTGTTGGCGGGACTTCTGGTCGCAGCGGCGATTTGCAATGGCCGGTTCGAACCATGATGATTCCCGTCGGCGGGCGGCTCGCCGGTGATGGTGCCGCGCTCCCTTTCGACGGTTTCCCGAGGAGTGACGTGAGCAGTCCCAAGCGAGCCCCAGACTCGTCCGCAGTTGCGGTCAGCGATGGGTTGAACGCGGGGAGCGCCTTCCTTGGATCGATTCTGGCCGGCACGTTGCTCGGATTCCTAGGCGACCTCTGGCTGAACACCGACCCTTGGTTGGTCGTGATCGGAGTCGTCG
Organism: Acidimicrobiia bacterium; assembly: GCA_003229305.1. Lineage (GTDB taxonomy): Bacteria > Actinomycetota > Acidimicrobiia > Spongiisociales > Spongiisociaceae > SZUA-232. Next base: position 11,183 of record QIDH01000077.1, on the reverse strand, counting down.
TCGGTTCGATCAACGGATTCGTACAGATGCGGCCCGCCATGATCAAACCGACCGGCAAACAGGCCTACCGTGGCCGCTGACACCTTTCCGCGGCCCGGACTCGACAAGCGAGAGATCGAGGACTACATCGCCTCACGCCCAGCCGTCGAATGGAAAATCGCTCGTTCTGTCGTCCGCCGGGCGGTAGTGCTGGGTCCCGTTCTGATCGCCATCGCCGGGTGGTTGAGAGGCAGCGACGGGCTGATCGCCTCGGCGATCGGGATCGTGGTCGTGGTCGGCTACTTCGCCTTCACAGGCCTGATGTTGTCAGGAGCGGCGAGGATCTCTCTCGCTGCCTATCATGCCAGCGCCCTATTCGGCTTCTTCATCCGACTGGGGCTCATCACTGTCACGATGGTCTTGCTCACCCGGATGTTCGAACTGGACAAGCCCGCCCTGGGTTTCACGGTCATCGCCGCATATGTGGGCCTGCTCACATGGGAGGCGGCGGCGATGGGGAACTCGAGACGGACAGGAGTGCATTGAAGTGACTGACCAGCTGATCCTGGCCGTCGAGGCGTGCGACGTTAAGAACGAAGTGATCTGCGCGCCTAGCAACGTCTTGGACCTCTTCGAGTTCAAAGAGGCGCTCTTCAGCATCGGCCCGCTCGATTTCACCCGGACGGTAGTGCTGACGTTCTTCGCGATGTTCTTGGTGCTTGCCTTCTTCTACTTCGGGCTCAGGCGCCAAGAGCTGCATCCGTCCAAATTCGCCATGATCGTCGAGGGCCTGGTGGGGTTCGTTCGGGATGATGTCGCCAGGGACATCATCGGCCACGAGGACGGACCGAAATACACGCCGTACCTGGTCAGCCTCTTCGCCTTCATCCTTGTAGCGAATTCCTTCGAAGTATTTCCGTTCGTGAATTTCCCGCTGACCTCTCGGATGGCGATTCCGCTCTTCTTGTCTCTCGTGACCTATGTGATCTTCGTGTTTGTCGGCTTCAAGAAGCAGGGATTTCGTTTCCTGACCGATACGATCTGGCCCAAATCAGTGCCGATCGGTCTGCGATGGCTGGTGGGACTCATCGAGCTGGTTTCGGTGTTCATCCTGCGTCCGATCACCCTGGCTGTGCGGTTGTTCGCCAACCTGGTCGCCGGCCACCTCATGCTCACATTGCTTCTGGCATCCGGCGTGATCTTTGTGCAAAACATCGGCGAGATTGGTGTGCGTTCGGGTATCGGCGTGATCTGGTTCGCATTTGGTCTTGCCATCTGGGTGTTCGAGGTCGTGGTCGTTGTGCTCCAGGCATACATCTTCACCCTGCTCTCAGCCGTGTACATCCAGACATCCGTGCATTCGGCACATTGAGTTTTTCACAGTTTTGCCAAGAAAATAATCGAGAAAGGAACAGAGGATGGACGTAGTTCTCGCGGCAGCGGTAGGAGCGTGGCAGCTCCTCGCCCAGGCCACTGGGCTGACCGGAGAGATCAACGGTAGCTTGAACCTGGTCGGATACGGCCTTGCGGCTGTCGGGCCTGGCATCGGCATCGGCATCGTGGTCGGAAACGCGATCACAGCCATGGTTCGGCAACCGGAGATGGAGGCCACCGTGCGCACCACGATGTTCCTCGGTATCGCTTTCACAGAAGCACTCGCCCTGCTGGGTTTCGTGCTCTTCTTCATCGGTTAGGAGGTAGATCGTGCAGTTCCTATTGACTGCGCAGACCCTCATTCTGGCAACAGCGGAAGATGAGGGGTCTGGTGCTGACTTGCTGCTGCCGGCGACCCCGGAGCTGATTGCCGGCGTGATTTCGTTCTCGATCATTTTCCTGATGGTCTGGCGATGGGTATTGCCGACGCTGAACGAAACTCTGGAAAAGCGCCAGGAAGCCGAGAAATCCCGACTGGAGGCCGCCGAGGTCGCCAAGCAGGAAGCCGAGTCGTTGTTGGGTGACTATCGCTCGCAGCTCGCCGAAGCCAAGACCGAGGCCGGTCGCATCGTGGACGAGGCCCGCCAAACAGCGGAATCCGTTCGCCAAGAAGCAGTGGGCAAGGCCCAGACCGAGGCAGATGAGATCCTTGCACGGGCCAGGGATGAGGCAGCCGCCGAGTCTGAACGAGCCATGGCAGGGGCTAGAAGCGAGGTGGCGAACCTGTCGGTGGATCTCGCCGAAAAGGTCGTCGGCCAGAGCTTGGATCGTGAAACCCAGTTGGGCCTCGTCGACGCCTACCTGCGGGATCTGGAGTCTGATTCCAAGTGAGGCTCGTCGCAAAAGCGCGGTCGGCACACCATGGCTGACGCCAGGGTTCAAGGCTACGCAGCCGGCATCTTCGAGGTTGCCAAGGGAGAGGGAGTTCTCGACAAAGTCGAGGACGAACTGTTTCGGGTCGCAAGAGGTTTTGACGGCTCGACCGAGCTGCGAGACGCCTTGACCAACCCTCGGCTGCCCCTGGAGCGCAAGCTCGCCGTAGTCGACGAGCTACTCGGCACCAAGGCCCATCCGCTGACTGCCGGCTTCGTGAATTTCGTCGTCAGCCTGGAGCGGGCAGGCGACCTTTCGGCAATTGTCGATGAATTGGTCTCCCGGTCTGCGGCATCGCGCGACAAGGTCGTTGCGGAGGTCCGGACTGCCATTTCGCTCGACGACTCGACCGTTGAGCGACTGGCCGCGGCCCTTTCGCGGCGCACGGGTCGAGATGTTGAAGTGAAAGTCGTTATCGATCCAACCGTGCTTGGCGGAATCATCGCCCAGGTCGGAGATACCGTGATCGATGGGTCGGTAAAGAGTCGTTTGCAAAGCGTCCGTGAGGCGCTGGTCGGCTGAGGAAGTACGAGAGGATTTTTGTGTCTGAACTGACTATCGATCCGCAGGACATCACCGCTGCTCTGCGCAAACACGTAGACGATTGGTCGCCGTCGCTCGAACAGGAGACGGTCGGCTATGTGGCAGCCATCGCGGATGGTGTCGCCAGGGTGACTGGTCTGCCAAACGCCGCAGCCTCTGAGCTACTGGAGTTCCCGGGAGGCTTGTTGGGTGTCGTCCTGAACCTCGACGAGGACAGCCTTGGCGTGGTGCTCATGGGAGACTCTTCACACATCGAAGAGGGCACCCCTGTGCATCAAACCGGAAGGGTGCTTTCCATCCCGGTCGGCGATGGCCTGCTGGGACGAGTCATCGACACGCTCGGAAACCCTTTGGATGGCAAGGGTGACATTCCGTCGACGGAACGACGGCTACTCGAAACCCAAGCGCCGTCGGTCGTGGAGCGTCAACCGGTCTCCGAGCCGATGCAGACGGGTCTCAAGGCAATTGATGCGATGACCCCCATCGGCCGTGGACAGCGCCAGCTGATCATCGGCGACCGCCAAACCGGTAAGACGGCGGTGGCCATCGACACCATCATCAACCAGAAGCAGTTCTGGGGCACGGACAAAGCAGTCAAGTGCATATACGTGGCCATCGGCCAGAAGGCTTCGACAGTCGTAGAGGTGGTTGCGTCTCTCGAGGCGGCAGGCGCCTTGGAATATACCGTCATTGTCAGCGCTGCAGCCTCGAATGCCGCTGCCCTTCAGATGTACGCACCATATGCAGGTTCGGCCATCGGCCAGCACTGGATGTACCAGGGCGGACATTCGTTGATCGTCTTCGACGACTTGTCCAAGCAGGCGGTCGCGTATCGTGAGATCTCGCTGCTGCTCAGGCGTCCACCAGGCCGCGAGGCCTATCCAGGCGACGTCTTCTACCTGCACAGCCGCCTGCTGGAGCGGGCCGCCAAGCTTTCGGACGAGCTGGGCGCCGGTTCGCTTACCGCTCTGCCGATCATCGAAACCAAGGCCAACGACGTTTCGGCATATATTCCAACCAACGTCATTTCGATCACCGATGGTCAGATCTTTCTGGAGACCGACCTGTTCTTCCAGGGTATTCGACCTGCCATCAACGCCGGTATCTCGGTATCGAGGGTCGGTGGAGCAGCTCAGATCGCGGCGATGAGGAAGGTGGCAGGACCCCTGCGCCTCAACCTCGCCCAGTTCCGCGAACTCGAAGCCTTTGCAGAGTTCGGGTCCGAGCTCGATTCGGCATCCCTTGCCCAGTTGGATCGAGGGCGCAGGGTCGTGGAAGTCCTCAAGCAGGCCCAGTACTCACCAGTGCCGGCCCAGGAACAGGTCGTGGTCATCTACGCCGTCACGAACGGGCATTTCGATGGAGTGGACGTGGCGGACATCCCGAAGGCGGAGAGCGAGATTCGTGAGTACTTCCGGGCTCGCTACAACCACATCCTGGAGGGCATTTCGTCGACCGGCAAGCTGCCAGAGGTCGAAGAGCTGGATGCTGCGATAGCCGCCTTCCTCGAGTCCTTTTCGGCAGGGGAGTAGGACTTTTGGCAAGCGCCGAACTCCGGATCATTCGTCGCCGAATCGTCAGCGTTCAGTCGACGAAGAAGATCACCAGGGCGATGGAGCTCATCGCTGCCTCCCGGATCCTCAAGGCGAGGGATCGCGTCAAGGCGGCGCGCCCATACGCGGAGAAGATGGCAGAGGTCGTGCGCAATGTCGGCCGGGCGTCCGGCGAGGTGCAGCATCCTCTGCTCGAGAAGCGTGATCTGTCGAAAATGGGCATTCTGATCATCACATCAGATCGGGGCCTGGCAGGTGGTTACAACTCCTCTGTGATCCGTCTCGCCGAGCAGCGGGTCGCCGATCTGCGCACTGAGGGTGTAGACGCGAGGCTGTACGTTGTCGGCAAGAAGGCTCAGGGATATTTTTCCTACCGCGAATACCACATCGAGAGGTCCTTCCTCGGCGTCACCGATCAACCCGGATACGGTGATGCACGGGCGATCGCCAACACTCTGATGGAGGCATACGCCAGCGGCACCATCGACGCCGTCGAGGTGTTCTACACCGAATACCAGTCCGCCCTGAATCAGATCGCGGCCGGATCTCCGCTCCTTCCAATCACTCCTCCTGACTCTGATGAGGACGAGGCAGGCGACGGGGTGGCGGGCCCGGCGGTGTCATACAGCTATGAACCTGACCCGGCCGAGATCCTCGGTCGGCTACTGCCCCGCTACGTCGAGGCGGACATCTTCGGCAAGCTGCTCGACAGTTCGGCGTCGGAGCACGCAGCCCGCCAACGTGCGATGAAGGCCGCTACCGAAAACGCAGACGAACTGGTCAAGGTGCTCACCAGGACGGCCAACCAGGCACGCCAGGCCGAGATTACAACAGAGATTTCCGAGATTGTCGGCGGCGCCGAAGCGCTGTCGCAGGATTAAGCGATAGGAGAAACAACGTGGCAACGGTCAGCGTAGGTCGCATCACAAAAGTGGCCGGTCCAGTGGTGGACGTCGAGTTCCCGCCAGACGGGCTTCCCGAGATCCTCACTGCTCTCGAAATCAAGTTCGAGGTCGAGGGAGAACCCCGCACGGTCATGGCCGAGGTCGCCCAGCACCTCGGTCACAGCATCATACGGGCCGTCGCCATGGCTCCAACGGATGGTCTGGTTCGAGGGGCGGAGGTGGACAACACAGGCGCCCCGATTTCTGTCCCGGTCGGCGATCAGACCCTCGGCCACATATTCAACATGTGGGGCGAGTCCCTCGACGCCCCTGACCTCGAATTCACCGGCGAGCGTTGGCCCATCCACCGCCCTGCGCCGCCATTCGACGAGGTCGAGCCGACGAAGGAAGTCTTCGAGACCGGTATCAAGGTTCTCGATCTCGTTTGCCCTTACCTGCGTGGTGGCAAGATCGGCCTGTTCGGCGGTGCTGGGGTCGGCAAGACGGTGTTGATCCAAGAGATGATCAACCGGGTCGCCACCCAACACGACGGAGTTTCGGTGTTCGCCGGCGTTGGTGAGCGGACTCGAGAGGGAAACGACCTGTTCGGAGAAATGACCGAATCAGGAGTGATCAGCCAGGCGGCGCTGGTTTTCGGCCAAATGGACGAACCGCCAGGAGTGCGCCTGCGGGTGGCCCTGTCGGCCTTGACGATGGCAGAGTACTTCCGGGACGTACAACGCCAGGACGTACTGCTGTTCGTGGACAACATCTTTCGCTTCACCCAGGCCGGCTCAGAGGTTTCGACCCTGTTGGGCCGGATGCCTTCTGCCGTGGGCTATCAGCCGACCTTGGCAGGGGAGATGGGCACATTACAGGAGAGGATCACTTCGCTGAAGGGTCGCTCGATCACGTCGATGCAGGCGATCTACGTCCCGGCGGACGACATCACCGACCCTGCACCTCACACGGCATTCGCCCACCTCGATGCCACGACTGTGTTGTCGAGGCCGCTGACCGCCCTCGGCATCTATCCGGCTGTAGACCCGCTGGACTCGACGAGTCGTGCACTCGATCCCCAGATCGTCGGGGAGGATCATTACCGCACCACGACCGAAGTGCAGAGGGTGCTGCAGCGCTACCGAGACCTGCAAGACATCATCGCCATCCTTGGAATCGATGAGCTCTCTGAGGAAGACAAGGCGATCGTCGGCAGAGCCAGGCGCATGCAGCGTTTCCTGGCCCAGCCAATGTTCGTGGCCGAGCAGTTCACCGGCCAGGAAGGCATCTACACGCCGCTCGAGGAGACCATCAGCTCGTTCAAGATGATCCTGGCGGGCGAGATGGACCACCTGCCTGAGCAGGCGTTCTACATGGTCGGCGGCGCCGACGATGTGTTCAGAGTGGCTCGTGAGATGGAAGACGCGGCCTAGTGGCCGAGACCATGCGGGTAGACGTAGTGTCGCCTGAGTCCATTGTTTGGTCTGGCGAGGCCGAGTTCATCGTCGCCAAGACGGTAGAGGGCGAAATCGGCATTCTTGCCAACCACGAACCCCTGATGGCCGCCCTTGCAACAGGCGCAGTGGAGATCGTCCCAGCCGAAGGTGAGCGACTCAGGGTCGGAGTGCACGGTGGGTTCCTCCAGGTGTTCGAGAACAGCGTGACCCTTCTGACGGATCGGGCCACCCTGGTCGAGGGCGACGTAGACGCCGCTCGGGAGGTGGCAGCGGCGTTGGCTTCGGAAGAAGATGTGGATGACACGCGAGCAGTTGCGGACGAGGGCGAGTAGCTCAGCTGACGGCGGCTTTGCGGTCGACTTTCTCTTCGGTCGTTTGATCGCGGTCGCCTGATTGAATGCGGGCCGCAGAGTCTTACTCCGTTTCTTTGCAGGTCAACCCAGACAAATGGCGCTCGATGCGTGGTGTCTTCAGTGGGATGCATCGCCTGTTTGGCCAACCAGCCGAACCTGGAGGTGACTTCATCCACATCGCAGATGCCATGACCGGTCGGATCCTGCTCACTCTGACCGTCCCGTTCGGCGACGACGACGGCGGACTCCTGGCCCAGACCAACGATGACTTGCAAACCATGACCGTCGAGGAATTCGAAGAGGCGTACGAGCTGGGCCCAGACGCTGCGCCTGATGTGAGCTCGGATTGACGTCGCCCTCCGCAACTCCGCACGTTGGGTTTGGAGATGTGCAAGCGGCTGCTCGCCTGATCGAGGCCCATGTTCACCGAACTCCGGTCCTGACCTCCGCGACATTGGATCGCCAGTTCGGATCCTCGGTGTTCTTCAAGTACGAGTCGTTCCAGAAGGTTGGTGCTTTCAAGGCCAGAGGTGCGGTAAACGCCGTCCTGTCGCTCGAGGATGGGGACGCTTCTCGAGGGGTAATCGCCCATTCGTCAGGCAACCATGGAGCGGCGGTCGCCTACGCGGCCGGAATCCGTGGCATCGGCTGCATGGTTGTGATGCCGGCCGGATCTTCGGCGGTAAAGATCGATGCGATACGAGGGTACGGTGCCGAGACAATGCTCGTCGATCGCTCGCTACTTTCAGAGTCAACCCACGCGCGAGCGGCCGAGACTGGTGCGACTTTCATCCATCCGTACGAGCATTTGGATGTGATCGCAGGCCAGGGCACCGCGGCGATGGAGTTGCTCGAAGATCACCCGAATCTCGATCTGTTGGTGGTCCCGATCGGGGGTGGCGGCCTGATCAGCGGAAGCATTGTCTCGGCAGCAGCCATGGCCCCGAATCTCACTGTGATCGGAGCTGAGCCGGAGCAGGTAGACGATGCCTTTAGGTCTCTGCAGACCGGAATCCACCAGCCCCCCGTCACAGCTCCGCTCTCAATCGCGGATGGGCTGCTCGCCGGTCTCGGAGAAAAGGCCTTCGACATACTCAGCGCGGCCCAAACCGAGATCGTCACCATGAGCGAGGATGAGATCGTCGACGCAGGCCTATTCCACCTGCAACGCATGAAGACAGTCGTCGAGCCCTCTGGAGCCGTCCCGCTCGCGGCTCTCCGCAAGATAAGTGGTGACATCCAGGGCAAGAAGGTAGGAGTGGTAGTAACCGGAGGCAACACCGACCTCGCATGGCTGCCCTCTCGACCTGTGTAGCGCGGCAGCGAACCTGTTCGAAAATTGAGACTATGGTCGGATTCGACCGAGTACTCCTGGCTACAACATCTGTCCCCCACCTCGACGAAGTCGAGGCTCCGAGAGTACGAGGCTCTTGGGGGGAGGAGGCCGAAGGCGCCTCGACTTCGTCGAGGTTGAGGGGGGCGGTGGATTCCCATACGTATTCGGGCTGTGGGTTGGACTCGGGTCGCATTCTCATGGTCAGAACGGCCCCCTCCGCCAGCGAAAAATGACTCGCTGTCACCTCCCCCAACTGTACGGCTCCTTCGTCGCCGCACGGAGGAGGAGATGTTGGGGCAAGTCCCATCGCAACATCAAGGCTGCGCACCTGCCTACAGAGGACAACTAGCTGTGGCTGTGGCTGTGGCTGTGGCTATGCGAGGGCTTCTTCCAACCGGAGGTCATTGAGGTCATGGATTACGTGGTGGTGGCGGCCGGTGGCTCGGCGGGTGGCCAGGGAGGCGGGGTCTTCAGTCGAGTTTGTGAAGACGAAGCTGACGTCTCCGGTTATCTGGGCGGCGAGGGATTCTGTCGCGGTCGTGCGGGGGACGATGACAACGATTTCGTAGGTACGGCCGTTTGTCTTGGAGACGATTTGTTGGAGGGCGCCCAGGAGGCGGTCGGTGTCGGTTCCGCCCGCGACGATGTAGGAAACTTCGAAGATGTGGGAACCCGCTCGGTGGGCAGTTCCTTCCAAGATATCTTCGCGGAGCAGAGCCAACGCAGATGTTTCTTCGACCGGGTATTTGGCGTAGATCTGCTTCAGGCAGCGATCGAATCGCCATTGCTCCCTCGTGGTGAGGTTGCGAGATTGACCACGCAGGTGGTATTCGAAAGTGACGGTCGGCTGATGGATGAACCGAAAGTGAGCTGACAGCCTGATCCACAGGTCCCAATCCTCGAGGACATCGAGCTCGCTGTCGAACCCCCCGACCTGTTCGATCGCGCTTCGGGGTATGAGCATCGACAGAGACGGCAGATAGTTCTGGACGAGCAGTTCGGCACGACTGAACTCCTGGGGTGTTTCGATGCAGCGACGGCGGACGACCAGGCCCGATTCGTTCTCTATGACCTCATTGCCGTCCGTGTATGGGATGGTCCCTGGCTCGGCCAACGCGGCGGCGTGGAGAGTCGCCAGATGATTCGGCAGGTATCGGTCGTCGTCTGAACAGATGCAGACGAAATCGCCGGTGGCGGCCTCCAATCCGACGTTCTGGGTCGGACCTACTCCCAGGTTGGTCTGGTTGGTGATTAGTCGAATGTCGAGCCGGTCGGCGAATCGATCTATGACCGCGCCGGGATCTGTACCTGCGTCGTTGATGACTATCACTTCGAAATCCGTGAACGTCTGAGCAGCCAAACCTTCGAGGGCCCGCGGGAGGAGGCCGAGTCGGTTGTATGTGGCGGTGATGACGCTGATGGCAGGCATGAAGATCGCTCAGCGGCTGGAACTGGATGCCGGTGCCAGTTCGTCGAGTCGGAGTTCGTGGATGTTGGTGATTAGGTGGAGGCGGCGCCCTGCTGACCTTCGCACGGCCGCGGCCTCCAAATAGGGGACTGGGTCTCCTTCCGTGAATACGAAACTGATATTGCCAGTAATCTGAGACGAGAGCAGTTCCATTTTGGCGGTGCGACGACTGACCACCACGATCTCATAGGACCGCTCAGAGAGTTCGCCCGACACCGCCTTGAGGGCTTCCAAGGTTGCGGCCGGGTCGTCAGGGCTGGCGATGGCCACCGTCAGGTCGAACAGATAGGCGTCGGCCCGCCGCAACGAAGCCGTCAATGAGCGCTCCCGTAAGTCGGCGATTCGGCTGCCAGATTCCACAGGGTGACGTTTGTACACCTCGCCGAGGCAGGCATGGAATCGGGTGGCTTCACGGGTTGTGATATTTGAGCGACCCCCTCGGATGTAGTACTCGAAGGTGATCTGATCTATGCGCCGGAACTCGAAGAACGCCGAAAGACGTAGCCACATATCCCAGTCCTCGAGCACGTCTAGGGCGGGGTCGAATGGTCCGCCCGCTTCGTCGAAGGCGAAGCGAGGGATCATCTGAGCCATGGCAGGGATGTAGTTTTCGAAGAGCAGCCTGTCACGGTTGAACTTGGTCGGGACGGGCAGCATCCGACGGCTCGAGACGTTGCCGGCATCGTCTTCGATCACCTGCAATCCGTCCGTGTAGGGGATCACCCTTTCGTCCCTGGATGCCACCTCGTACAACGTGGCTAGGTGGCCAGGCAGATAGAGATCGTCGTCTGCCAGCAGCGTGATGTATTTTCCGGTCGCCTCGGCTAACGCCGAGTTGAGGGCTCGCGTGACGCCGAGGTTGGTTGGATGGGTGATCAGCGTGGTCTTGAGCCGATCGGCGAAGCCGGCGAGGATCGCGCTCGGGTCCGTGCCGGCGTCGTTGGTGATTACGACGTCAAAATTCTGCAGGGTCTGTTCTGTGAGACTTTCGAGAGCCCTCGGCAGCAAATGCGGCCGGTTGTAGGTCGTCATCAAGACAGAGATCGATGGGTTGCTCAACTCAACCTCGGATCTGGAGCTCGGAGAAACGCTCGTCTGCGGTCGTTCCGAATCTGGAGATCGCTTCCGATTCTGGTCTATCGATTCTGACCTCGAACCCCGAGACCGTCTTCACCTCGATCGGGCCGGAAGGAGATATCTCGAGCGCGATTCTGGCTGTCGACCAATCTGGGACCTCGATGACTTCTCCCGCCTCACATATGAGAACGAGATGATCCTCGACCCCTTCGAGGCTGGCGGCAGC
>QIDH01000017.1 GCA_003229305.1 Acidimicrobiia bacterium | reverse complement strand
TTCACGAGGATGCCGCCCGCCGGTCTCGCATCGAGCCGTTCGGCGGCGCAGACGTACCGTTCCTTGCGTGCCGTGATCTGGCGGTGTTCAAGGCCTTCTTCAACCGCACCAGGGACTGGGCGGACCTCGAAGACATGGCCGCGGCCGACACACTTGACGTAGAGGCCGTGCTCGGTGTGCTGGTCCACTACGTCGGCGCCAATGACGAGCGTATCGATCGCCTTAGAGCGATGGTGGATTAGGCCTGCGCGGCCTGGTTCAGCTCGCCTTGCTCGACATGTTCAGGGTGGAGGCCGGTTTGCTCGAGGATCGGCGATAGGTGGCAGGGGCGACTCCGATGTATCGCTTGAAGGCCTTCGAAAACGTCGCGCCTGACTGATAGCCGACCCGAATGGCCACTTCGAGTACTCCGAGGCCTTCGGTGCGCAGGTAGAAGGCAGCGCGGTGCATCCTCCAACGGGTGAGGTATTGCATCGGCGTCTCGCCGGTGAGCGACCTGAATCGACTGGCGAACGCCGATCGTGACATCCCGACCTCCGACGCCATCCGCCCGATCGTCCATGGCGTGTCAGGCGATTCGTGAATCAGGCCGAGTGCTGTGCCGATCGGCGGATCACGCAGGGCTGCGAGCCAGCCGGTCTGGTCATCCGGCAATGATTCGACATAGCTGCGGATGACCTGGATGAACAGGACTCCACCTAGGCGGTCGAGCAGCGCGGCCGAACCGATCCTTCCAGCACCCACCTCGTTGGAAATGAGCCGCGACGTGACCTGGAGCCACTCTTGGGAGCTGTCCTCACCTCCCTGTATGTGGATCAGAGGCGGCAACTGGGTCAGCAGGGGGTGCAACTCGGCTCGATCGAAAGTCAGATGGCCACAGGTGAGGGCAGTCATGGCACCGGTGCCGCCTGCGGTGATCAGGCCCGGTTTGCGAGGTGGCGTGCCAACCATCAGATCGGTGAACTTGACGGTCGGGACCATTCGCTCGCTCTGCAAACGATGAACGTGGCCGTGTGGCATGAGGATGAGGTCGCCGGTGCGCAGAGGCACAGGGTCCGTGCCGGCCAGCGTGATGAATCCGCCGCCACTGAGTACAACATGGAACATCGGATCGCTGAGTCCCTCAGACGTTACGCCCCACGGGGCCCGAAATTCGGCACGTCCCAGAATCGAACCGGAAAGGTGGACCGAATCCAGAATGTCGCTCAGAACGTCCATGGTGGAGAGCCTCCGTGCTTTGTACGTTGCGCCACAAACAATGTCCCTTACGCCATGAAAACGATCATCCCGGCACGTACCGTGAGCGTAGCCGTCGCCAGGCTGGGGTCACGCGACGCGCACTCGGTGGCTGCACGAGCAAGGTGCGACCAAGACCAGAGATCAGAAAATTCAGATTGAAGAGAACCACGACCGTCAGAGAAGAGGAAATGAGCGAATCCGCGTACCTTGTCGAAACCGAATGGTTGGCCGACAACATCGAATCGCCCAATCTGAGAGTGTTCGACTGCACAGTGCACGCCATTCTCAACCCCGACCCTGACAGCAAATACCCCTTCGTCTTTGAAAGCGGACGGGCTCGCTTTGACCAAGAACACATCCACGGAGCGGGGTTCTTCGACCTGATCGAACAGCTCTCGGATCCGACTTCGACGCTCCCGTTCACCGTGCCTTCGGAGCAACGTTTCGCCGAAGCGATGGGCGCGGCGGGGGCTGGCGACGGCTCGCAGGTGGTGCTCTACGGCACAACCGAACCGATCTGGGCTGCCAGGGTCTGGTGGATGTTGCGAGCGTTTGGCTTCGAAAGCGTTTCGATACTCAACGGCGGCTGGTCCAAATGGACGCAGGAAGGTCGACCGGTATCGGACGAGGCCTGCGTATACGAGCCACGCCAGTTCGCGGCGGCGACCGTTCCTGACGCGTTCGTCGGCAAGGAGGCGGTTCTGGCCTCGATAGGCGACGAGGGCGTGCGCACGATCAACGCCCTGCCCGCCCCAGTATTTTCCGGGACCGGCGGACCCGTCTTTGGGCGCAAAGGGCGGGTGGCCGGCAGTGTCAACGTGCCATTCGCATCGCTTCATGATCCAGACACCGGCGCCTACCTGCCGATCGAGCGACTGCGTGAGCAGTTCGAAGCGGTCGGTGTCGCAGAGGCAGAGCGGACCATCACATACTGCGGAAGCGGAGTTGCCGCATCCAACGACGCCTTCGTCCTCACGATGCTCGGATACGAAAACGTCTCCGTATACGACGCGTCGATGTCCGAATGGGGCCACGACGACGAATTGCCGATGGACTCGGACTGAGACGACCCGCTGACAGCGACGATTGAAGGAGATTCGAATGGACCCCAAATTCTGGGATGAGATGTTTTCGGCCAAGGAGTATTTCTGGGCGGGGGAGCCCAACGAGTTCGTGAAGACCCATACGGCCGACCTGAAGCCAGGAGACGCGATCGACTTGGCGGCCGGTGAAGGCCGCAACGCCGTGTGGTTGGCCTCCCAGGGATGGAGGGTGAAGGCAGTCGACTTTTCGCAGGTGGGACTCGACAAGGGCGCCAGGCTTGCCTCCGACCATGGCGTCACCGTCGAATTCGTCAACGCTGACGCGACGACCTACCAACCGTCAGAGCTCGTCGACCTGATCGTGATCTCATATCTGCAAATCCCGATCGCCCCTCAGCAGGTTGTCCTGAAGCACGCCGGGACCTGGCTTCGGGTCGGTGGGACGATCCTCGTCATCGTCGGTGGGACGATTCTCGTCATCGCCCACGACGAATCGAACCTCACGCAGGGCTACGGCGGGCCACCTTCGGCTGAGATTTCCTACACCGTCGAGCGCACCGTGCAAGCGTTCGACGGCCTCGACATCGTCATCGCCGAAGTCGCCAAACGAACGGTCGACACCCCGGCCGGCCCTCAAGTCGCCCTAGACACCCTCGTTGTAGCAACCCGGGTGGAGTAGGGCTGTCGCTTTCTGATTGAGGGATGGCGAACACTAGAAACAGAGCCGCGGGCGTCAGTCAGCTTCGTTCCAGGTACGGATCGTTTCGATGACGATCGAGGTCATTGGCTTGGCCGCGGTGGTGTCGCCGGCTAGCCGGACTTGGCTGAGCGCGCCCCAAAGTGCCCCGACGAGGAACTCGGCCCTGGTCTCGGCGTCGGCGATGTTGTCTGTCTCGAGTGCATGTTGGAAGGTGGCGCGCCAGAGGTCGCGGTACTGGGCGATCTCGGTGGCGATGCCTTCTGGCGGTTCGCTGATCTCGAACATGGTGTTGACCATGAGGCAGCCGCCGCTGCGAGGGTCTTCTACATCCGACGGTGAGCTGACGCGTTCGAAGACGCGAATGATGGCGTCGAGGGAGGGCGGGTCAAATATGCCTGCCAGGTTGTCGGCCACAAACTGCCGATAGCGGGCGAGGGCTTTGGTGAACAGCTCGTCCTTCTCGCCGAAGGTGTTCGCCAGGCTTCGAATCCCGACCCCCGACATCGTTTCGAGACTGCGGTAGGTCGTGGCGGCGTACCCATGACGCCAGAACGCCATCATCACCGCCTCGAGCAGTTCTGATTCTTCAAACAGTCTTGGCCGGCCCATCAAAATGCTCCTCTCGACCTCAGCTCCGCTCCGCTCCGCCGCGAAATAATTCTACAACACGTGTTGCATTTATTTCGAGAACCGCTGATAATGATTTGCGTCACTTGTTGTAGAACTCCTACATCGAATCGAACACCCAGAACATCAGGAGCACCAATGTCTGAGACCACCGAGGTTCCATCGGCCTTTCCCTTCGAATCCAAGTATCTAGATGTTCACGGATCGAAGATGCATTACATCGACGAAGGAGAGGGCGACCCGATCCTGTTCCTACACGGCAACCCGACGTCGTCGTATTTGTGGCGCAATATCGTCCCGCATTTGCGCGGGCAGGCGCGCTGCATCGCGGTGGACCTCATTGGCATGGGCAAGTCCGACCACCCAGACATCGCCTACCGTTACGACGACCAATACCGGTACCTGGGCGGGTTCATCGATGGGCTTGGTATCGGGTCGAACCTGACTCTCGTGATCCACGACTGGGGATCAGCGCTGGGTTTCCGGTGGGCGCACGATCACGCAGATGATGTCCGAGCGGTTGCGTTCATGGAAGCAATGATCCGCACCCTGTCGCTCGACGATATGCCTGGGAGCCTCCGAATGGCCTTCCGGATGATGCGTGCGCCTGGGACCGGATGGTTGATGGTGAGCGTCGCCAACATTTTCTTGAAGAAGATGCTGCCTGACCTGACTCACGCCAAGATGAGCAAAGAGACGCTCGACTACTACAAGTCCGCGTTCCCGACGATCGCCAGCCGCAAGGCTGTTCTGCAGTGGCCGCGGGAGGTACCCCTTGACGGCAAACCCGCCGACAACGTGGCCATTGTCGAGGCCTACCGCGAGTGGCTGACCCGCACTGAATTCCCAAAACTGCTGTTCTATGGGAACGCTGGGGTCGCGATCAAAGAGGCCGAGGTTGCGTGGTGTCGCGAGAACTTGTCCAACCTCGACGTTGTCGACCTGGGTGATGCCATCCACTTCGTCCAAGAAACCCATCCAGAAACCATTGGCACTGAGCTCTCCAAGTGGTACTCAAGACTCTGAGTCCACCAGTGCTCCCATCTACTACATCAGCAGTTCCCGGGCCGAAACCCCGGAGAAGGATCAGACGTGCTGCTGCATGCGATGACCGATCCGTCACGTCGTGGACCACCGTGTCGTTGGACACGAACTGGAAACCGAGACCAACGGACAAAACCGTTCGCCACCAGCAGGAAAAACTTGTCTAGCTCACAACCCGAAGGTCGGGGTTCGAATCCCGCTCCTGCATAACCGCAGGTCACGGTACCTACACTACGTACCGGTTAGTATCTAATCTAAAGATTCTGGTCAATGTCGGTACATGACTGATATCGCAGATTCGCTTGGACCGCGGGACCTGGCCGACTGGCTGCTGGCTCGTGGTCGACATTGGGTCACCACAACCGAGGCTGCTGAGCTACTGGGAATCCCCGAGCACCATGTGACACCGTCGTTGGCTCAGACTCGGCGGCTCGGACCTGTTCAGCCATCGTAGGATTGTGTGTTGCTACCCCGCCTGAGTTCCGCTCCTGGCTGGCAAGGCGTACCCAGCCCCATCCCGCCTGGTACGACATCCGGCTATTCGGTCGGCTCCAAATCGTCAAGGTTGCCGATTTCCTCGATGACACGTTGGGTATCTGGACGATCTCCGAGTTTGCGTATTTTCTCGATGACACGTTGGGTATCTGGACGGTCCCCGAGTTTGCGTATTTTCTCGATGACACGTTGGGTATCTGGACGGTCGCCGAGTTTGCTTATCTCCTCGACGAGCTTCCCACGCCAGCCTTGCCGTCGGTCGTCTGATGATTCCATGACCCGTCTCCTCACATCTGATGCATGGTGTCGGGCAGACCGTATGGCTGTCTCCCGGGCCCTCTGCCATGTAATCCGAGCCTACATCGTCCTGGAAAGGCTGTATACCGTAAGCCGTATGCCCCGTAACACTCAGTGAAACCGGGGCCGCAGGTCGTGTTTGTCCGACAGAGACCATGAGTCAACAGACCCGCGATCCGCCGCCGGTCACGTAGCCAAGTCAGACCACATGTCAGCTTCTGATCCACCGTGGGTGTGTGCTCTGGTGACGGATCAGGAAGCATCGATGCCCGCCGTCAGCCGTTGGGTTTGGCTTGACCCACTGCCCACGGGCACCCCCGTCGATTGTTTGGAGGCCGAGATATCTTCTCGACTTGGGTCGCCATCGTCTGCAGCGCCAAACTGTTGAGAGATATCACGTCACCTCGGCGATGCCGTCTGCAAATCGCCGCGGCTTCGTGAAACGTTTCTGTCACATGGCTTCTCTAACCTGGCGGTATGTCCGGATTGTATGTTGAGGGGTGGTCGCCTGAGTATGGGGCGCCGCTCGATATTTCTGATGAACGTATGGCCGCTTCGCCGATTGATCCGTCTGTTGAGGACGGGGAATGGTCGGCGCGTCCAGGGGTAGACGATGGGGTGGAACACGTTCTGTTCGTCGACGGCGTTCGCCGGGTGGAGGCTCGACTCACCTTCGACGATCTCGCAGACGGGATCGTGCCAGGCATCGTCGGCGCGTTCGCGGTCGGAGCGACCAGGTGGGACCGCACCGTTCCCCGCTCCACTGTCGGCGATGTGCTGGTCGAGCGGTTGGCCATCCTCGGAGGGGGCATCAAGCCAGAGCTGCCACCCGTGCCAGGACTCAGCGTTGGGGCCGAGTCGATTGCCTCAGACGACCCTGGTCAACTCATCGCCCACCTCCACTCGCGGATGCGGCGGGCAGAAGCAGACCTGTCTGCACGTTTGGCTTCGACAGGAACCTTCGTCATAGCGGACGGGCCGATCAACGAACTGCGGGCTCAGCCGGTCGTCGGATTCATCAAAACCCATAGGGTCAGCTACCTCGGACCCGAACACCTGGCGCTGATCGGCCGTCTGAAAGCGGGGGAGCGCACCCCGATCTTCCTCATCGACGCCCAGTACCCGCGTTACTCGTGGTACCTGCGGCTCGACGAACTACCAGACGCCCACTCATGGACCGCCATCGTTCGGTGCGAGGCGCCTGCGGCCCTCGGAATCGAAGACGCGGTCACGCTGGCAGACCGGACCGCAGCCCTTCTGCCGATCGTCGCATCAAAGGGACATGTCGACCCGCGGGCGCCGCAGAATCTCGTGCCGATCGGAGCGCTCGAAAAGGCCTTGCGGCATCGCCTGGGTGATCAGGCGATGGTCTATCGTGCGCTGCGGGGCGCCGTTGGCTCCGAACGGCGGGCAAGCGTGGTGGGTGGATGAGCGAACAAGAACAGGTCGGCAGGGTCTTGGCGAGCGAGCATTCCTCGACCGCGGAATTTCGGGTCGTGCTCGACGGGGACAACTACCTCCAACTAGACGACCTCGTGCTGGTGCGGACGCAAGTGCCCAAACGAGGCGAGGTGCGCACCTACGGGGTGGTCACCGAATCGCAGGGCATCTTCGAAGGCGCCTCGTTCGAATCCGACACGTTCCGGATCGCCGAGGAGGGCACCCTGCCGGCCGAAAAGGTGAGGAGCGCCCAGGTTGCGGTCACTCGGGTCGACCCTGAGCTGTGGGTAGCCCCCGACCCGGGGCAGATGGTCTACCGGGCGTCGGGTGACCAGCGAGACAAGGCGCTGTACGTCGACGAGATGGGCAGGCCGCTACCGATCGGCATCGGACGGGATGACGAGCCGGTGTTCGCCGACCTCGACTTTTTCGACGGACGCAAAGGCGGCCACATGTCGATCTCGGGCATTTCCGGCGTTGCGACCAAGACCTCGTATGCCCTGTTCTTTCTGCGCATGCTGACCTCCCGCCCTGACATCGTCGGAGACGCAGCAGCCAACCTGCGTGTCCTCGTGTTCAACGTGAAAGGCGAAGACCTCCTCTGGCTCGACAAACCCAACCGCTACTTGGACGAAGACGCCGCCACTGCCTGGGGCCGGCTGGGCGTTCCGCCTGTTCCTTTCCCGTCGGTCAGCTTCTGGGCACCGCCTCGCCGCCAGTCAGGCGATGTGGTGGTGCCAGACACCGGAGGCCGCCTCGAAGGCGTGGACGCCTTCGCCTGGACTCCCCGCGAATTCATCGACGAAGGCCTGCTCCGATTCCTGTTCACCGACGCATCAGACGCCCGCAACCAGTTGGCATTCGTGGAAGAGAGGGTGCGGCTCCAGCTCACCCGCTGGGCCGTAGACGTTGCCGGCCAACCGGGGGCAGTGGTGCTCCGCCAACCTCCGACCGGAGCGTGGCCTGCGGGCGAATCGGTCACCCCAGACCAGGGAGAAAGGGTGCTGACAGACCTCCACTCCATCGTCGATGCACTCGAAGAGCTCCTCGAACCGATCGACGGAGAAGAACCAGACCGGGCGTGGTCCGGACGGACCCAGGGCGGCACCATCTCGGCATTCATGCGGCGCCTCTACTCAGCCCAGCATCGACTTGGTCACCTCATCAGGGCGGGCGAAAGCCGCCGAATCGACCGCCAAGCCGCCCAGGTCACAGTCGTCGGCATCCAATCGCTGCATGACCTCGGCCAGCGATTCGTGGTCGGGGCATTGCTCGCAGAAACATTCGAAGAAAAGGAACACACCGGCCAACGGCTCCCGCTGTCGGTGATAGTGCTCGACGAGCTCAACAAGTACGCACCCCGCGAAGGGCGCAGCCCACTCAAAGAGATGCTGATCGACATCGCCCAGCGAGGCCGATCGCTGGGGGTGTTGCTGGTTGGCGCCCAGCAGAGTGCTTCGAGGGTCGCCCAAGAGGTGCTCGAGAACGCCTCGATACGAGTGGCCGGTCGGCTGGATGCCGCCGAAGCAGAACGCTCCGAATACGGCTGGATGCTTCCGTCCACCAGGGCTCGGGCCAGGCTGCTCAAGCCAGGCACCATGGTCGTGTCTCAACCGGCCATCCCCGTACCGCTCGTGCTCACGTTCCCGTTCCCCGCCTGGGCCACCCGGCGTGAGGAAGTCGGCGACGAGGGCGACCCGTTCGAGGACCTGTAACAGCCCGTGCGAGTCCTCCACACCTCGGACTGGCACGTCGGCAAACGCCTCGGTCGCTACGACCGCTCCGACGAATATCGGGAGGTGATCGCCGAAGTGGCCACCATCGCCACCGACAACCAAGTCGATCTCGTGCTGCATTCCGGCGACTTATTCGATCGCCCGCTGCCGCCGATCGAGGCCCTTTCGATCGCTCTCGAAGGCCTGGTGGCACTCAGCGACGGTGGGCGGCGTCCCGTCGTGGTGATCTCCGGCAATCATGACTCGCCCGGTCTGTTCGAGGCCCTTGCTCCTCTGCTGGCAGATCGCAACGTGCATATGGTTGGCGAGATCAAATCCCCAGACGGTGGAGGCGTGCTCGACATCGAGACCCCTGGCGGTCGGGCCGTGGTCAGTGCGTTTCCGTTCCTGCGAGAGGGCAGAGCATTCAACGTATGGGAGCCGACTGAGGAGCACTACAAGAAGTACGCAGACCGGCTCAGGCGAATCTCCCAGGCCTACAGCACTCACGCTCAGGAAATCGCCGGCCAGGACGCCGTCACGTTCCTGGTGTCACACTTCCTGGTTGGCGGCTCGAAGGTGCATGGACACGGAGCGCCTCGCGGAGAGCGCGAGCTTCACATGGGCGAGGCATACGCGGCCACGACCGACGCAATCCCTCCTGGGCCCCAGTACGTCGCCCTCGGTCATATCCACGCTCCCCAGCGGGTACCAGGCGCCCAGGTTCCGGCCGAGTACGCAGGATCGCTGCTCGAACTGGACTTTGGTGAGGCCGGAGAAACCAAACGGGTGGTGCTCGTCGACGTCGAGCCCGGCATCCCGGCATCCGTCACCTCTGTCCCCCTGACCGGCGGCCGTCGCCTGCTGAGGCCGCGCGGAGAATGGGCGGACCTATTGGCGGTAGAAGGGATCTACGAAAGCTACCTCGACCTCACCGTCGAAACAGCCGGGCCTGACCCCGGCCTGGCCGACCGGGCCCGAGACGAATTCGAGTACGTGGTCAAGGTCAAGGCCGAATACCCCAGAGCAGAGGTGGAGCGGTCGGTCAGGCAGGCGATGACGCTAGCCGAGCAGTACGGCGAGTACTACCTTGGCGTCGAGGGAGTCGACGCTCCGCCAGGCCTGATCGAGGCGTTTTCCGAACTCCAAGCGGAGGTCGAAGATGCGACCCCTTGAGCTGAGGCTCCGCAACTTCCGGTCGTTCTTCGGGGACGACCACACTTTCGACTTTCGAGATCGCCACCTGGTCGGGGTGGTCGGACCAATCGGGGCCGGCAAGTCGACGATTCTCGATGCGATCGCCTACGCCCTGTACGGCCGCACCCATCGCATCAACAGGTCGACCAAATCGCTGATTCATCAGCGAGCCGATGGGGCGACCGTGTTCTTGCGGTTCTCAGTGGGCGATGACATCTGGGAGGTGGTGCGCTCCATACGTCAAAAAGGCCAATCGCAGCATGCCCTGTACCGGTATCCCTCGGACGATCCGGACGCCGAACCAGTCGAGAAGGTGCTCCAGGAGGGTGAGGTCAACGCCCGCATCGAGGCGATGTTGGGATTCGACTACGACGCGTTTGGCCGGTCGGTCCTTCTCGCCCAGGGCCAATTCGCTGAGTTTCTGACCGCTCCGCCCCGCGAGCGCGATCGGGTGCTGAGAGGCCTGTTCGGCCACGACCGGATCGAAACCATGCGGGACGCCGCCAAACAGAAAGTGGCGAACCAGGCCCACGAGATCGAACTGCTGGACGTTCGGCTCGAAGCAGCCGGAGCCGCCCAGGAGCGGTTGCAGACTCAGCGGGCCGAATATGAGATTCTGTCAGCCCGTGTCTCCAAGTTGGCCGCGGCCGAAGAAGAAGTGGTCGGTCTCGCCGCGACCATCCAGACGGCGGGGGAGCGGCAGCGGGCTTTCGGGGAGCGTTTGGATGAGTTGAATCGGCTCGCCGACCGCATGCCAGATGCCGCCGCCAGCCAGGCGGTCACCGCCCGGTCTTCGGAAGCTCGCGACCAGCGAAAAACCCTGGCGGCCGAACACGAAAAGGTGCACGCCGAAGTGGCTGAAGCCGAGAAGGTACTCAGGTCTGAAGATCACCAGGCCAGGCTTGCCACCATCGAGGCGGCCTCGGGTCTGCTGGTTCGACTCGATGCCCAGCAAGCTGCGATCGAGGGAGCCGTTGCCCAACACCAGGCCGGTGAACAACGGGCAACCAAAGCTGAGCAGGAACGGTTCGAAGCGCAAATGCGGGTCGCCGAGGTCCGGCCAATCGCCGAAGCCGCAGAGGCAACGGTTGCTGAAGCGAAGTCGAAGGTCGAGGCCTCGGAACACGCTTTGCACGAAGCCCGCCACGCCGATATGGCTGCCAGCCTGCGGTCCGGCTTGTCGGTTGGGGAAACCTGCCCGGTATGTGCTCAGGAGGTGCCGAAGATCCCGCCTGTCGATGCCGCGGTGGCCGAGGATGCGGAGGCGGCCGTAGCATCTTCGAGGGCCGCGTTTGATCTCGCAGACCACGCCTCTCGCAAAACGTCCGCGGACCTCGAGGCCGCCGCAGCCAAGGCTGAGGCGTCTGCCAAGCGTGCCGCTGAACTCGCCAAGGATGTCGAAGGCCTGGCTGTTGCCTTGGCGACCGCTGGCGAGCAGGAGTCGGTGATTGTCGGGGAGTTGGTAGAACGCCTGGGCGAGGGCGAACCGCGAGAATTGGTGAAGGCCGCCAAGGTTGAGGTTGAATCGGCGGCAAGTAATCTCGAGTCGGTCAGGCGTCGAGTCGATGAGGCCCGTCGGGCCCTCGATGCCGCGATCACCGCAGAACAGGACGCAGACCGAGCCCTCGGTGACCTCAGAACACAGGTGAGCACACTGGCCGGCCGGCTCGATTCCACCGCAGACATTCCCGAGGACGACCCTCGAGCCCTGGCCGAGGCTCTCGGTGCGCTGAGAGCCGGATGGGTCGCCAAGACCGCCGAACTCGACGAACAGAAAGCATCGACCGCCGCCGAACTGGCGGCAGCGCAGGCAAAACACGGTGAGCTGTTCGCCGCACTCGAGATCGACGGTGACTTCTCCTCTGTCTTCGCCTCGGCTAAAACCCAAGCGGAGATGCTGGCCCTGAGGTTGGCCGAGGACGAAAAAGTCATCTCGGACGCGGGAGACCTCGTAGAAGAGCGGCAGGCCCTTGAGGATTCGGCTACCAACTTTCGGCGTCTCCAGACAGATCTCACCGACGCCAAATTCATCCGCTACCTCCTCGATGAAGAGCGCGTCCTGCTGGCCGAGCTGGGCTCAGAACACTTTCAGCGCCTGTCGTCCGGCCGCTACCGGTTCACCGAGGATGGCGACTTTCACCTCGTCGACTTGACCGCCGCCGATGCGGTGCGACGCCCGGATTCGCTGTCAGGTGGCGAGACCTTCCTCGCTTCGCTGGGGTTGGCCCTCGGCCTGGCCGAGATGGTCGGCAGAACCGGAGGACGCCTCGACGCTTTTTTCCTCGACGAGGGATTCGGAACCCTCGACCCCGAACACCTAGACCTCGCGATGGAGGGCATCGAAGCTCTAGTGGCCAATCACCCGAACCGCTTGGTCGTCGTGGTCTCCCACGTCCCCGAGATGCGTCACCGAGTCGAAGACCTGATCGAACTGGATCGCAACCCGGTCACCGGCGACTCGATCGTTCTGTCTGGTGCAGGAGGCTGAGGGATTCGTTCAGAGGGACTCGGCCAGCGCCGTGAGGGCGGCGGCCGCGCCACTGTTCTTGGGCTCGCCGTGGCCGAAATAGATCGAGTCTGGGGCCAAGGTTTCCATCTTGCGTGCGGAGGCTATCGCACCATCCATGTCTGGGCTGAACTCGGGATTCGGTCCGGCGACCCCATCGATCACGCCGCCCACTCCGCTTCCTTCCCCGCTGAGAGCGTCACCGGCCACCAACACCGCCGTGTCCGGATCCCAAACCGATATGTGCCCTGGCGTGTGACCTGGGGTTGTGATGATCTGGAGACCAAAAACGATCTGACCGTCCGTGTATCCCTCGATCGATCGTGGTGCGGAGACGGCGGCCACGTCCTCGACCCCCGTGCCCAGCACTGCTTGCGAGGCGGCGTCCGCGACTCCTGGAAGCGAACCGACATGATCGCCATGCTTGTGAGTGAGGATCACGTTGCCAACGTTGGCCCACCCGAGACCGACGTCTGACAAGGTCGCCTCGATCGCACCGGTGTTGCCGCTCGTCCCCGTATCGACGATCGCCACCTCGGTGCCTCGAACCAGCAGGTAGGCAGAGACGAATCCCATGTTGACTCGTTCGACAACGAGGCTTGGAGCAACGGCCGCTGTTGAGGTGCCCGCCTCCGTTACCGAAGTGGCCGTGCGGATCGTCGAGGAGGTGGCGGCCGGACCGATGGTCGGAGCGCTCGACGAAAGTGGACCCGTCGTCGAGCCCGCCGCGGTGCCGGCCACGGTCGTCGTCGTCTCAGAGGTCCCGCACGCGGCCAGGATCATTCCGCCAATGGCCACGCCGATGACACCTTTGCCCATATCTCGAATGAAGGTCCGGCGGTCAGGCTGGTGATCGTCACACATGGCGTACTCCGAAGGAAGCGGTCCCCGAAACCCTAGGTGCGAAGCTCAGCAATGAATGATGACCGGACAGCGAGGCGCCGTAAACTTCACCGGTGTCACACGCCAAGGCTGCAGATTCCGGGCCTTCCTCGACGGAAGTCCTTTTGTTCGATATCGGTGGTGTAGCGATCGGGATAGACTTCAGCAGGGCCTTCCAACGATGGCCGAGCTGTCAGGATCCAGCCCTCGGAGACTCGCCGACGGGTGGAACCGCATCTATCTAGCCCCGGTCAGCGGCATCGAGGAGATATTGGATTGGGCCGCCAAGCGATGGCCGCTGTATGCGTTCACCAACTCGAACCCGACGCACCAACAGTATTGGTCAAGGGAGTACGCATAGGTGCTCTCGGTGTTCCAGAAGGTGTATGTCTCTTCGGAAATCGGGGAATGAAAGCCCCAGGCCTCGGCTTTCAGAGCAGTCGCGAACGACATTGGTGTTGGGCCCGGAAAGGTCTTGTTCTTCGATGGCACCCTTGAGAACATCGAAGGGGCGAGGAGCGCAGGTATGGCGGCTGTGCACGTCGGGTCGGTGGCAGACGTCACTGACGCATTGAGCCGCAGCCACTGTGAAAACCGGGATTGACGACGGCGGCCGGCTCAGCCGACGAAAGAGCGGTCCAGGTATGCCAACCCGCCGTCGGTCGCGACGATCGCGCTGTTCGCCATACCGACGAACAAGCCTGTAGCGATCACTCCTGGCAGCGCCAGAAGCGATCGGTCCAAGTCGGCCGCCTGATCGATGAGTCCGGCCCAGAGATCGACGATGAGGTTGCCGTTGTCGGTGACGACCGGCAGTTCTCCACGGACCCGCAGGACAGGCTCCCCGAAATCTTCGAGTTCGGCGACCGTAGCAGCCAGACCAAACTCGATCACCTCGAGCGGGACCGGCGCCCTCGTCCCAAGCTGTGTGACCAGCTTGCTCGCATCGGCCACGATCACCAATCGCTCTGCGCGGGCGGCGACGAGTTTTTCGCGTAGATGGGCGCCTCCGAGTCCCTTGATCAGATCGAGGCTGGGCCCGATCTCGTCTGCGCCGTCCACGGCCAGATCGAGCCGTGCGCCGTCGAGGGATTCGATCGGAATCCCGACCATGCCGGCCAACTCGGCCGACGCTACGGATGTCGCCACGCCAACGACGTTAGAGATCTCTCCCTCCGCGAGGCGCTGACCGACGGCCTCGATGAAGGGGTTGGCGGTGCTGCCCGTTCCAAGGCCGAGGCGCATCCCGGATTCGACGAGCTCACCCGCCGCTGCTCCGACCAACTTCTTCATCGCCTCAACGTCGGACAATCCGAATCCTCCTTGTTCCAGAACGAATCGTAGGCCGCGTCCAAGCTCGATCGCTGTGGAATCCCTCAAGCATCCGCCGCAGATATAGGCTGGCAAGCCAAGCTTTGACATCGAAAGAGGAGGGAGGGGGATGATCGAGCTACTGCCGGTGGCCGCGCTAGTTGCTGCAAAAGGGCGCAGCGCCGACGTCGTCTCCCCGCCTTACGACGCCTTCGGGGTCGATGGCCGCCTTCGCTACGCGAATGAGCATCCGGATTCGTTTCTCAATGTGATCCTTTCGCCTGCCGATCTTGATGCGGCCGATCCGGTCGAAGTAGCGACACGGGCAAGGGCCTATTTCGAGGCGATGCTCGACCGTGGCCTATACGAGGACCACGGTGGCGAAGGCTTCTACCTGTATGAGTTGGACACCGGGAACCACCGGCAGCTCGGGGTCATCGCCGGTATCTCGAACCGCCATATCCGATTGAGCCAGGTGCTGGGCCACGAGGCGACGATGACCGCTCGCACCAATGAACTCGCCGAGTTCTATCGAACCGCTCGGATTTCGTCGTCTGCGGTTTCGATGACCTACCAGGACGATGGACGGCTCGCCGAGCTCCTCGAATCCTATGCGACTGCCACCGAACCGATCCGGGAGTTCGTGAGTGAGGACGGGGTTGCCCAACGGTTGTGGCTGGTCAACGATCGGCTCAGTGTTGAAGCGATAGTTTCGGCGGGTCGAGATCTGGATCGTCTCTACATCACCGACGGTCACCACAGGGTTAGCGCCGCCGATATCGATGGAGTAACTCCTGGCTGGTTTCTCGGCGTGCTGTTTCCTACAGAACAACTTCATGTCCTCGAGTACAACCGCTTTGTATGTCTGGACCATCCGGTGGACGAGAAGCGTCTTTTCGACGAACTCGCGACTGAGTGGGAGGTGAGCCAACTGGGCGCAGCTGGCGAGGTGGATCCTCGTCCGCTGATGACCGGCGAGATCTCGATGCTGGTCAACGGGGTCTGGAGTCGACTGATGGCCAGGGCGGTCCCCACTGATCCGCGAGATGGGCTCGATGTCGCGATGTTGCACGATCGCATCATCGGCCCGCTCTTTGGAATATCCAACTACTCGGACCCGCGCCTGGCCTTTGTTGTTGGTGTGAACGCCGTCGATCGCCTCGAGACCAGATGTTCGAGTGACCGTCATGTTGGGTTTGCGCTGCACCCAACTGAACTCGATCAACTGATGCGCATCGCCGACGCCGGCGAGACCATGCCGGCCAAATCGACCTACTTCATGCCCAAGGCCCGATCAGGCCTTGTGGTGGTCCGGTGGTGAGGTTTGCCACTCTCCGTGGGTTGCGTTGACGGCCTCGGAGGCTCCGCCTGCAAACCGTCACCTCACAGCAGCGACAATTGCTCCAGACAATCCCACCGAACTTGGGGCGCTGAGTGTCGCCATAGCGACCATGGGAACCCTGGGTACAACCCTGGGTTCGGAACACGCACGAACTTTCGGCTCTAGCGCGGGTACACCCGTGCTAGAGCTTAAGGAACGGGTTTTCCGCGGATTGGCGCGTGCAACGTTGTTGGGGGTTCTAAGGTCAGAGGTAGTGGTCTTTTGCTTGTCTGAGGAGAGCGGATCGTGATCAGCGACCAAATGGAATGGGACTCGCCGATGTACGCGGAGGCAGTCGCCCAATTCGAGAATGTCTCTGAGGTGATGAACCTCGACGACAACGTGCGGGAGCGGCTCAAACGTCCCCAACGTGCGATGGTGGTGACGTTTCCGTTCAGGCGAGACGACTACAAGGAAGTCGACACCTTGTTCGGCTATCGGGTGCAGCATCTCTTGACGATGGGCCCGACCAAAGGCGGCATTCGTTACGCCGAGGATGTCAATCTTGGCGAGGTGGCAGCTCTCGCCATGCTGATGACTTGGAAATGTGCGATCGTCGGCCTGCCGTTCGGGGGGGCCAAAGGCGGAGTGAGGGTCAACCCCAGGGGCCTCAGCCGGTCGGAGCTACAGAGGGTGACCCGTCGATATACGGCCGAGATAATCAACTTCATCGGGCCTGAGCAAGACATTCCGGCCCCGGACCTTGGAACCGATGAGCAGGTCATGGCCTGGATGATGGACACATACAGCCAGCACGCCGGCCACTCGGTTCCCGGTGTCGTGACAGGCAAGCCTCCCGAACTGGGCGGCACTATCGCCAGGAGGGAGGCGACCGGTAGGGGAGTCATATCCCTGCTCCCAAGCTCGGCGAGCCATGTCGGCATGAATGTGAGCGGTGCCAGGGTCGTGATCCATGGTTTCGGCAACGTGGGTCGGTATGCGGCGATCGCCGCGACCGAGCTGGGTTGTTCGGTCATTGCTGTTTCTGACATATCCGGTGGGGTTTACAACTCGAATGGCTTGGAGATCGCCAAGCTGGGCAAGTGGGTCGATGAAAACGGTGTGGTCGAAGGTTTCGGGGGCGGAGATGTGATCACCCAGGAAGAACTGTTCGCTCTCGACTGTGAGGTATTGGTGCCCGCAGCAGTTGGTGGTGTCCTGCATGCGGACAACGCTTCGAGCGTGAAGGCCCGCATAGTCTTGGAGGGGGCGAACAACCCACTCACGCTCGATGCCGATGAGATAATCCGCGACCAAGGGGGGTTCATCGTGCCGGATGTGCTTTGCAATGCGGGCGGGGTGACAGTCTCCTACTTTGAGTGGGTTCAGGACGTTCAGAAGTATTTCTGGTCGGAGAACGAGATCGTGGGACGCCTGCGGGAGATCATGTCGCGAGCCTTCCAAGAGGTTTTGGCAATTGCCGAGGACAAGAAGGTCGACATGCGGACGGCTGCTCTGATCAAAGGCATCAAACGGGTCACAGACGCAAAATTGGTTCGCGGCGTCTACCCCTGATCCTCAGCCGCCGCTCGAGTCCGCCGATGTTGTGATCGTCAGCTGCCCGGAGCTGTCTTCGGTAACGAAGGCCGGGCAGCGATCTTGGAACGAGCACCAGTTGCACAGCGGCCCAGGTTTGGGCGGGAAGTGCTTCCGCTCCAAGGCCCGGTTGATCGCCTTCCAAAGCGCTTCCAACTGGCGACGCATGGCGTCTAGTTGAGCGTCATCCACGCTGACCCGATACATGGTGGCGTTGCCAAGGTAGAGCAGGCGGAGCTCAGTGGGAGTGCGACCAAGCCGGGTTCGGATCAGCAGGGCGTAGATCTTCAATGCGAAGAAGGCGGAAAGCGCGTAACGCTCAGGAGGGGCCTTGCCGGTCTTGTAGTCTGTGATGATCAGGTCGCCGTTGGCAGCTTCATCCACCCGGTCCAAGATTCCTCGGATGGTCATGTCCCCAAGTGTTTCGAGCATGTCCAGCTCTCGATCGAACGCAGCAATGCTGGTCGGGTCCTCGAGAGCGAAATAGTTGGCGAGCACATTGAGGCTCTCCACACCCCAAAGACGTTCGTCTTCGACGCCGTCGAAGAGCTCGGCGTATTCCTCTTCGGTGCGAAGTTCAGTCCAGGCTTGCCTGAAGAGGTCATACAGGCGTTCAGGTGTGCGCTCCCCCGGGTCTAGATCGAACAGTCGCTCCAGCGCCAGGTGAGCAGTGGTGCCCCTTGCCTGGTAGATGGAGGTTGGCTCTGCCAGTCGGTCGATCGCCCTGAATTTGAAGAGCTGGGGGCATGTCTTGAAATCGCCTGCCCGACTGGGAGACAAGGTCGAGAGCCGAGCGGGTTCGTTTTCAGCACCCTGGCCGGACGGGAGCGCCACCGGTGGGCGGTTGGATCCGGCCTCGGATAGGGGACCTGCACTGGCCCTTTGCTCGATCGGAACCTCGGTCAATGACATAGGTGTAACTCTACATCGTGGGTGTGACAAGTGCCTCGCAAGACCCTCAAGATCCGTAGCCTGACTGCAATAGTCGAGGCACGAACCGGCACCCCGTCGGATGGAGATCCTCTCCTAGCGGGCCGAATCGTCAGTGCGCGAAAACCATTTTCCGAACGCGAAAAACAACTAGTCCCTGAACTTGCTTTTTGGCCGGCACGAGTCGTATCTTCCCTCTTGCCATCTGGGACTCGTTCCAGACGGTCGATCCCGGCGACGGGGTCAGCGGTCTACGGGCAACCAAGGATCGCACTGGCTAGCGAAGGGGCAACCCGGAGAGAGTCACCGGTAGGAGGCTTCGGCAGCCAACCGGACCCAGAAGGGGAATGGACTTAGGTCTGCGAAACTTTTGGGAGTCGACCATGACAGAAGAGCTTCGGTTCGGACGGAACGGTCGGCGCCGGAAACGGGCGTTCGACTTCGGTTGGAAACTACGACCGGTTGGCTCCGTTGGAAAAGACTTCGGTCTGGACTGGCGAGCCACCTCCCCGAAATGTGCTTCGGTTCATTGAAGGGAAGCCAGAGTTCCACTTCGGTGAAACTCGGCAACCGGAATCGCTGAAAGGCAATTTCGGACCCAGATCGGGAACGAGACCTCCGGGTCAAATTGCCGAGACGGGATCAGGAGTCCCGAGAGGGCCGCAAGGCTCACTCGGGACTTTCTGTTTTCGGGTCGGTTCGACTGCACCACCAGCGACTGACGGATCATCCGGCTCAAGACGGCGCAGGCGAATCCATCGCCCTACAATCGACCCATGGCGTATCCCGAACGGTTGTTGAGCCCAGGAGAGCGTGTCGTGACCGAGTTCCGACCGCATTGGAAATTGCTGATCGCTCCGGTAGCGCTCTTGGCATTGTCGATAGTTGTGGCGATCGCCTTCGCCTCTGTGACAGAGATCAGCGGAATCGTTGGCATTGCGGTTCCCGTTGGGTTGGTTTTGCTTGGCCTCGGCTTCGGTTCCAAGTCGTGGGCTGACTGGCTCTTCACCAAGTACATCATCACCAACGAGAGATTGGTGATCCGAGAAGGACTCATCGCCAGACGCGGCAAGGAGATCCCACTCGAGCGGATCGACAACGTGGCGTTCAGCCAGACCGTCGGTGAGCGCATCCTGCGCTCTGGGGATCTCATCGTCGAATCGGCGGGTGAGGGCGGTCAGAGCAGGTACACAGACATCCCAAAACCTGAAGAGACCCAATCGATGATCTATCGGATTCGTGAAGCCCGCATCTTGGCATTGGAAGGGGCGGGAAGTCGGTCCTCTGCAGACGAGATTTCGAAGTTGGCCGGCTTACGTGATCAGGGCTTGATCACCGATGAGGAGTTCGAGAACAAGAAGCGTCGGTTGTTGGATGACATTTGACGGCCAACTTGGTTCGTCTGACCATATTCCCTGTATTGAAAAGGAGACACCCTTGCCCCCACACATGATGGATTTCCCGCTGCTCCTGTCGACCCTGTACGACCATTCCAACCGCATTTTTCCGAACCAGGAGATCGTCTCGGTCGAAGCAGACGGTTCCATATGGCGCAACACGTACGCCGAGACCGACGTCAGAGTCAGGAAACTCGCCTCGGCGTTCGGATCGCTCGGCCTCGGCCAGGGCGATGTGATCGGCACGTACGCCTGGAACAACCAGCGCCATCACGAGCTGTACTGGGCCACGGCCAACACCGGCGTGATTTGTCACACGCTCAACATCAGGCTGTTCCCTGACCAGCTCGAGTACATCGTCAACCACGGCGAAGACCAGGTGATCTTCGTTGATCCGAATTTGGCCCCCGCCCTCGAACCGCTGGCCGACAAGTTCGCCAACGTTCGCCAATGGGTCATCATGGGTGGCGACGCTTCGGCGACGACCCTGCCTGGTGCCATCTCGTACGAAGACCTGATTGCCGACGAGGAGCCACAGCGTGAGTGGCCAATGCTCGATGAGCGCTCCCCTCACATGTATTGCTACACGTCAGGAACTACCGGTAATCCCAAGGGGGTCGCGTACACACAGCGTTCCACCTATCTGCACACGCTGTCTGGGCTCATCGTGAAACCGATGATGCCGACCGACAACATCCTTCCGGTTGTGCCGATGTTTCATGCGGCCGCGTGGGGTTATCCCTTCATGGCGACGACAGTCGGCGCCAAGTTCACATATCCAGGCCCTGACTTGTCTCCCAAGGCGATCATCGATCTCATCGAGACTGAGGAAGTGACTTTTTCCGCCGGGGTCCCGACCGTATGGCAAGGGATCCAGAACTACCTCGCGGAGAACCCGGATCGAGATACATCGACGATTCACTCGTTCCTGTGTGGCGGTTCAGCGGTGCCTCGTTCGATGATCGATTGGTTCTACAAGGAGCGCGGCATTCAGATCATCCAGGGTTGGGGGATGACCGAGACCAACCCGATCGCATCGGTGAGTGTCCTCAAGCCGGAAATGCATGACTGGGATTGGGATCGGCGGCTCGATTTCCTGGAGACCGCGGGAATTCCCGTGCCGGGACTACGTGTCAAGATCGTGGACGACGATGGAGATGAGCTACCCCACGACGGGGAGGCTTTCGGCGAACTTCTGATTCAGGGACCGTGGATCGCGGCGGAGTACCTGCGAGATTCCCGCAGCGCAGAAACCATGGTTGACGGCTGGTTGCGCACCGGTGACGTCTGCAAGATCACCCCTGAGGGTTACGTGCGGATCACCGATCGGGCCAAGGACGTGATCAAATCTGGCGGAGAGTGGATCTCTTCGATCGATCTCGAGAACACCCTCATGGCCCATCCGGCTGTAGCGGAGGCTGCGGTGGTCGGGCTCAAACACCCGAAATGGCAAGAGCGTCCTCTGGCCGTCGTCGTCAAGGCTCCCGGCCAGGATGTCACCAAGGAGGAACTGACCGCATTCCTCGAAGACAAGGTGGCGAAATGGTGGCTGCCGGACGATTACGTGTTCACAGACGACGTGCCCAAGACGGGCACGGGTAAGTTCGACAAGAAGGTCGTTCGTGAGCAGTACGCGGACATGTACCTCGGTTGAGCAATCACAACCGGGCCAGGCTCCAGGATGGCTGATACGCCGGCGATCGCAGCCATACAGGCCCTAGACGTAGCTCACGAGGTTCTCGAATACGGTCGCGCCGAGACGATCGAACAGGCGGCTGAGTTGCGAGGTGTGGATGTCGCTTCCGTTGTCAAGACCCTGGTTGTGCGGCGAGGCGACGACGACTACATCCTCGTTTGTGTCAGTGGCGATCGATCGATCGCCTGGCCCAAGCTGAGGACGCAACTCGGCGTGAGTCGGGCCGCGATGGCCGACCAGGATCAGCTCGTGGCGATCACTGGTTATGAGAGGGGAATGGTCACGCCCTTCGGCGCACGTGGTGATTGGCCGGTGATCGTTGACGATGTAGTGGCCGGGCTCGAAGTTGCATCGATCGGGGGAGGAGCCCATGGGGTCGCCATCAATCTGGCCGGCGCCGATCTGGTGACGTCGACGAGCGCCACCATCGCCGATGTTACGAAATAGCCAGAGCAGGAACCGGCCCGGCCGCACCACCACAATCGGCTAAGCCCGCCGGTTTTGGCCTGGCGGCCGTAGCCCTAACAGAGTTTGCTTGCAAACTTTCGGGATTGCACAACATGTAGAGCTGTCGCTGTCGCTGTCGCTGTCGCTGTGGCTGTGGCTGTGTTTCTCAGATGCAGGATGGCCCGCGAGGGTACTCCACCGTTTGGCTGGGGGCCCTCGGTGTCTGCACGATGGTTCCGGTGTCGATGATGAGGCGCCCATCTTTGGTCAGTTCAATTGCGAAGCGGTCGAGGTTCCGAGGTGCAGGACCCGCCTCGTATTCGCCGAGCAGGTTGTACTTGGAGCCGTGGCACGGGCATTCGAAGCCGATTGAGCTTGCGCACCACGGCGTCCGACAACCGAGGTGGACACACCGCCACCAGAGTGCCATCACCCCATCCACTTCTAGACCAGGTTGGGCGAACTGCGAAGTCGCGAGCTCGGGTTCGCTCACCGGAACTATGTAGGCCCTGGCCTCTGAAACCACTGCGAAAGAGGGTTGGCCGTCTGATGTGGTCAGGAGGGCCTTGAGATCTTTGATTGGCCCTGCGTCAACCCTGGTCCCGAAACTCCCCGACAGACGTGGCCAGAAGAAGGCGAGCATCGAAGTCCCTAGAACCAGACCGTATGTGGCAAAAAGGCTCCCTGCCGCCCGGTTGAAGAAGCGCCGTCTGGTCATGCCGCTCTCTTCGGGTGAGACCTCCTCCACCTGCTGAGTCAGGACGGCGGTCATCGTCGATCCAGCCTCCGCAATCGGGGCTTTGGAGATGACGAGCTCGGTCGCAGTTGTGGGGGCTCCGGTCTGTCGGCGGCTCCTCGACGTCTCTCTTGGGCTCTTGGGCCTCCTTGCACGCTCGTGGGGCCGCGAGGACGCAACGGCGATCGTTCCTCCGACCGCCGCAGCGAGGATGAGTACGAATCCCAGGAGAAGGGCTCTGTCCATGACGTGACTCGGTTCTCTACTACAAAATATAGTAGATCACCATCGGCGGAAGCTGAAGGCCCAAATTCGACAAGCGGGGGTGGGGAGGCGAGCCCTATTGCCGCGGGATCGATCCGAGTGGCAAGACAATCAGTAACCTTCAATCGAGTGACCAGACATCTCACGCAAAGAGAAATAGCTTGCCACTGAGGGTGACCGACCCAGGACTAGCCGCGCGACTAGAGTTACGATTAACCACATGCTGGGGTTAGTCAGGGAACCTCTCGAAGATGTGGCGTTGTATGTAGACGCGTTGCTTCTCGCGGAGGAAAGCATGACATTTGAGGCGGTTGAGTTCATTGAACTCACGTTCCAACCGGGACGCCCCGCTCCGCCGCCAAGAGAAACCGTCATCGGAGAGTTCGAGACCGAGGAAGAGGCGGTTGGGCACGCCAGGATTGCGAGGCGAGCCTTTCAGGCGGCTCAGGGGGATGTTCGCTACGCCTGGTGGCTGGTTCGCCAACCGGGCTCCCAGCTCGCGAATTGGATCGCGGATTCGGCTTCGGAGCGTGAGTTCGTCCTCGACCTGCGGTCCGGTCAACTGATCGAACTCTAGAGCGGGTCTCCGAGCTGTCGCCGTTACCCTGTCGGTGTGCTTGCTGATCTACTTCTTCTGGACGGCGTGGTTGAAAGATCCGCGCTGCAATCGACCGTCGGGGCTATGGCGCTGCACGGAGGGCTCGAGGTCGGCACCGTCCAGCTTGCCGAGATACTCGCTGCTCGACTCGATCTGAGCATCTATACGGTCACCCAACCGCCGTCCCTCTGGTGGCACATTCCCTCCACGAAATACCGGCTCGAGGCATCGGATCGCCTCGCAGAGTTCGTCGCCCATTGCGGGATCATCTTCTCGATTCACGGATACGGGCGGCCGGGGATGGAGTCAACTGTCCTCGTAGGCGGAGCCAATCGAGTTGCCGCCCGTGATGTCGGAGCTGCTCTGCGAGCCTCGGGTATAGACGTGATCGACGATTTGCACGAAATCCCGATGAACCTGCGTGGTACCCATCCGAACAATCCGGTGAATCTCAGTAGGGGAGGGGGAGTGCAGTTGGAACTCGGCTCAGGCCTAAGGTCTGGCCCGGTGCTCGATCAGATAGCCGACGCTCTGACCCCGGTGGTTCACCACTATGCGGACTGCGCGAACTGAGCCAAGATCACCAGGTCGGAATTGCGCTGCTGGCGCGCCCGCCTACGATCCGCCTTCCGAAAACGAGCCGAAGGGAGGCCGGTCGAATGGGAGAAGTCCATGCAGCGTTCGCCTGGGTGGCGATAGGCATCAACGGGTTCGCCAGTCTGATCTGTTTCGTCTACAACTTTTCCAAACGCCCCATCGATCTGGTGTTCCGGTCGGTCGTCTCGGTCGCGGTAGTCGCGATGCTGATTCAAGTGGGGCTGGGGCTCGCCCGGTTTGGACAGGGCATCGAACCGGGCTCAATCCACATGTTCTACGGTTTCGTCATCCTGTTTACGTTCACATTCGTCTACATCTACCGGGTCCAGTTCGAGAAGCGGCCGGCCCTCGGCTGGGCACTCGTTTTGCTCTTCACGATGGGTCTTGGCCTTCGGGCGGTAGTCAACTTCGCCGAGTCGTTCTGAGCACTGCGGCGAGCGGTCATACTTCCAACTGCCGGTTGGGTGAGGACTTCTATGTACACGGTCGGCGTTGTTGGTGATATCGGTTCGCGAACGACCATTTTGCTGAATCGCCGCAAAACCCATATCTCGTCGTCGATGGCATACCATCTGACTCGACGTGACGGAGGACATCCATGCTGCTCGAAGATAAACGACTGCTCATAACGGGCGTGCTCACCGATGGCTCGATTGCCTGGCACACGGCCAAGGTCGCCCAGGAGCAGGGTGCCGAGGTCGTGTTGACCGGATTCGGGCGGGGAATGCGCCTCACGGAGCGCTCGGCAGGTCGTCTTCCAAAACCTCCAGATGTGATTGAACTCGACATCAACGACCCGAGCCACATGGACAGACTGGTTGAGACGCTCGATTCGAAATGGGGAGCGGTTGACGGTGCACTGCACGCGATCGCCTACGCCCCGGAGGATGCTCTCGGCGGCAACTTCTTGAACACGCCGATGGAGAGTGCTCAGGTTGCGTTCACGACCTCGGCGTTTTCGTACAAGACGTTGGCTGCCGGGCTTTTGCCGTTGATGCAGCAGGCAGGTGGCGGCTCACTGGTCACCCTCGATTTCGACAACGGGGTAATGGCTTGGCCGGTATACGATTGGATGGGTGTCTCCAAGGCGGCTCTGGCTTCGGTTACCCGTTTCTTGGCCGGTTATCTAGGCCGACACCAGATCAGAGTTAATGCAGTCTCGGCAGGCCCGCTGGCCACCGTCGCCGCGAAGTCGATCCCGAGCTTTGACGCTCTCGCACATGTTTGGGACGAGCGGGCGCCACTTGTTTGGGATACCGCCGATCCAGATCCCGTGGCGAGGATGGTCTGTGTATTGCTGTCCGACTGGGCGAAGATGACCACCGGCGAGATCGTGCACGTCGACGCCGGCGTGCACGCGATGGCAGCCGGACTACCGGTGAAAGAGGACTGAGCATCTGCTGGCCTCCGACCCAACTGGTCAGAGGAGGCGGATCGAGTCCGGGGGCACCGCGCCCGGCGATCGGGGGATTACGACGACAAAAGTGGCTCCACCGCCTGGAGTATCGGTCACGTCGACTGTCCCGCCAAGCGATTGGGTCAGGCCCTTGACGATGTGGAGGCCTAATCCGGTGCCGCCCTGCGAACGGGTGGCCGCTGGTTCGAGTTGAGTGAATCGGTCGAAGACCGCGCTGCGTTTCTCGGCACTGATGCCTGGGCCGTGATCAATGACCGCTATCGCCACTTGATGAGCCCGTCGTGGTGCAACGACGATCTCAATTTTCGATCCTCTCGCGTACTTGATGGCGTTCTGGACGAGATTGATCAGAACCCGCTGGAGTTGATCTGGGTCGGCTTCGATGGTTTCGGCCTCTTCGTGAACCTTCGATGTGACAAGGTCGGCTGCGCCTGGCACAACGTTGATCATGTCTCGCAAGAACGGGAAAAGCTTGATCTTGCTCGGCTGCTGAGGAAGCGTCTGATTCTCGATTCTCGACACCATCAGCAGGTCCTCGATCAGGCGGCGAAGCCGATCGGCCTGATTGCGGGCAGAGGTCAGGAGTTCCTTGGCGGCTGGACGCTCAGGGGTCAGCTCCGGGCGAGCCAGGGTGGCGAGCGAACCGATGATGCCCGTCAGGGGAGTGCGCAACTCGTGACTGACCACTGATACGAAATCGGTTTTCATCCTCGCCAGTTCTTCCATCTTTCTGCTGGTTTCTGCGGCTTCTTCGTATCGGTCGATGTGCGCGAGAACCAGCGAGGCGGGAGCTGCCAACGAAACAAAGTCGAGGAGGTCGCCGGAATCGAACTTGCCGGTGTGGCGATCGCCAAGCACAAGCACCCCGATCGTCTGTCCTTCGACCCTCATTGGCACAGCCATTGCGTTGTCGACCCCCAACTCTCCGAGGATGCCGTTTCGGTCAGGATCGGATCTGAGCGACTCGAACATCGTGGGTTTGCTGGTCATGTAGACCTTGGCCAGCGGGTCGGACGTCCTCAGACCGATCTTGTACCCAGCCACCTCCAGCGTGTGGCCGGCGGCCCAGATCGGCGAGAGCACCTCGAGGGTCGGAGAGTTTTCTTGCCGCATCAGCACGACGCCAACCTCTGCGTCGAGGTAGCTGCCGATTTTGCCAACCAACTCAGGAAGGACGTTGTTCAGTCTGTCGCCTGACGCGATGGTTCTCGACACCTCGTAGAGGCGTTCGAAGTTGGTCTCCTGCCTGGCGAGTTCGTCGGATTGCCTTCGACCGTGTGCAACGCTCGACGAGTATGCGTTGGTGAGCGATTTGGCGATGATCGCAATCGCGACCAGAGCGATGAGCGGAACCACCAGGCTGCCAAAACTCCGAGTATGGCCGGCCAGAACAGGGATGACTGCGTATGACCCGGCTGCGGCCACAGTCACCGTCACAACAGTGCCGGTCTTTCCGATGACCGCGACGAAAACGATCATCACGAGATATACGGTCAGCATGGCCTGAGAGAGCTCTTCGATGCTCAACGCTGCCGCCAATGCGACCAAGATCACGGCGGCCCATAGCCATAGAAGGACGGTGCCGATCGGCCTGTCCAGGACGTTGCGCCATCGGATCAAGGACAGGGCGCCGAGCATCGCAGCGACGCCCAGGATGGCTGCCCAAGCGGGTTGCTGGCTCATCACATCGAGACGAGCGGTCTCGATGACGAGCACGACAACAACCACCCACGAGAATCTCAGGCCGAGGTTGATCGCCCTCACCCGGAATGGGAGGGTCGACTGTCCCGATCGATCGGCGGTCGTCTGACTACCTTGCCATCTGTTCGTCAGTTTGCTGAGTCCCACAGTTGCATGGCCTCTGAGAGTTATTGTTCCGCCCGATACATCGGCAAATTGGCGTGCGTCCGTGAGGGATCTCACCCTGAGTGTGCGATGTCACCGTGTGTAGTCGTCCAGCGACAGGAAGGATCAGAAAGTGGCGCTCAAGTCGTTCGCGAACGGTGCGATCTTCGGTGAGCAATTCGGCCAGGCCTCCCCGACTGTTCTGGCGATGCACGGATGGGGTCGAGATCGAAATGATTTCGCCGCGGTACTCGACGGGTTGAGCGGCATTTCGCTAGACCTTCCCGGATTTGGCGCCTCTCCTGCCCCCGAACAGGCCGTGGGAGCGGCCTGGTACGCAGACAAGGTCATCCCGATCCTCGAGACGTTCGACACCGCAGCGATCGTGGTCGGTCATTCGTTCGGCGGGAGGGTGGCTGTGATGGCCGCCGCGACAAGGCCGGCGTTGGTTGGCGGTTTGGTGCTGGCCGCTGTGCCGCTATTGCATCGTGAGGACCGGAGCCCCGTCAAGGCGTCTCTCGCCTACCGGCTGATCAAGGCAGGTCATCGGATCGGGGTCCTGTCCGCCGAACGGCTCGAGTCTGCGAAGTCGCGCTTCGGATCTGCTGACTATCGGGCGGCTACCGGCGTGATGCGCGACGTGTTGGTCACGGTGGTCAACGAGCAGTACCCGAATGAGCTGGCGTTGCTGGAATGTCCAGTCGAACTGGTTTGGGGAGCCGATGACCGCGAGGTTCCGGTCTCGATGGCGCGACGGGCCGCAGCGTTGATACCTGGCGATGCAAACCTGACCATCGTCGAAGGGGTAGGCCATCACATTCCGCTCAGAAGACCGGACACGTTGAAGGCGGCCATCGAGGCGCTCGCATGATCGTCGACTGGCTCGTACTCGCGATAGTCCTGGCTGCTTCCGTTGTGGCAGGGCTGAAATGGCTGCGAGTCGCTCAGCGTGAGCATTATCTCGCCAGGGGAGTGGTGGGCGCATATTCCAGATGGAACAAGACACGGGCAGTGAACAACCTGCTTGCGGCCGCATCGCTGCTTGCGTTGGTGGCCTTTTGGGCCCGGCAGGCTCCCGCCTGGGTTGTCGGTGCCGGCGGGGTGGCATGGGGAATTTTTCCGAGCGGTCTGCCGATCAACGGAACAACGTCAAAACTGGCTTGGACCGGCCGCCTTCGACGGTTGGCCGTGATCTACACAGGTCTTGTGATCGCGGGAGCCGGAATCGGAGCAATCGCCGGGTTAGGCAACGCAGCGGCCGGGCTCCTGGTGGTGTCCATTGTTGGCCTTCCAATCGCGCTGGCGACGGCTTCGCCAATCGAGACTCGCCTCTCCAGACGGTTCGTCGATGAGGCGACCGCCTCGCTGCGGCGCATCGAACCAGCAGTGGTGGCGATCACCGGGTCATATGGCAAGACATCGACGAAGGAGTACGCCCGCCATCTCATCGTTGGAAGCCGTCAGGTTGTTGCCAGCCCTGCCTCGTTCAACAACCGACTGGGTTTGGCCAGAGCCGTCAACGAGCATGTGAGCGCGGACACCGAGGTGTTCCTTGCCGAGATGGGCACGTACGGGCCGGGCGAAATCGCCAAGATGGGCCGGTGGGTTCGGCCGAATATCGCGGTGATGACTGCGATCGGTCCAGTGCACCTCGAACGGTTCTTTTCCGAGGAACGCATCGTCGCGGCGAAATCGGAGATCCTGATTGGCGTCGATGTCGCCATCTTCAACATTGACGATTCTCGGCTGGCTCTGGTGGCGGATACGGCGGTTGTAGATCGGGTGGTGCGCTGTTCGGCCACCGATGTCAATGCAGACGTCGCGGTGCTCGACCGTGGCGACCGAGTCGAGGTTTTTCGTGATGGTCGCTCGCTCGGAATGGCCGATCATCCGGGAGTCTTCCTCACCAACCTCGCATGCGCGGCTGCCGTCGCCTTCGAAGTGGGCGTTTCGGGACCGGATGTGGTTGGCAGGCTCGGCACCGTGCAACGTCCTGCCCATCGTCAGACGGTGTCCGTCGGCGAGGGCGGCTTCGTCATCATCGATGACACTTTCAATTCGAATCCAGCCGGCGCCGAGGCTGCCCTCGATAAATTGGCCGCCGTCGAGGGTGCAGGACGTCGTGTGGTGGTCACCCCTGGAATGATCGAGCTCGGGCCCCGCCAACCGGGCGAGAATGAGGCCTTCGCGGCCAGGGCGGCCGAGGTAGCGAGCGACGTCATCATCGTTGGTCGCACCAACCGGGCGTTTCTGAGGAAGGGCACGAAGGGCGGCACCGCCTCCGTTATCGTGATGGCGAACCGGCAAGAGGCCGTCGAATGGGTCAGAGCCAACCTCGGCCCAGGTGATGCCGTGCTCTACGAGAACGATCTGCCAGACCACTATCCATGAGGTGAACGGGACGATGTCGATGCCAGCTGTGGTGTTCGGAGGACCTTCGCCAGAGCACGACATCAGCGTGCTCACTGGCCTGCAGGCGGCCCGGCTGCTGACCGACGCGGGTCGTCAGATCGAGGCGATCTATTGGTCGAAGACCGGCAAGTGGTACCAGGTGGACCCAGGTCTGGAGGCCGCCGACTTCGCAGACGGAGTGCCGGCCAAGGCCAGGGAACTGCATTTCGTGGCTGAGCCTGGGGCGGGCTGGCAGAT
Source organism: Acidimicrobiia bacterium (assembly GCA_003229305.1). Taxonomy (GTDB): domain Bacteria; phylum Actinomycetota; class Acidimicrobiia; order Spongiisociales; family Spongiisociaceae; genus SZUA-232. Next base: position 22,898 of record QIDH01000017.1, on the reverse strand, counting down.
CAAACGCAAACCACTCGGCGTGGATGTGGCGCTGCTCGCCCTTCACGGAGGACCAGGCGAGGACGGCTCCATACAGGGAGCCCTCGACCTGGCCGGTATTCGCTACTCGGGTCCGGATGCGGCCGGCTCGATGTTGGGCATGGACAAGCTGGCGTTCGGGGCCGCGGTCGCCAATGCCGGCCTTCCCTCGCTACCCAGAGCCCTCGTCACATCTGACACGAAACCGGACTTCGAGCCTCCGTACATCGTCAAACCCCGCTTCGGCGGGTCGTCGATCGGCATCGAAGTCGTAGATGATCTCGCTACGGCCCAAGGGTTGACCCAGTCTTCACCTCATATGCGCAGGGGGGCGGTTGTGGAACCGTTCATCGAGGCGAGCCGTGACCTGAACATCGCGATCCGCACGTACCCAGAACTCGAACTCTCGGCGATCGAGGCGCCTGAAAGAACCTCCGGCTTCTACGATTACGCGGAGAAGTACTTGTCAGGGGGTGGCTTGGAAGGCTCGGCCCGCCAACTCCCCGCTGACGACGCACTGCCCAAAGGCATGGTTGAGACGATTCACACGTCTGCGGTTGCGGTTGCCGGCCTGGTCGGCGTGCGTTCGGTTGCCCGGCTCGATTTCCTGGAACACGACGGAACGGTGTGGGTGAACGAGATCAATACGATCCCCGGCACCCTGTCGATGTACCTGTGGGTCGACCCACCAATCTCTCGAACCCAACTCGTGTCAGATCTGCTCACCGAGGTCGAAGAATCCAAACTACGCACGTTCACCACCGCGGGCGCAGACGGCATGGCTCTGCGCTCAGCAGAAGCAATCAGCAAGAAGCTCGGCTGAGCGCATCCGACCGATGATTTCTTGCTGGCGGTTTCGTTGAATGAGGTTGGGAAGGCTGACACACGCGAAGACGGAGCGGTGAGTGGATTGAGCGGTCTGAGAGAGGATCTCGAGCAGCATGATTTTGCGTACCTCACGACGTCCGGTCGCGTGAGCGGAAAGCCACACCGAGTGGAGATCTGGTTTGCGATCGTCGACGGGTCTCTATGGGTCAACTCTGGCGGAGGTCGAGCGTCTGATTGGGTGAGGAACCTGATCGTGAATCCGAATCTGGTCGTAGAGGTCGGTGACGAACAATGGTCTGCGACGGCAACGCTGGTGGACGAGTCGAGCGCGCATCCCGCTAGGGAACGCCTCGCCGAGCGGTACCAGGGCTGGAGTCAAGGCAATCCGTTAAGTGAGTGGGCCAGCACGAGCCTGTTGATCCGAATCGAGGGCCAATATGCCTCCTGACAACCGGTTCGACCCGGAAAACCTTCGCCAGGCGAGGGTCGGAAGCCACCAGGCATTCCGGGCGCTCGTCGAGCCATATGAGGCCGAGTTGAAGCGTCACTGCTACCGCATGACCGGCTCGTTCGATGACGCTGACGACATCGTGCAAGAGACCTTGTTCCGGGCTTGGCGCGGCCTAGGTACATATGTCAGTCGCGGGTCGTTCCGAGCGTGGCTCTACCGGATCGCCACCAACAGGACGTTGGACCTCCTGGGCAGTGCACATCGGCGTCGAGAGGTGCTCAACACGGCGGGCGAGCCATCCTGGCTCCAGCCATACCCGAATTCAGGGTTCGACGTAACTGCTGATGCGGTTACAGAACTCGAATCGGTCGGTCTTGCCTTCGTTGTCGCACTGCAGAATCTTTCCGGCAGGCAACGTTCTGCCCTGCTTCTGTGCGACGTGCTGGGCTTCAGTCCCGGAGAAACCGCAGATACGCTCGATACGACGGTGGCGGCGACCAACAGCCTGCTTCAGCGGGCAAGAGCAACGATCGGTCGCATCGAGCCGTCGAACCCGTTCTCAGTAGCCGACGAAGAACAGCGGGCCCTGGTCGAGCGTTTTACGGACGCCTGGCGAGATGGAGACACCGTTGCCATGGTCGCCCTGCTCGACGAGTCCTCGCACTTGACCATGCCACCCCATGAACTCGAATTCTTCGGCCCAGGCGACATCGTGGAGCTTCTCTTTGACGAGGCCAGGTTCGCCGACCGGCGCAACGTCGAATTCGTTTCCGTGGCTGCCTCCGGTGAGCACGGTTTCGCGACCTACATCGTCGGATCGGACGGAACCACTGCGGCCAGACATTGCGTGATGCTGTTTGGCTCCGCCACAGAAACCGCTTCGAAGATCACCGGATTCACCGAGGACCGAATCTTCGATTTGCTCGAACTGCCAAGGACGATCGAGCGAAGCCGCTGAGGCACCTCGAGACAGGCGGCGTGCTCAGCAACAGATTCAAAGAAATCGAGCCTGTACCGATGAAATCCCAGCTTGCGCTTCGTTGAACCTACGAACGAAGAAGACGACTGCGGCCTCGTGTACGAGCGACGGCCGAGGTTTCATCGAACGGAGGCAACAAACATGGAAAACGGCCGAGCCATCACCGAACACGATCACTACAGCAATTCCCTGAGCGAAGACGGGATTGCGATGCTGCTCAGCTGGAACCGGTCTCCTGGACTCAGCGCCCAGGCGTTTGCAGACGGAATCATCGACTTTGCGACGCAATGTGTTGCTCATCATCCATCGCGGGCGGTGATCGACGCCAGGCAGCTCGACCCGGACAGCGAGGGCGTAGCCTGGCTCAGAGGAAAATCCGAGGTCGACGGGCTCGCCGCGTACGAACCCTGGTGGGCCGAAACGATCGTGCCTCTGTACCACGACGCAGGTATATCAAGTCTGGCTGTGGCCACCGGAGACCCGAACGCACCAGGCGAAGTTTCGACGGCTCCAGAAATCAAGTTCCTGATGGGCTATTTCGACGACGTCGAGGCTGCGTCGACCTGGCCGACCGGTTGAACATCGACCCAGCCTCCGGACCGATGTGGTTCGAAGCCATCTGCAAACCACGTTTGTGAGCTTGGCGTGGCAATGGAAGAAATGTACCTTGTTGGTTACGTAACCAATGATGTACACTAATGCAGATGGACGTCATCTCGTTGCTCGCCGACCCCACCAGGCGCAAGATCATCGAGTTGTTGACTGAGGGGGAACTCTCAGCCGGTGAGATCGCGTCACATTTCGAGATAGCCCGTCCAGGGGTCTCGCGTCACCTCCGTCAACTTCGGGAGGGCGGGCTCGTTTCAGTGACCCGATCCGGACAGAAACACATCTACCGACTTGAACCAGACGAGCTGATGGAGATCGATCGGTGGCTCACGCCGATTAGATCGTTCTGGAACAATCGCCTCGATGCGCTCGACACCGAGCTGCGGCGAGGAAGAGGCGGGCGCCAAGGTGCTACCAGCATCAAGTCGGCTCGACAACAAAGGAGTGAGAGTGCTTGAAGAGGCCCTTGACCACGGACATCTCATCGACTTGGGAGGATATCGCGTGGTGCGGTTCACGCGCCGGTACCCGGTGTCGCGCGCTGAGCTCTGGTCCGCCATCACTGAACCAGACCGGCTGGCCCGTTGGGCGTTCCGCGGCGAATTTGAACCCCGCACTGGCGGCTCCCTTCGCTTTAACTACGGAGAGAGCGAAGTATCCGAAGGCACAATCCTGGAATGGGATGAGCCGTCGGTACTCGAATATGAATGGGCCACCGACACGGAAATGCCCTGGCGGGTGCGTTTCGAACTGACCAATGATGGAGCCGGCGGCACGGTCATGACCTTCGACCATTTCCTGCCGGATCCTACGATTCCGGAGTTCGCAGCAGGTTGGCATTGGCACCTGGATCGTCTCGCGACCCACCTCGCAGGCTCTGAGCCCCCAGACGTCGCCAGCGACGGCCACTTCGACGAACTCCTCGAGACCTATCGAGCCGATCTCGCAGCCGGGTCGTGACGCCGGCAGTGGTTCAAACCTAACCGCCGTCCTCGCCAAGCAACCGGAACAGGGTTGCTCCTCACGTTGTCCTCTGAAGCGAGGAGATCCTCAGGCGAGGTTCTCGACAAGCCAGTGGTGAATGTCGGCGCAATCGTCGAGTTGTTCTACGCACCAGTCGGCGAAGCCGGCGGTATGAACGGCTTCGGGCAATGGTTCAGGGAAGCGGGCCTGGATTGTCTTGTGGCGAAGCAGTCCTGCCCGCTGGTGGTCTTGGGCGTATGGCTTCGGGACTTTCTTGTAGCCCTTGCCGGCTAGGTCGAGGTCACGTTTCTCGCCCAATACGTCCAGCGCATCCGAAAGCGGCCCTCCTATGGAATCCTGGTCGATGAGCATCCGCCATCGGTCGAGATCGGGCAGCATCGCTCCGGTGGCAAAACCAACACCGTCTGGACTGAGCCGGATCATCAGCGTCGGTGCCGTCTTCTTGTTGGGGCCTTCCCAAAAGCGAAGCAGCAGGTGGTCTTTGTAAGGCGATTTATCCGGTGAGAATCGCAGATCGTTGTTGATTGGAGCGATTGAGCCGTTCGTTTTCGGCTGGGCCACGATCGCCGGAGCAAACCCATCGGCCAGCCGCTCTCCGATCGAGGCAACGAAGGCTTTGGTTGGGGCCACGACGTGATCGGTGTACGCCTTGCGGTGCTCGTCAAACCAGACCTTGTCACTGGTCCTCAATTCGGCCAGAAACTCAAGGCCGGCGGCCGGGAATCCGGCGAATTCTTTGCTCACAATTTCCTCCGCACTCAGCGCAATCCTGTGCTCTCAGACGGTACAGCGTCGCTCGGAGAAGCCGGGGGATCGCACGCTTCAGTCCTACCTGATGACGGCCAGCAGGCTGGGACGAGGCGCAATGGTCACCTAGGTGTTGGGGTTTAGGTGGGCGTGCTCTCCGTCTCGGTCGAAGATGCTGATGATCTCGGCTGGTTTGCCGTGGGCGGCGAACCGGTGCGGTGTCATCGTCGAAAAATTGGCCGCTTCGCCTTTGTGGACCAGGATCTCGCGGTCGCCGAGGGTCAACCTGACCGTGCCTGACAGCACGAAGAACCAGTCATGACCGGGGTGGAGCCGAGGCTCTTTTACCGGAGCATCGGGTTCCAGCCTCATCTTCGCTGCCCCGAATCCGGTCGCCCCCCGGTCGCGGGTCAGAGGCCAAAAGGTCACCCCTTCTGCCATGGTGTGGACCGGGCGGATCACCACGTCATCGTCCTCGGTCGTCACGTTGAGAAGTTCGCCGATGTCGGTCTGGAGGGCGCGACACATCGGCTGCAGCAGCTCGAGGCTTATGCCTCGTTTGCCGGTCTCGACTCTGCTGATGGTCGAGGCACTCAGATGAGTTCGGGCTGCGAGATCATCGAGCGACCAGCCACGCGACTCCCGAAGACTGCGAAGTCTCGCTCGAACGGTAGGTTCGATGTCGTCTTCGATTGCCATGGGGCCCAATTCTATGTGGTCTTGCGACTTCAGCAAGACCCGTTGCTGTTGACGTCAGACGCGGCCACCGCCTGGCCCGTGGTGGAGTGTGTTCGTTGTTGCCGTCCGTCGGCGAGGGGTTGAATCGTCAACCGTGTTACATGTAACATAGGTTGATGGATACACCACAAAACGATCCGTCCGTCTCGCGGCGGGTGGCTGAATACCGGACGCGAATGAGGGCACAAGGCATGCGGCCAATCCAACTGTGGGTGGCCGATGTTCGAGCTCCAGACTTCGCCGCCGAGGCGCACCGTCAATCAGTCGCGATAGCGGCAAGTGAGCACGCGGCCGACGATCAGGCCTTCATCGACGCGCTCAGCCTCGACGACAAGTGAGGCGCGCAGAAATCTGGACCGCGGCAGCCGGGAGCGGGTATGCGGGTAAGCCTCGCCCGGTGGTGATAATCCAGGATGATCGTTTTGACGCCACTGACTCGGTGACCGTTTGCGTTTTCAGCACCGATCCGACCGAAGCGCCGTTGATTCGGCTGCCGGTCGCTCCTGACGACCAGAATGGCTTGCGAGAACTGAGCAGCTTGATGATTGACAAGGTCACGACCGTGCCCCGTTCCAAACTCGGTGAGCGAATCGGCCGCCTGGCCGACCAGGACATGGTCCGGTTCGGACGGGCAGTCGTGGTGTTCTTCGGTCTGGCAGGCAGCTGACCGGATGCAGGCTGAGGGCGTAGGTGCAGGTCCCAGTTGGTCGGCAGTTCGGCGCTGACACTGGCGGTGCATCGATACCAACCCACCGCGAGGGACAAAACGTGATCACCCACGAGTTCACGATTGAGCGAGTGGAGCCCGAGGCGAGCGTGGTTCATCTCGAACCTGAAGATCTGGTGACAATGTCCGAATGGGTGAGCGCACTGGCCGCACACGAGAGAGCATTCGGCTACTGGTCGGCGGTGAACGTGGCCCGGGTGGGTTTCCTGCGCCGGCGACTCACTTCAGGAAGCGGCAACGCATGTGACGCTGGCAGGTCGTCGCAGCGTGGTTTGCTCAATCGCTTGGTGAGCCTCAAATGATTGGCTACCCGGGCAGGGCTCGTTTCATGACAGCATTCAACGCAGGGTTGACCTGGCGCCAGGTTGACAAGCATCTGCCACCCGCAGATCGTCAGCGGATGAGAAAACTGGTCGGCTAGCGCCTGCGCAACCCTCTTCGTCTAGAGGTTCACGACCGGGCAGGTGAGGGTTCGGGTGATGCCTTCGATTGCTTGGATCTTGGCGACGACCAGTTTGCCTAGTTGGTCGACGTCCGGGGCGGCTGCCTTGACGATGACGTCATAAGGACCTGTGACGTCGTCTGCGGAATCTACTCCGCTGATATTGCGGACTTCTTCTGCGACCTGGGCAGCTTTGCCCACCTCGGTCTGGATCAGCACGTAGGCCTCAACCACGAATCCACTCCCTCCTGTGGTGACTTGCTCGGACTATAACGAGCACATCCGAGCGGTGGGGAGTGGGTGTCGGCGCAGGGTCAGCGCCCGTCTGAACCGACCTTGACTGTATGCACAAACCTGCGGCCATCTGACTCCTCGGTGTGAAAAACTATCCGCTGGCCCTGGCGGAGCAGCCGGAAGATGCTGCCCTTGAGAGATCCGGGCCGCAGGTACACCTCTGAGCTGTCTTCGTCCAAGACGACGATGCCCGCCCCGGTGTTCGGGTCGTAGATCTTCACGACCCCTTGAATTGCCACTCCATCTTCCATGGTCGCCAGGTTAGTGCGCCGTCGACCAGGCCCGTCCTATCCTTGACTCATGGTCCTCACGGCTGAGCATCTCAAGTCGGTGTTGCGCAGATTCCACAACCGACTCGAACTTCATCGTGAGGCTCTGAACCGGCTCAACGTGTACCCGGTGCCGGACGGTGACACCGGCACCAACATGGCCCTGACCGTTGGTTCAGTTATGGCCGAGGTCGAAGATGCGTCTTCGATGGACGAAGTCGCCGCCGCCATGGCACACGGCTCGCTGATGGGGGCAAGAGGCAACTCCGGAATCATCCTCAGCGAAATCCTCAGAGGTCTTGCTGACCGCTTCGCCGGGTGTGAACTGTTGGGCACAGAAGAAATTGGCGATGCCCTGACAATGGCGTCGGAGGCGGCGTACCAGGCGGTGCTGAGGCCGGTTGAAGGCACGATCCTCACCGTGGTCAGGGAGGCAGCGGGTGCGGAAGCCGTCACGGGTGGAGACGTGGCTGCCTTCCTTGATCGGGTCTACCACAGAGGCCTCGAAGCCCTAGAAGGCACGCCTGATCTGTTGCCGGTGCTAGCCGAGGCTGGGGTGGTCGACGCAGGAGGCGCTGGTCTGGTGTTGCTATTGGCTGCCTTCGTCGAAGAAGTAACAGATGCCGAGGTCGAGTTGCCGATGGCCATCTACGACGCTCCTGGCCCTGCAGTGAGGCTAGAAAGCAATGCAGTGCCGGACATCGCCGACCTTCGGTACGAGGTCATGTTCCTGCTCGACGCCTCAGCAGACGCGATCGAAGAGTTCAGGACGCAGTGGGCCGAGATCGGAGATTCGATCGTCGTTGTCGGCGGTGGCGGGATCTACAACTGCCACATCCACACAGACGAAATCGGTGGCGCGATCGAGGCGGGGATCCGAGCGGGACGACCCCATCGAATCGAGATCACCGACCTTGCAGGACAAGCAGCAGACCTCGCCCACCACCCACGAGAGTTCATTCCGATCGACGGCATCAACGAAGCCGATGTCGGGGTGATCGCGGTAGCGACCGGATCGGGAGTCATCGAACGCTTCCGTCTTCTCGGCGTCCAGGCTGTGGTGGCCGGTGGCCAGTCGATGAACCCTTCGACCCTTGATCTTCTTGCGGCCGTCGAGGCCGCGCCAAACGATTCGATAGTTGTGTTGCCGAACAACAAAAACATCATCACCGTCGCCGATCAGCTCGATTCCCTTACCGGTAAGGCGGTGATGGTCGTACCAACCCGCTCGGTACAGGCGGGCTTCGCAGCCATGATGGGCTACCTGCCGACTGGGGACCTCGACCCAGTGGCGACGGCGATGTTCGGCAACAGCGAAGCGGTCGCCACCGGCGAACTGACCATGGCGGTTCGTACGACCAACGCCGAAGGTCTTGAGGTCTCAGAAGGCGATTGGCTCGGCCTGGTCGACGGCAAGATCGTTGTCGTGCACCCCGATCAATCCCTTGCCGTGGTTTCTCTCCTGGACACCTTTTTTCCCACGGCCGCCGAGCTGCTCACAGTGATCACCGGAGAGGACGCCCAGACGCAGGCGGTCGTCGACGTCGAGTCGTGGGTCGCCACCCGCGGTCAGGGCTTGGCCGTCGAGTTCGTCGAAGGCGGCCAGCCCCTCTATCCGTTCTTGCTGGCAGCAGAGTGAGCGGTCGATCACTTGCCCACCTGTCGACCATTGCGGTCAAGGAGGTCAAGGGGCTGAGCGGAAAACGAGGTTCTGACCTGGCTGATGCGGGGGTCGAATCCGTGGCCGATCTGCTGCTCCATGTTCCGAGGCGGTACATCGATCGTTCGACCCAGGTCGCCCTCAGAAATGTCCCGGTCGGTGAAGAGGTCACAGTGATCGGAAAGGTGCAAAAAGTGTCGAGCCGGCGGGTCAAGGGCCGCATGGTCATAGTCGACGCCGAGATCTCCGACGGCACCGCATCGCTGCATTCGGTGTGGTTCAACCAGGCGTTCAGGGCCCGGCAGCTCAGCGAAGGTGCAGAGGTGGCGCTGTCCGGCAAGGTGGAGCGCTTCAGGGGGCGGCTGCAAATGAAGTCTCCGGTAGTCGACGTGCTTGCCTCCACCACCGAGAGCCTCATCACCGGCCGGGTCGTTCCCATCCATCCCGGGGTTGGTTCCGCCTCACCCGGATACCTGAGGAGGGCGATCCACAACGCGCTTGGGCGCTCCCGGCCGATTGAGGATCCGCTCCCCATCGACCTGCGGGACCGACTCGATCTGATCGAGCGGGACCGAGCCATCGATACGGTACATTTTCCCGATTCAATGGCCGATCTGGCTCCTGCCCGCCGCCGGTTGGTATTCGATGAGTTCTTCAGACTTCAGGTCGCCTTGGCTCTCAACAAGGCGCGTAACGAAGAAAACGAGATCGGTGTATCCCACGACCTGGATGGCTTGCTGGTCGACCGATTCGTGAAGGGTCTTCCTTACGAACTGACCGGCGCCCAGAGGCGTTCGATCGAAGAGATTCGTAAAGATCTGGGCGCAGGCCATCCGATGCACCGGCTGCTGCACGGCGAAGTCGGGTCAGGCAAGACCGTTGTCGCCGTCGCCACCCTGCTCACCGGAGTGCAGGGTGGATTCCAGGGGGCGGTGATGGCACCGACAGAGGTGCTGGCCGAGCAACATTTCTTGAGCATCGGCGACCTGATCGTCTCGGCCGGTTTGGCGCCCCGCCCAGAGGAGGGACGTTCAACGGCGGTATCGCTCTTCGACGAGGTGCGGGATGAAGGGGATGACGACCCTGATCGTCCAGAGATCCGGATCGGATTGCTCACCGGAAACTCGGCGGAGGTGAATTTCAGGGGCAGGGGGGAGACAAGCCGAGAGGAGCTGTTGGCCTGGGCGGCGGGCGGCGAAATCGATCTACTGATCGGCACCCACGCCTTGATCCAGGAGGGGGTGCACTTCGCCAAGCTCGGGGTGGCCGTGGTCGACGAGCAGCACCGTTTCGGTGTCCATCAGAGGGTCGGACTCAAGGAGAAGGGCGACGGCCTCGATCCTGACCTGCTGATCATGACTGCCACGCCTATCCCAAGGACACTGTCGATGACCCTGTACGGGGGCCTAGACGTGTCGACTCTTGATGAGATGCCTCCTGGCCGGGCGCCGATCAAGACCTGGACCGAGACCAGCGACGGCCTGGATCGTGTGTACAAAACCATCCGATCGGAGGTCGACCGGGGCAGACAGGCCTACGTTGTCTGTCCCCTGGTCGAAGACAGCGCCAAGATCGAGGCGGCCAGTGCGGTCGCCGAGCACGCACGTCTGCAAGAAGTGTTTCCCGATCTGGCGGTTGGTTTACTGCACGGCCAGATGCGCCCCCGCGACAAGGACGCTGCAATGGCTAGCTTCCGCTCAGGCGAAATGGACGTGCTGGTCGCGACGACAGTCATCGAGGTGGGCATCGATGTGCCAAACGCGACCGTGATGGTCATCGAAGACGCCGACCGGTTCGGCCTTAGCCAGCTCCACCAGTTGCGGGGGAGGGTTGGGCGAGGGGAATTTTCGTCGCAGTGTGTGCTGGTGGCCGACTCGACGACGGACGATGGGGCGGCCCGCATCACCGCCATGGTGAATACCAGCGACGGATTCGAGCTTGCTGAAGAAGATCTGCGAATCAGAGGACAGGGCACGATCTTCGGAGCACGTCAATCCGGCGTCACCGACCTGCGAATCGGCGATATCCTCCGTGACTTCCAAGAGTTGAACGACGCCAGGCGAGAGGCGTTCGATCTGGTTGGCGGCGACCCCGAACTGCACACGAACTTGGCGATCAAGGCCGAGGTGAAGGCGCTTCTGGCCGATGCCGTCGAATGGTTGTTCATCTCATGAGAGTGATCGCGGGCCTCGCCAAGGGGAGGCGCTTGAAAGGGCCATCTGGCACCGTTACCCGACCCATGACCGACCGGGCCAAGGAAGGCCTATTTTCGTCTATTGCCGCTCACGTGCCCGGCGCAGCCGTCATCGATCTGTACGCAGGCACGGGCTCCCTCGGCTTAGAAGCGCTGAGTAGGGGTGCAGAATCGGCAGTGTTCGTCGAACGGGATCGGGCAGCCCTCGAAGTGTTGCGGGTCAATATGGGCTCGGTTGGACTCGGCGGTGAGCTGGTAGACGGAGACGTCGAGTACACGCTGTCCACGTCATTGGCAGCGAGGACCGTTGGTCCATTCGACCTGGCTTTCGTCGACCCCCCATATTCCGATTCGCTTGCGTCCGTAGAGGCGATATTGTCGGCATTGATGCCATTTCTTGCCGAAGATGCGATCGTGGTCGTGCATAGACTCGAAGGCGAGGCCCGCCCCGTGGCCGATGGATTGGGTGCGGCAGGCGAGCGAACATACGGGACCGCTACATTGTGGCGCTACGTGAAGGAGCACACGTGACCACTGCATTGTGTCCTGGAAGTTTTGATCCGCCAACCAACGGCCACATCGACGTGATCGGCAGGAGTGTTTCGATCTTCGACGAGGTGATAGTCGCGGTCATCGCCAATCCTTCGAAATCGCCGATGTTCACCAACGACGAACGGGTCGAGATGCTCGAGGGGTTGTTTGCCAAAGAGCCGAAGGTCAGGGTGGCGTCCTTCGATGGCCTACTGGTCGACTTTGCCCAGTCCCAGGGCGTGGACGTGATCGTCAAAGGCCTGCGAGCAGTTTCGGATTTCGACTACGAACTCCAGATGGCCCAAATGAACCACCACCTCGCCGCCGTGGAGACCGTGTTCATTCCCACGAGTGCCGAGTTCGGGTATCTATCGTCTTCCCTTGTGAAAGACGTAGGGCGGCTAGGTGGACTGGTCGATGGCCTCGTTCCTCCGCTCGTCGCGCAACTCCTAAAAGAACGGTGGTCCACGTGAGTGACGACCTTCCCCCAAACGACGACGATTTTGGCGAGCTCGAGGCGGCGACAGAACAACCAACGGCCAATGTCGGCGAGCTCCAAGAGCTGCTCGACGAGCTCCTGGTAGCCGTGGAAGGGGCGAAAGCGGTCCCGTTGTCCGCCAACGTCATGGTGGATCGTGAACAGATGCTTTCAATGTTGCGCAATCTGCGTGATCGGTTGCCTGAGGAACTCCGTGCAGCCAGATGGATGATTCGCGAGCGAGAAGCGTTCGTTGGCCGCACCAACGAGCGAGCACGAGACGTCATGGAACGAGCGCGGACCCGTGCAGATGAGCTGGTTAGCGAGTCCCACATAATGGCCGAGGCAGTTGAGGAAGCAAACATCCTCGTCAGAAGGGCAGAGGGAGAGGGCCGGCGCCTCAGATTGGAAGCAGAGGACTACGCGGATGACCGCTATCAGCGTTTGGAGGAGCTGTACGCAAAGCTGGCGGGCCAGGTTGCCGGGGCCAGAGCGAACCTCAGAGCTGCCCGTCCGCCTGTGCCTCCAGTCCCAGGAGTCTGACCATTGGGGCCGGCACGGCGAGGAGCTTCGACACCTCGAGCTGATCAATGAGCGAGTATTTCGATCCCCTGGTCGCCCCGTTCACGTGGCAAGGCAGTAACGGGGAAGCAGTCGTCATGGTGCATGGGTTTACCGGAACCGCGGCCCACTTTCGACTGTTGGGGCGATTCCTCAACGACCGCCACTACACCACGATCGCCCCCTTGCTGGCTGGCCACGGGACCACGCTGGCCGACATGGCGAAAACCGACAACGATGATTGGCTCGAGTCTGCCATGGTCGCTGCTGAGTCGGCTCTGGCCGACAACGACCGTGTCCACCTCGCCGGACTTTCGTTGGGAGGCCTCCTGTGTTTGCTGGTCGCAGCCGAGTTGCCGGTCGCATCCGTGACCACCATCAACTCTCCGATCCGGTTTCAGAACGCCAAGACCTACGTGAGTCCTCTCCTCGCCAAGATAACCCCCATGATCAGTTGGCCGGAGGCCCCTCCTCCACCGTTGGCGGACGAAGCGAAACCTCTGTGGCTCACATATTCAGGGTTCCCGACCAAGGCCTTGAGAGATCTGCTGACCGTCAGTCGGATGGCCCTCGTAGCAGCGTCACGGATCAAGGTGCCCTCGTTGACGATCCAGTCGAAGGCAGACGCGACGGTCAAACCGGTCAGCGGCCAACTGATCGCCGACGCCCTCGGGTCGCGGAATCGACTGGTCTGGTTGGAACGTTCAATTCACAACTCCCTGCTGGACGGCGAGCGTGACATCATCCACCACGCCGTCTTGGACAGGATCCGCGCCACCTGAAGGGTCCTCGCCCTCATTTGGGAGGCGACGCAGCACCGGTTGGCCGACACGCAACTAGACTCTTTCCCACCTCCCTGGAGATCCACCATTCAGTCGCCATTCGTCATATTCGTGAGTGATCTGCTCGGTCTCAGCGGGGCCCGTCGCACGGAAGAACTGACCGGACCGCTGGAATTCGAGACAGACCTGGTCACCCTCGTCGGTGACGCCAAGGCGACCATGAGCCTCGAGGCGATGGCCGACGGACTCGTCGCAAGAGGTGAAGTTGTCGCACCGGTGTTGCTGCGCTGCAACCGGTGCCTGGTTGAATGGCAAGAGGACACGATTGCGGACGTGATCCTCGCATTCGGCCAAGAGACCGATGAGGAGATTCATGAAATCGGGCGAGACGGGGCAATCGATCTCGAACCATTCCTAAGAGACGAGTTGTGCCTTTCGCTTCCCCTCGTTCCTCTCTGCTCGGATTCGTGTTTGGGACTTTGCCAGACGTGCGGAACCGACTTGAATAGGCAACCCTGTTCAGGGCATCCTGACGAGAGCGAATCTCCGTTTGCGGCTCTCAGAGAATTCCTGGAACCAGAGATCGACTGAAGGAGCGCCCCATGGCGGTGCCAAAGAAGAAAATGTCGCGCTCGCGCACCAGACGCCGCAAGGCCACATGGAAAGCGTCGCGGCCAGACATCGTCAAATGCCCGGCCTGTGATGCGCCTACCCGGCCACACAGGGTCTGTCCAAAGTGTGGCTCATACAACGGCCGGCAGGTTGTCGACGTCTCCGAGTAGAGGATTGAGATGGCGCGGGTAGCTCTCGACGCCATGGGAAGCGATCACGGGCCCGCCGAAATGGTGGCCGGTGCTGCTCGAGCCGCGAAAGAGGGCCACGAAGTCGTTCTCGTGGGCGACGAAGCCACCCTGCGATCACTCGTGGAGAGCCACGGTGTGGACCTTCCGATCGTCCACGCTTCCGAGGTGATCGAGATGGCGGAGGATCCGGCCAAAGCCATCCGCGAGAAGCCGGACGCATCGGTGGTCAAGACCGCCAGAATGGTCAGGAGCGGCGATGTCGAGGCAATGGTCTCTGCAGGATCGACTGGAGCAGTACTGGCTGCGGCTGCCATCCTCATTGGCCGCCTCTCCGGCGTCCATCGACCGGCGATCGCCACTGTGATCCCGACCGCAGGAGCGCCGACGGTGATGATCGATTCAGGAGCGAACCCTGAGTGCCGTCCCGAGTACTTGGTGCAATTCGCCGTGATGGGTTCGCTGCTGAGCGAAGTGGTTCTAGGAGTATCCGAACCCCGCGTGGCCCTGTTCAACATCGGTCAAGAAAAGTCGAAGGGGAGGGACCTTGACAGGGAAGTATATGCCCGCCTGGTGGATGCTCCCCTCAACTTCGTTGGCAACGTCGAAGGTCGGGACATCCTCAACGACTCTGCGGACGTCTGGGTGACGGACGGCTTCACCGGAAATGTTGTTCTCAAGACAACAGAGGCAACCGCCAACTACGCACTGAGCCTGGCCTTGGCTGCTCTTTCCAAACTGCCTGATGACATGCGAGGCGCGGTCATGGGAGCCCTGGCGAGCATCCAGGAGACCCTCAACCCCGATGAATACGGCGGCGCCCACCTGGTGGGCACCAAGGGAGTCGTGATCATCGCCCACGGAGCGTCTTCGGCGACGGCCATCTACAACGCGATTCGGATGGCCACAGAGGGCGCCAAGGGCGGTTTCGTTGAACAACTTCAAATGAGACTGAGCGCGATATGAAGGGTTTGTCGGATCTGGCCAAGGCGCTCGGCCACGACTTTGCCGACATCGTTTACCTGCGGACTGCGATGGTCCATCGGTCGTACGTGGCCGAACATCTCTCGGAACGCTCAAACGAAAGATACGAATTCTTGGGAGACACGGTGTTGCAATTGGTCGTGACCGATTTCATCTTCCGTGAGTACCCGGATCTTCCAGAGGGAGAGTTGGCCAAGATTCGTTCTGCGTGTGTAAACCGTGACCTGCTCTACGAGGTCGCCACTGAGCTCGGTGTTGGAAAACATCTACTGCTCGGCCGAGGCGAGGTCACATCCGGCGGAAGGGCGAAGGCCTCAATCCTGGCAGACGCCATGGAAGCGATCCTGGCGGCCGTCTACCTGGACGCCGGTCTAGAAGCGTGTGAAGAGTTGATCATGCGTCTTTGGGAGGTTCGGATCAGGGCTAGATCGACGGCGCCTGGGCGGCGCGACTTCAAGACCCGACTCCAAGAACTGTTGGCCGGCGATGGACTACGCCCGAAATACAGGATCGACGCGGAGGGTCCTGACCACGAGAAGAGCTTCACCGCCACTCTCACGATCGACGGCCGGCAGGTAGGTGTCGGAATCGGACATTCCAAGAAGGAAGCCGAGCAGCAGGCCGCAGAGCAGGCGTTGTCCGCGATGGATCCGACAGTCGTCGCCTGAGCAGTGCCAGAGCTTCCTGAGGTTGAAACCACCAGGCGCGGCATCGAGCCGGCTCTCGCCGGGAATCGCATCGCTGACGTCTCGGTTCGCCGGGCTCGGATGTCAAGGCGTCAACCGAATCCTGCTGACATTCCGGGACGCCTCATCGGGCGGAAGGTGCTGGACGTCGGAAGGATCGGCAAGTTCTTGATTGTCGACGTCGAGGATGGGTTTTCTCTTGTCATGCATCTCGGGATGTCAGGACGCCTCTTGGTGGCCAATCTCGAGGATCCTGAGGACGCCCATACGAACGTCGTGATCAGGACGGAAGCCCATGAGGAGGTGCGCATGATCGATCCGCGCACTTTCGGGTTCATAGTCGTGTATACGCCTGACGAACTCGCTGACTCTTCAATTGCCGCTCTTGGTCCTGACGCTTTCGACGCACTTCCCAGGTCTCCACAGCTCCTGGCGCGGATGGAGGGACGATCCGTTGCGATCAAGACGTTGTTGCTCGATCAACGGTTCCTGGCGGGGCTCGGAAACATCTACGCAGACGAGATCCTCTATCGAGCCAAAGTCGATCCTCTCCGCCAGGCCGGCTCTCTTGTTGCATCCGAGATCTCGGCCATCCGAAAACAGATCCGTCCTGTGCTGGCCGCTGGCCTCGCCCACGGAGGCACGTCCCTTGGTGACCTCACCTACCTGCTCCCGGATGGGAGGGCGGGCGAATATCTTCAGCGGCTCCGCGTCTACGGTCGAGTAGGGGAGGAGTGCCGCCGGTGCCGATCGAAGATCATCAAGCGGGTAGTAGGTGGCCGTTCGACGTTTTCATGCCCGACCTGCCAGCGCTAGAAAGCCACAGCTACAAGCGGGAGATTGCGAAGCAAACTCTGTTAGGGCGAAACCGGCAGCTACAGGCGGGAGTTTGCGAAGCAAACTCTGTTAGGGCTTCGGCCGCCAGGCCGAAACCGGCAGCTACAGGCGGGAGTTTGCGAAGCAAACTCTGTTAGGGCTTCGGCCGCCAGGCCGAAACCGGCGGGCTTACGGCCGCCAGGCCGAAACCGGCAGCTACAGCCGATTGTGCTTGCTGGCTGAATCGGGGGATCTAGCATGCCATTTTGCTCGGGAGGTGGTTGCTCATGGTTCGTTCGGCGTTGCTGCATCCGTTTACCGGTCCCACTGAGACCGAGTTCATCAAGGTTGTCGGCGGGCAAGGTTCCACAATCGTCGACGACAAGGGCAATGAGTACATCGACGGCATGGCGAGCCTTTGGTATATGAACATTGGTCACGGGCGCCAGGAGATGGTCGATGCGATCGTCACGCAGGCTGCCAAGATCGCCAGCTATCACACCTTCGCTCCTTTTTCGAATGAGCCGGCAGAGCGACTGGCCGACAAGATCGCGGAGTTGTCGCCGTTCAAGAGACCCAGAGTGTTTTTTGGCAGTTCTGGATCTGAGGCCATCGACTCGGTGATGAAAATTGCCAGGATCGCGCAGCGGGAGGCCGGCCATCCTGAGCGCCAACTCATCATCAGTCGTGAGCATGGATACCACGGCACAAACTTCGGAGGGACCAGCGCCCAAGGAATACCGATCAACCAGGAGGGTTTCGGCCCGCTGGTAGGCGACGTCGTCCAGGCTCCTGCCTCGAACGTGGAATCCATCGCACAGATCTTCGAAAAGAACCCTGGTCGGGTCGCGGCGGTGCTCACCGAGCCGTTGCAAGGAGCGGGTGGCGTCTTTCCCCCGCCTGAAGGCTATCTCGAAGCGCTCCGTCAGCTTTGCGACGCGAACGGCGCCTATCTGATCTTCGACGAGGTGATCTGCGGGTTTGGTCGGATGGGCGAATGGTTCAGCGCTCAGTATTACGGAGTGACTCCCGACCTGATCACCTTCGCCAAGGCCGTCACATCGGGGTACATGCCGCTCGGAGGCGTCATCGTTGGCGACGGCCCCCGTGAGGCTCTGGAGACCAACGACGGCTTCATCTTCAAACACGGGTACACCTACTCCGGTCATCCTCTGGCGACGGCCGCCGGTCTCGAGGCGATCGCCATCCAGGAAAGGGAAGGTTTACTGGCCCGCGCCGTGCAAATCGGTAAGCGGTTCGCTCCCGCGCTGTCCAGCCTGGCGTCGGATGGTCTCGTGGTGGACGTGAGGGGGGCGGTAGGCGTTTGGGGGATAGAGCTCGAGTCGGCTGAGGCTGTTCTGACGGTTCGTGCCAAAATGCTCGACGCCGGCGTGATCATCCGCCCTATGGGCAGTTCGCTGGCGATCTGTCCGCCGCTGGTGATCAAGGATGACGAGATCGATCGCATCATCGACACCCTCGCATCGGCTCTGGCTTAGGGGACCGTTCTGGGCAATCGTTGGGCGCCATGGCCGATCCCACTGCATTTGGGCGACTATCGTGTTGTCGATCGAATCACATCGGTGTAACTCTTGTATCTGAGATCTCTCAAGCTCGCCGGCTTCAAATCCTTTGCCGACCGCACCAGGCTCGAGTTCGAGCCGGGCGTCAGCGTGGTTGTGGGTCCGAATGGGTCAGGGAAGTCCAACATCGTGGATGCCGTCGCATGGGTGATGGGGAGCCAATCCACGAGGACTATGCGCACCGAACGGATGCAAGACGTCATCTTTGCGGGAACCGCTTCTCGCCCCGCGCTCGGCAGAGCCGAGGTGACCCTGGTCTTCGACAACGAGGATCGTCTGCTCCCGCTCGATCTCGATGAAGTTTCGGTGTGTCGACGGCTGTTCAGAGACGGCAATTCTGAATACGAAATCAACGGCGTCGAATGTCGTCTGCTCGATATCCAGGAGCTGCTTTACGACAGCGGTGTCGGGCGCCAGCAACATGTGATCGTTGGTCAGGGCCAGCTCGACGAGATCCTCAACGCCAAGGCCGATCAACACCGCCAGGTCATCGAGGAAGCCGCCGGGATTCTCAAACATCGCCTGCGCAAGGAACGGGCCATACGAAGGCTCGATCGCACCGACCAAGACGTGCTCCGTCTCCATGACATCCTTCGAGAACTGAAGCGCCAGATGCGGCCTCTCAAGAGGCAGGCAGACGCAGCGATGCGGCACGGTTCGGTCCGCGACGAGTTGGCGGCACTCAGATTGTGGATCGGCGGAGAGGAATTGCGCGACCTGAAGCGGCGGGCAGGAGACGCCAAGGGTCTGGGAGAGCGAGCGACCGATAGAGCTGAAGCGTCACAACAGGAACTTTTGGCACTCGAGACCAGGCTGATCGAACTGGCCGAATCGGCCGGCCAGACGGGACGCGATCTGGATGCCGACACGGCGGCCGCTGCCAGGCTCGAGACTACGGCGGAGAGACTCAAGCGCATAGCTCAAGTGGCCCACGAGCGAGCCAGAGCGGTTGGCTCCAGGATTGAGGGCGCCGGGGCGAGGCGCCGTGATTTGGACGAAGAGCTCGAGCGGCTGGATGCCGACATGGCCGAATCTGGTGACAGCGAACGCCGAGCCCAGCAGGACGCGGCCTTGCGTGAGACCCACCTGCGAGCTGTGGAAGATGAAGAGCGTTCACTGGCCGAGCAGGAATCGATGCCGGTCGAAGGCGCGTCCGCCATGGCCAGAGGGGACCTGAGGTCCCTGGAGGGCGCGACGTCGCGTGACAGTCGGGAGATGGAGGACATCGATCGGCGCCTCGAAGCCATCGCCGCTGCCAAGGCGAACGACGACCAGGGTATTGAGCGGCTCAAGGACGAAATCAAGAGTACGGACGAATTGATCTCGGTCGCCCAACAGGTCTATGAAGATCGCAAGACCGTACGGTCAACCGTCCAGGTGGATTGGGAAAAGACAGAGCGGTTGGTGAGGTCGTGCGAGTTGCACCGGGCAGGAGCGATGGCGAAAGCCGACGCGCTTGAAGCCGCGGCCGCCGGCGTTGCGAACCGTGAAGCCCGTTTACACGCCGAGGCGACAGACACGGTTCTTGGTCCGCTGGCCAAGGTGCTCGATGTCGGCGATGACATCGCCGCCGCTTTCGACGCCGCAGTTTCTGGCTGGGGCGATGCGTTGGTCGTCGGTTCGGTCGACAGCCTCGGTGATCTTGTCCGACAGCTAAAACGGGAAGGCCTCGGTGGCCTTGGATTGGTTGCCTCTGGCTCGACCGCCGGGCCTAATGCGGCCGCCGCGATTGCCGAGGAGCTAGGCCTCGAGTTGCTAGTCGACCGACTGGGGCCAAAGGCCGATCGGGATTTGGCCCTTGCACTGTTCGCCGATGTCCTGGTTGTAGAGGGATGGGCGACCGGGTGGGAGGTCATTCGACGCGGGTCCGGCATCAAGGCCGTGACTCCGGAAGGAGATCTGATCACCCCGACCGGAATCCGCCTGGTGGATCCGGATGGCGCCACTCCGGCGGTGTTGGAGTCTTCCCGCATGGCCGCAGAAGTTGCGGAGATCGATGAGGCGAGGGCCAAAACCGTCCAACGAACCAACAGAGCTGCCTTTGGCGAAGCCAGGGAGGCCGAAAGGGTGGCGCTGGAAGACCTCGAGGCTTTGGAGGCGCGTTTGGCAGGGGTAGCGGATGCCCTTGACCGAATCCAGCGCAGCCAGGGCGCATCCAAGGACGAGCAGGCCAGACTGGTCGATCGCAGGGCAGTGCTGCTGCACGGGGGAGAGCACCGTGAACGTCAGCTCGGTCAGTTGAGGCAGCGTCTGGCGGCTCTTGAAGGCGAGGAAGCCGAGCGTCAGGCCTTGTGGGAGAGGCTCGCGAAAGAGCGTGAAGAGGTGCAGGAGAGGAGAGGAGAGGCTCGCAGGGCCAGGGAAGAAGCTGCTGAGGTGCTCGGCGGCATAGTCGAACGCCGTCGCATGATCGAGCAGCGGCTCACAACGATCCGTGCGGAGCTCGAAGACCTCGAAGAGCGACCGGCGGACCCAGCGGAGTTGGTGGAGCTTCGGGACATCGAAGCACGGTCTCTGGCCATTCTCGGCGCTGTGCGAATTCACATCGAGGCCTTGAGGCAACGTCAGGTCACGTTGAGGCAGATTTCCGGTGAGGCGGGCAGACAGCTCGCGGCCGCCAGGCAAGGAGAGGCCGACCTTCGTACGACTCTGGAGCAGGCAAAGGAAACCCTGGCGAACGTGGCTGTCGAAGAAACCGAGATTCGACTGCGTCTGGAAAGGGTTTCCGAAGACCTTGCCCGTTTTGCGGATGCCACCGAACAAGAGGCATTGGCGGCACAGCGGCCTGAACTCCTGGAAGGGGCCGACCCGACCGGGCGTGCAGATGAGTTGGCGCTCGAACTACGGAAAATGGGTCCGATCAACCCGCTCGCCGCCGAGGAGTACGCAGACCTCGACGAACGCCACACTCACATTTCGGATCAGCTTGGCGATCTGGAAGCGTCGCGTGACGAGGTTCGCAAGGTTGTGACGGCCCTCGATCAGGAGATCGAAGGCCTGTTTATGGCGGCCTTCGTTGAAGTTGGCAAGAACTATCAGGAGTTCTTTTCCATCCTGTTCCCTGGTGGCAAGGGGGCGCTGGAGCTCACCGACCCCTCCAAGCCCCTCGAGACCGGCCTCGAAATCAAAGCTCAGCCGATGGGCAAGAAGGTCAGCAGGCTTTCGCTTCTGTCCGGCGGCGAGAGGTCGCTTGCTGCTCTCGCCTTCTTGTTTGCCGTCTTCAAGGCACGACCATCACCGTTCTACATCTTGGACGAGGTTGAAGCAGCGCTTGACGATGCGAACCTCAGGCGATTCCTCCGCCTCGTTGATGAGTTCAGAGGCAGTGCCCAGCTCATGATCGTCACTCACCAGCAGCAGACCATGGAGAGCGCAGATGTTCTGTATGGGGTGACGATGGAACCGGGTGGATCGTCTCAGGCATTGACGAAGAGGATGGATGAGGTCGCGCTGGAGGTTTGATCGGCACGGCTCGCCGACCGTGCGGCACGTCTCGGATGCTCGGTTAGCGGTGACTACCCGCCGCGTTTCTAGACCCTGCCATCCTCCAGCCGTATGATTCCTGGCCCTCGAACGTTGGAGCCGATGCGATGAATCCTTGGATAGCCCTGTCGGTAGCCGTGGGGGTGCTCGTCGTCCTTGGCTTCGTTCTCTTCACTATTCGACGCAGCAAGGACAGGGCTGCGAGTGGCAGTTTGGACGTGAGCGCGGTTCCAACGACTCCGACGGTTGGCTGGGCGCTCGGAGATCGTCTGGCCAAGAGCCGGGACTCTTTTGGCAGGGCGCTGCGATCGGTCTTCGGGCAAGGGGCCATGGGCGGAACGTTCTGGTCCGATCTCGAGGACGCACTGGTATCAGCTGATGTCGGCGTAACTGGCGCCGCCGAGATTGTGGGAGCGGTCCGCGCCTCGGAGCCAGGCAGTGTGGAAGAAGCCAGAACGGGTCTGCGGCTCGAATTGTTGAAGGCTTTCGATTCCGAATCCCGTCTCCTGAGTTTGCAAGGCGATCCCGCCACGGTCGTAGTCGTCGGGGTGAACGGGGTGGGTAAGACAACCACGATCGCCAAACTGGCCGCCCGCCTCATCGAGGCGGGCCACAGACCGCTGCTAGGCGCTGCTGACACGTTCAGGGCCGCAGCGGACACCCAGTTGCAGCTTTGGGCCGAGAGGGTGGGGGTCGATGTCGTGAGCGGTCAACCCGGCGCCGATCCGGCCTCGGTCGCGTTCGACGCCCTCCAGGCAGGCAAGGCCAGAGGCAAGGATGTTGTGATCGTCGACACCGCAGGCCGACTCCAGAACAAGTCCAATCTGATGGACGAGCTTGGCAAGATCGTACGGGTGCTCGGTCGTGACGGCCACATCGACGAGGCCTTGCTTGTCATCGATGCGACGACTGGCCAGAACGGTCTGAGCCAGGCCAAAGTCTTTTCCGAAGTGGTCGGTCTCACCGGGGTGGTGCTCACCAAACTCGACGGAACCGCCAAAGGAGGTGTCGTGAT
This sequence comes from Acidimicrobiia bacterium, assembly GCA_003229305.1. Taxonomy (GTDB): domain Bacteria; phylum Actinomycetota; class Acidimicrobiia; order Spongiisociales; family Spongiisociaceae; genus SZUA-232. Next base: position 242 of record QIDH01000017.1, on the reverse strand, counting down.
AGCGATCGAGCGAGAACTAGGGATCCCGATCAAATACATTGGAGTCGGTGAAGGAGTGGATGACCTCGTCCGCTTCGATCCGCAAGAATTCGTCGACGCGTTGTTGGCTGCGTCATGAGCGAGCCCATCGATGTGAGGGGGCTCGTTGAGGAGGCCAGAAGGGCGGCGCTTGGCTCGTACTCTCCGTACTCGCACTACAGGGTGGGAGCGGTGGTGGTGGACTCCGACGGTCGCAGGCACAC
>QIDH01000002.1 GCA_003229305.1 Acidimicrobiia bacterium | reverse complement strand
CTGTTCTATGAGACGGCGGCCGTGATCATCAGCCTGATTCTCCTCGGCCGGTTCTTTGAGGCGAGGGCCAAGGGTCAGGCGTCGAACGCGATCGCCAAGCTCGCCGAGCTGGGTGCCAAGCAGGCGAGGGTCATCCGAGGCGGAGAGGAGATCCTGGTTGACCCCATCGAGCTCGCTCCAGGCGAGATTGTCGTGGTGTTGCCTGGTGAGAAGATTCCTGCCGACGGAATCGTGTCGGCTGGAAAGTCCGGAGTCGACGAATCCATGCTGACCGGTGAGAGCGTCTCGGTGACCAAGGAGATCGGCGACAACGTTTTCGGGGCGACGGTCAACCAGCAGGGCAGGCTCGAGATAGAGGTCAAAGAGGTCGGCCCCAACACCGCCCTCAGCCAGATCATGAAACTGGTCGCGGACGCTCAGGCAACCAAGGCGCCTGTCCAGAAATTGGCAGACCGAATTTCTTTTGTGTTTGTTCCGGTCGTTATCACCATCGCCTTGGCGGTCGCAGTGATCTGGATAGTGGCGACAGGGGATGTTTCCAGATCAATCAGCAGCGCAGTGGCCGTGCTGATCATCGCATGCCCTTGCGCTCTGGGCCTGGCGACCCCGACGGCCATCATGGTCGGGTCAGGGCGGGGCGCAGAAATGGGAGTGCTGTTCAAGAATGCCGAGGTGTTCGAAAGGGCCAAGGGTGTCGATACGGTGGTCTTCGACAAGACCGGAACCCTGACCAGAGGGGCGATGACTCTCGTGGAAGTCGTTACGGATGGCGATCGCACAGAATTCCTGAAACTGGCGGGATCACTTGAGGCGGGTTCTGAGCATCCCATCGGCAAGGCGGTCGCCCTTGGTGCAGAGGAAGAAGACGTAGAACTCGAACCTGTTGAGGATTTCGAATCGATCCAAGGTAAGGGTGCCAGGGGTGTCGTCGCAGGCAAGACCGTTCTGGTCGGCAAGCCCTTGCTGTTCACCGAAGCTGGTCTCGCCGGCGTCGACATCTGGCAGGGACGCTTCGACGAGGTCGCCGATAGAGGCAACACCACCTTCTTGGTCGGTTGGGATGACAAGGTCGAGGGAGTGGTCAGCGTTGCAGACACAGTCCGTCCGACGTCGGCCAAGGCCATCGAGGATTTGCACAGCCAGGACATCTCTACGGTGATGTTGACCGGCGACTCTCGGCAGACCGCAGATGCCATCGCGGCGATGATCGGGATCGATCACGTTGTCGCCGAAGTCTTGCCTGGCGAGAAGTCCGAGGCCGTTTCGGAAATGCAGGCGAACGGCCACGTCGTCGCGTTCGTCGGCGACGGAATCAACGATGCCCCGGCGCTGACCGTCGCCGACCTCGGCATGGCGGTCGGCTCCGGGACTGACGTCGCTATCGAAGCGGGCGACGTTGTGCTGATGTCTGGCGATCCGGCAACGTCGGTGACTGCGATCAAACTCGCTCGCAGGACGTTCACAACCATCAAGCAGAATCTCTTTTGGGCATTCGCCTACAACACAGCGGCGATCCCGTTGGCAGCACTCGGCTTCTTGAATCCGATGATCGCAGCGGGGGCGATGGCCTTCTCGTCGGTGTCGGTCGTCGGCAACTCAGTCCGACTGCGCCGCTTCAAATAGACCGTCCGGCCATGTTTTCTACGAACCCTGGGTACAACTCAGGGTTCCATTGGTCGCTATAGCGACACTGGGAATCCCGAGTTCGGCTGGATCGTGCCCTATTTGCAGAGGGGGGGAAGCGCTGTCGGCGGTGACAGACGATCCCGTGGGCAGAACCTGCGTCACTCCTACTCCTCAAAGGACTGGCGGCTGTGTGTTGGCGTGGCGGTTGAACCTGTCCGTACTCTCCTGAGCCGGAGAAGATGCAGCGTCTGGCGCAAGTTCTCGCCATGATGGACCTCGATCGAAAGTGGAGGTTCAGGTGACGGTGACCTACGAGGTGGACGACAGGGTGGCAATCATTGGCATCGATCGGCCTGAGCGCCGTAATTCGATAGACAAGTCCACCGCCAAAGGACTGTTGGCCGCCTGGCGACGTTTTGATGCAGACGACAATGTGGACGTCGCCGTCCTCACTGGGAAGGGTGGAGTGTTCAGTGCAGGAGCGGACCTGAAGGATTTCGATCTCGAGGACCGTCCTGAAGGGCACCTCGGGTTCACCCACATTCGGGTAGGAAAGCCGACGTTGGCAGCCGTCGAAGGCTACGCGGTGGCGGGTGGCCTGGAGCTGGCGTTGTGGTGCGACCTGAGGATCGCTTCCCAGGATGCTGTCTTCGGATGTTTCGAGCGACGCTTTGGAGTCCCATTGGTGGATGGGGGAACCCAGAGGCTTCCGAGGATCGTCGGTACAGGACGGGCTCTCGACATGATCTTGACGGGCAGGGCTGTTGGCGCGGAAGAAGCACTGCAATTCGGATTGGCGAACCGGGTCGTCCCCGCCGGCCAGGCCTTGGCGGTCGCAGTCGAAATCGCCCACTCCATCTCCAGATTTCCCCAAGAGACAGTCCGTTCGGATCGCCGAGCTCTGCTGGAGGGCGAGGGCACATCGATCCTAGAAGGGCTGAGGATCGAACACAGACTTGGCATGGCCGTGATGGACACCGCAGTCGTCGGCGCAGCTCGTTTTGCCGAAGGTGATGGCCGCCACGGGGTCGGGATCTGAATCCCGCTCGAGCTTGGCCGAGCCGGATTCAGACACTCTCAAGCTCAGACGATCTGATCGACTCCGGCGTTCTGGCAGTTCGCCGAAGCGTCACCCGGTCTCAATCGCCGTCCTTCAGAAAGTTTTCGATCTCCTGAACCAGTTGCTCGCCTTCCCGCGCCTCGATCATCGGTTTATCCGCCGAGGATTCCAACTGGCGGACGTACTCGATGAAATCGGATGATCCATCCATGGCCTCGGCAACGTGGCGCTCGAAATCTTCCACTTCCGACATCAGATCGGCTACGTCGAAATCGTGTCCGATCGTCCGCCCGAAACGCTCGAGCAGTGCAAGGGTCGCCTTCGGGTTGGGATTGGCGGCCAGGTAGTGGGGAATGGCCGCCCACAGCGTCGTGGCCGTGAATCCTGCCTCACGAAAGGCGGAATGCAACACACCTATGATCCCGGTTGGTCCTTCATAGTTCGATTGCATCACGCCAAGCCGGTCAGTCAAGCCAGGCTCGACAGCGTCCCCAAAGATGGGTACAGGAAGCGTGTGGGGCACCTGGCCGATGAACGCTCCTAGCGACACGACCGTAGTGACTCCCAGACCACCGAGAACTTCGACGATCTCCTGGGTGAACCTCTGCCATTTGAGGTGGGGCTCGTCTCCCAGGACGACGACCAGATGTCTCTGAGAACCCTCGAGAGTCAACCCGAAGAATCCAGTGCTCGGCCAGTGGATCACCCTGCCTGTCTCATCCATCGAGACGTGTGGCCGAGACATCTGATAGTTCACGTATGGCTCCATGTCCATGCGCGCAAAGGGTGAGACACCGGCATGATCGACCAGGTATTCGACGACACCAGACGCGGCATCCGACGCGTCATTCCAGCCTTCGAAACCAACTATTGCCACCGGGTCAAGAAGATGGGGCTCCTCGAGCCATTCGATGTTGCTCATTGAGGTCAGGGTAGCGCCGGCCCGAATTTTCAGGACAAATCGATTTCTTCATTCGGCCGTATCAGGTGCAGATGCCAAGCCAAACGGCCAAGTCCACACGTATTTGCGTCGAGCAACTCCTCGAGTTGTTCGACCCGCCTCTTAGAGCTTGACTTCCTTGGTCGGTCCGGTGAGAGCCGACGTGTAACGCATCGTTTCCATCAGCTCGTCTACGATTTCTGGAGTCCGTCCTTCGGCGATGGCGTCCTGCACACAGGTTTCCAAATGGTTCTCGAGCAAGATGCGGTTGACCCGCTCGAGCGACCCTTGAAGCGCTGACACCTGCTTCATCGTGTCAGGACAGTATTTCTCCTCATCGACCATCAGGATCACTGCGTCCAGGTGCCCGCGCACGGTCTTCAAGCCGTTCAAAGCCTTGCGTTTATGTTCCAGTTTCATGCCAGCGATCATACCGCCAACACTGCGACGTCTGGACCGCCGAAAGTCCTATTCGGCTGGTTGCGGGCTCCCGCAAGAGGGCCAGAAAAGGGGCGAGGCCCCGATGGGAGGGTATCGGGGCCCCGCTGGATGGCGCCTGGCAACAAGGGAGGAATGACCCGGCGCCTTGTGATCGAGAGGTTTCAGGTTCCTTCTGGAAGGATGCGCCCCCGGACTCGCGGAAACCGGACAGGAGCGTGCGCATGGCAAAACTCACGGCGGTTGTACATCGAGATCTTGGTCGTGCAGTCGTTGTGTTCGCACACACGACCTTCTGAATAGCGGCGGGATGGCCGCACGCCTCCACGGAGACGCTGTCCTTTCATAGTGTCTGACATCGTCAGCCTCCTTTCGGCCGGCATAGGTATCAACGCTTTGGCGAGCGGATTTGTTTCCGCTACCGGCGAGTTCACCTTCTGTTAACAGATTGCAGTACGGACCAAAGGGTCCGAACGGTTCGCGGTTTGCCTGGTCCCCGGTCCGTTCGGGCCGTGCGGCGTCAGCTGTTGATTCCCAGTTTTTCCAGGAAGGCGTCGTTGTTCGGCTCTCTTCCGAGGAAGTCACGGAGAAGATCCATCCCGTCCCTGGTGCCGTTTGGCTCGAGGATCGTTCGCCGATAGTCCATGCCGACCGATGACGAAAGCACGCCTTCGTCGGTGAATCGGCTGAACATGTCGTCTCCGAATACCTCAGACCACAGGTAGCCGTAGTAGCCGGCGTCGTACCCTCCCAGCATGTGGCCGAAAGAGGCGAGTTGTAACGTGCCCTTGTGGTGGGGCAGAAGAGTTATGTCTGCTCGATCCATCTCGAGTTGTTCGGGGTCCACTGCCTCGAGAGTCGAATGCATGTCCATGTCGATCTGGCCGTAGTAGGCCTGCCGCAGGTTTAAAAGAGCGACGTTGAGGTCGCGAGCCTCGGTCAACCGGGTCACCATGTCACCAGGAATGGGCTTCCCTGACTCGAAATGCCGGGCGAAACGAGCGAGCACATCCGGTATCCAGCACCAGTTCTCCATGATCTGGCTCGGTGCCTCGACAAAATCCCATTCAGTGTTCGCAGAGGAGAATCTCGTGAACTGCGCTTTGCTCAGTGACATGTGGAGGATGTGTCCGAACTCATGAAACAGGGTCACGACCTCGCTGTGCTGAAGCAGTGAAGGGCGGTCGTCGGTCGGCTTCGTGAAATTGGCGACGATCGCAGAGATGGGCCGCTGGTCTGTCCCGTCGGCCAGTAGGCAGCCGGCTACAAGCGGGAACGCCGCGGCGTGGCTGAACTTCCCTTCGCGGGGGAACAGATCCATATAGAAGTATGCGATGTGGGCGCCGTCCGCTTTGTTCCTCACCTGGTAAAGGTTGACGTCCTCGTGCCAAGCGTCTGTCTTGGCGACCTGCTCATACGTAAGGCCAAATACTTCCTGGGTGATGTCGAACATGCCTCGGACCACCTCGACAAGGGGGAAATACTCGGCCACCAACGTGGGGTCGACTCCGTAGTCGGTCTTCATCTGCTGGGTGTGATAGAACCGACGGTCCCAGCCCTGAAGTTCGCCACCGTGGTCATCGGCGGCCAGCAGGCTTTCCAACGTTTCCTTTTCGGTTGCCCCTCCCTCCCGCAATTTCGGCACAAGGGCCGAGTAGAACTCGTCAACGGACTCCGGCCGTTTGGCCATCTTGGTTTCCATTTGATAGTGCGCCCATGACTGCATACCGAATAGGTCGGCGATCTGAGCGCGGAGACCCAAGGCTTCGACCAGAATCGGCGTGTTCGCCTCTCTGGCCCGGTTGTTGAATTTGAACGCCAATGCTTCTCGTAGATCTCGCCGTGACGAATTGTCCAGGAATGGCACGACGTCTGGGTAGGCCATGCCAATTCTGAAAGTGCCAGGCTCCTCGGCGGTTTCGAGCCGCTCGATGTAGTCGTCAGGCAGGCCGGCCAAGTCGTCCTCGCTGACGATGATCCCGTCTTCGAATTCGGCGATGTTGGTCGAAAAGGCGATCTCCAACTCGACCAACCTGGCTCGCAGAGCCTGGACCTTCTCCCTGGATTCCTTTGGGAGGTTGTGGCCGGCCATCCTGAAGTCGCGCAGGCTGTGATCCAGGAACCGTCGGGCCTCGTTGCCAAGCGAATCGGGCTCGTCCGTGTTTGCATATGCCCGCACGGCTTCGTAGAGGCCATCCCGGTAGGAGAGGTCAAGCGACCACTTGGTCAGTGTCTCTTCCGCCTGCCTAGCCGCATTCCGTACATCAGCGTCTGTTGAGACCTGTGCCAGAAACGGCCCTCGCCCGTAGGCGTTGGTAGTGATGACTCCGACGGCCTCAAGTGGTCGCATCGTATTGTCGAAGGTGCGGGGACCCTCGACGGTCTCGACCTCCTCGATCAGTTTGTCACCCGCTGTCATTGTTTCGGCGACCAACGTCTCGATGGATGTCACATCAACAGAAGAAAAATCGAACCTCATGCCCAAACGTTAGCGATCCGCAGAGGACCTCCGATTGAGAACCAGTGCAATTGGTTGTCGCTGCGATCAGTCTGGCCCTAGAAAACCTCAGGACACCATGGTCCTGGGCTCCATCGGAACAGGCGGTCCGCCTCGATCGCATTGTCGGGTTTAGCCCTGACCGTTCCGGCAGCGACCATCTCCGCGATGGAGCGCCCTCCCATGTATACCGCTCCCAGTTGGCTGGCGGTGAGATTGAGCTGAGGTTCAAGGTCGGTCGGCTGGCACGAACCCGTCCCTCCTTCGACATCGAGCTTGAACGTGCCGCCAGACGCCGGTCGGGACCCGTCGTGAACTCTCAGGATGACGGAACCGTCTGCCTGATACCGTCTGCCGGATAGAGCTACTGGGATATCCATCACCCTCACCCATAGGCTGTCGGAGATACTGCGGTTGAGGTGTCGAGGATCGGTGAGATTCCATAGGAGCGGATCGTCCGTGGGACGACCGTGCATCTTGACGCTTGTCATCAAGTCCAGGTTGCCGATGAAGCTCCACAATGCCAGCTCTGCGTCCACGTCGGCACTCATGAGTTCCTTGATTGTCACTGCCCCGAGCGGCACGGAACCCCTTGACCATTCGTCCTTCATGCGGAATTGCACGTATCCGACCGGTTCCGCCCCTCGGTATGCAACGGCCAGCCGTTGGGCGGTCCCGCCTTCCCTTTGGTCCTTCGGATCCCGGAGCCGACGATGCCGCCACCAATCCTCGCTGCGGGCGAAAGCGCCAGGGCGACGTTGCAGGACGGTGTCAAATATCGGCGGAAAAATCGCCATTGCTTGCTCGATATTCACCATTCGAACGGAGACGTCCTTGTCAACGTCCTGGAACTCGATCCGGTCGCAGCTGATCTCGATCGCCACGTCATCTGCTGCGGCGCCGTAGCCGAAACGACCGTAGATGGGAACTTCGGCGGCCCACAACGCTGCCAGAGCCTCGCCCCTGTCGATCACGTCGTCGAAATGGGCTTCCATCATTGCGGTCAAGACGCCTTGCCGCCGATGGGTCGGAAGAACCGTGATGATTGTCGTGCCCGCCGTTGGCAGGGTTCCGCCCGGCACCGTCATGTCCAACGAAAAGGCACCGAGAGTCCCGACAAGTTCGTCCCCGTCGAATGCACTGATCAGGCGGTCTTTCTCGAAGACCTTGTAGAGATGATCTTCGTCTTCTGGGTCCCGGTCGAAGGCGAACACAACCGACATCGCGTCCCAGAACGGATCGAGTTCGTCCTCGAGGACGTGGCGGACCTTCAACATCGTGTTCTCCTCCTCTGAATCAAGAACCGGAGGTTAGAGCTGAGAATCGAGTGTTCCGTCCGAATTATTCGAGGCGAAGGTCTATGCGCCTAGGGCGGCCGCCGCAACCGCAATGCGGATATCGTCTGCTGCGAGGTTGAATTCTTCCACTGCTGCCTTGAATCTCAGCATTGCGGCCCTGCGTAGTTCGCCGGTGTCTGAAGCTCGCAAACCGTCGAGAACTGAGTCTGCCTCTGTGACGACTTTCTCAGAAGCACTCAGCGCCATTTCGTGCACCTGGCCAAGAGCCGCTCCGTACCCGGAAGGCGGAAGGTGGGCGGAAATGAGATTGCGGAAATCTTGGGCGCTGGTGATGAGGGCTTCAAAGGCCTCAACGCTCTCGGTGAACGTGACCCCGGTGTTCTCGCGGTCTTCCCATGCAGAATTGACCTCCTCCATGCCCGTCTCGATGGCTACAAGCCCCTCCTGATCGCCGACGATCTGATCCAAGTAGGCGGAAAGCGGAGCGGGGAGCGAGGTAGTCGTTGTCGTCTCGCCGGGATCCGTCGATGTTTCGGCAGCAGTGGTTGTGGTAGTGGCGGTGGTCGTCGGCGTAGCGTCTTCGACTTCGCCTGGGTCGATCCGCTGAACGAAGGCCCAGGTGAAGAACACCATTCCGAGCACGACTAGCGGCAAGATCCAGCGGCCGGGCTTTGGGTCGGGGTTTCGGGCCATGGGTAGGCAACGTTAGTCGGGGTTCGAACCGTTCCAAGTTCATCTCGACATACCTCTTGTTTTCGTCTCCTGTGCTGGCGTACGGTGCGCCTGACGGGAGGACGCGGAGTTCTCTTGGAGACACCAACCCGTTCAGCAACCGAAGACACAGTCGCCGAGCACATACCCTGGCAAACGTTGTCAGTTCCGCCCCGAGCTCCGAGGGGCAGGGGCTTGTACTTGGTGGCAGGGGCCATCGCGCTGGCCGTCATCGGTGTGGTGGTCGGAAGGGCGTTCGGTCCGAGACCCGCCGGCGCACCGACTGGCCAGGGAGTGGTCGTCTCGTTGGCACCTTCGGAGCAGATCCCCACGAATCCCACCGACTCGATTCTGAGCGCGTCCAGATTGACAGCGCCCTCCCAAACCTCGCCCCTTACCGAGGCCGACCTGATGGCCACGCCCCCTGTCGGCGTCGACCAGGTCGCCATGGCCAGAGCCGAATGGTTCGTGGGCGACTATTTCTCGATCGACGGCGGCGACGATCGTGCTGAACGGATTGTGTTGGCCGCAGGCTGGACAGATGGCGCTGCCGAACTCGCCGATCCACTGCCCGAGGGTGTAGTGAGCTACGTCGAGTGGGCGAAGGCCTGGACCGTCCGCCAGGTTGCCGATCGTCGTTTTGAGGTGACGGTCGTATTTCGCAGGTATGTAGCCAATGACGGCTTTGACTTCACTCGGCTTCCCATCGAGGCAGCGTCGATCGAAGTGGAAGTAGGGCTAGCAGGAGCATCTGCTGTGTCCGGCTGGCCCAGGTGGGAAGAAGTTCCGAGTGGATTGCCTTCCTCGAGCCCGCCATTGCCTCCCCAGGCTTCGATCGTCGACGCAGCCGGCGTCGAGTGGCCAGTGGCCGGCTGAGATCCTCAAACTGCCGGCCGCGCCCTAGTGGTGGGTCGAACAAGCCCTCAGTCGCCGTAGTGGCCCGCGAGGATCGCTCGAGCGGCAGGGCTGAGGTCGTCCCAGCTCGCTTCGGCGTCCTTGGTCACGGTCACGAAATCCGCCGTCATGAAGATCGACGTGACGCCATCGAGCTTGATGATTGCTGCCGCCACCGGATCATCGATCGCTTCCCCTGGCACAAAGGTCTTGGGTCCGCCGACATCTGCGCCTACGGTGAACTTCAAGGCATTGGGATTGGGAGTCGGTGAAACGGTGACAGCCACGTTGTTCCTTCGGGTCGGAATGACGACGATCGTAACGTCGCAATATGATTGCTGAGCAGACGTCGGTGCTCGGAGTCGACGTCGGGGGCACGTTCACCGACCTCGTCTGGTGGGACGGACAGTCGCTCGTGACAGGCAAAACGTTGTCTACTCCCGACCAGAGTGTCGGCGTGGTCGAGGGGGCACGATCCCTGCTCGCCGGCTCCCCGGTCGATCGTTTCTTGCACGGAACCACCATTGCGACCAACGCCCTCCTAGAACGCAAGGGGGCGAAGGTCGCTTTCGTGACAACGACCGGGTTCGAGGACACGATCGAGATCGCACGTCAGGACCGGCCATCGCTCTACGATCCGTTCGCGGATCGTGCGCTACCGTTGGTAGATCGGAAAGCCAGGTTCGGGATCCGCAGAGTCACCGATGCCGAAGAGTGGTCGAGCGAAGAGTTACAAGAGCTGGCAGACCAGGTCGCAGAGTTTCGGCCTGATTCGGTAGCGATCTCGCTGCTGTACGGATATGCGGCAGAAGACCTGGAACGTCGAGTCGAGGCTGCGGTCGACGTGGCAGGCAACACTTCGCTCTCATCGTTGGTCGCACCGGAGATCCGTGAGTACGAGCGAGCGTCCACGACGATTGTCAACGCCTTTCTCACGCCAGCAACCGCTGCGTACCTCGAACATCTCAAGGAGGCGGTGGGCGCGGCCGGCTTGCCGGAAGAGGTGATGGTGATGCGCTCATCTGGGGGTCTCATCCCGATCGACAAGGCCGCCGCCCTTCCCGCTTCGATCCTTCTGTCGGGACCGGCAGGGGGCGTAGTGGCATCCGCGGCGGTCGGCGAGCGGATCGGGGCCTCCGAACTGATCTCGTTCGATATGGGAGGCACGTCAACAGACGTGTGTCGGATCGATGGAGGAGTTCCTGAGGCGACCTACGAGCGCAACATCGAGGGGCTGGCGGTGCGGATGCCGTCCGTGGCAATCCATACCGTTGGGGCGGGAGGAGGCAGCATCGGGTGGATCGACCCAGGACGAGCTCTTCGAGTAGGTCCCGCCAGCGCCGGCGCGAACCCAGGTCCGGCCGGCTACCGGAGGGGAGGCCTGGATGCGACGGTCACAGACGCCAACATCTGGCTGGGTCGGATCGGGCCAGACGCTCGACTGGCCGGGGATCTCGATCTCGATTTAGCCGCAGCAGGCGAGGCTCTCGCCGAGTTGGGACGACCCATCGGCCTCGATGCAACCCAAACTGCCCTCGGCATGCTCGAAATCGTCGAGGCCCACATGGAGAGGGCTGTCAGGAAGGTCTCGGTCGAGGAAGGATCAGATCCGCGCACGTCCTCGCTCATTGCGTTCGGCGGAGCCGGAGCCTTACACGCCACAGCCTTGGCGGCAAGGCTCCACATGTCCGGCGTGATCATTCCGCCACTCGCAGGAGTCTTCTCGGCGTTCGGCCTACTGCTGAGTCCCCCTAGGGTCGATCGCGCCATGAGCGGGGTCATAAACAAGACCAGCGAGGCCTCGCTGCTGAAGGCCCAATTGGGCGGCATCGACCGGCGAGCCGTGGACGACTTCACGGCTGACGTTGGCCATGATCCATCCGAGGTGGTGTTGACCGTAGACGTGCGATACATCGGCCAGGCGCACGAGACGTCTGTTCTGGTCAGCGCCGACATTTCTTGGGACGAAATCGGCCGCAGGTTTCACATCGCCCACAAGCACCGCAATGGGTTCTGGCGACCGGACGACCCGATCGAGATAGTCACCGTTCGGGCTGCGGCTCTTGGAGATCCGGTGGTCACGCTTGGAGAACTTCCAGAATTCCGGCCGGTTGGCGAGCCGAAACGAATGGTCCGCGACGTTGTGGATCGCGACGGCATTTCGAAACCTACTGACGTGTGGTGGCGACCCTCGCTGCCGGTCAGTTTTGAAATCGCCGGACCGGCAGTCATCGAGGAGACAGAAGCCACCTCCTTTCTGGCTGCTGGTGAGACGCTGACGGTGCACGAATCCGGAGCCCTGCAGGTGGCCTGGTGAGTGTCAGCGCCATCGATATCGAGGTGGCCCGCAACGAGTGGGCGGCCGTCGCTGAAGAAATGGGAGTGGTACTCAGACGTACTGCATACTCCCCGAACATCAAGGAACGAGCAGACTGTTCGGCAGCCGTCTTTGTGGCGTCAGGCGAGATGCTCGCCCAAGCTGAGCACATCCCTGTCCACCTCGGCTCGATGCCAGCGTCAGTGGCGGCCGTCGTGGATCGGTTTGGTGATGGCGTCGAAGACGGCGTCCAATACGCCGTGAACGACCCATTCGCCGGAGGAACGCATCTCAACGACCTGACCATCGTCAGGCCGGTCTTCGAGGCTGAGGAACTGATCGGCTGGGTGGGCAATCGCGCCCACCATGCGGACGTAGGCGGAGAAGCTCCCGGTTCCATGCCCGCCCATGCAACCAGGGTCGACCAGGAGGGCATAGTTGTGTCACCCGTTCCTGCGGTTAGGTATGGCGAATGGCTCGCATCGTTCACCGAGCCGTTTCTGAGCGCCACGAGAACTCCGGCGGAGAGACTTGGAGATCTATCGGCTCAGCTCGGTGCCAATGAGGTGGGTGCCGCTCGGCTGCTGAGTTTGGCCAGGCGAGACGGACCAACCCGATTCGCAGAGATCACCGAAGCCTTACTCGCCTATGGCGCCAGGAGGATGGAAGCAGCGATCGCGGATCTGCCAAACGGTGTCTACGAGTTCGAAGATGTGATGGAGTGGAAGGACGAGGACCTTTCCATCGGCGTGACCGTCACCATCGACGGACAGCGACTGAAGGCAGATTTCGAGAATACCGTTGGCCAGATCGCCGGCAACATCAACGCCGTCGAGGCAGTAACTCGGTCGTGCCTGTACTACGCGGTGCGGGTGGCCGCTGACCCCACAATTCCGGCCAACGGAGGCAGCTACCGACCGATCACCATGTCGACACGGCCCGCATCTCTTGTTTCTGCCGTTTCTCCGGTCGCGGTGGCCGCAGGCAACGTCGAAACGAGCCAGCGCATCGCCGACACTCTGTTGGGTGCCCTCGCCCAAGCTGCGCCGTCATCTGTGCCTGCCGCTTCGCAGGGCACCATGAACAACGTCCTGATCGGCAACGACCGTTTTGCGTACTACGAGACGGTGGCGGGCGGACAGGGCGCCAGGCCGGATCGGGACGGTCAGTCCGGGATCCAGACCGGCATGACCAATACCAAGAACACTCCGACCGAATCGCTGGAGTCCCACTATCCGTTCATCGTCCGTCGTTACGCACTTCGGCAAGGCAGCGGCGGTGCCGGCCGGTTCAGAGGCGGAGATGGAATCGAACGTGAGTTGGAATTCACCGAAGCCGCCACCGTGTCACTGATGGGTGACCGGCGCAGGCGAGGCCCGTGGGGTTTGGCGGGTGGACATCCAGGCGCCCCTGGGGAGGACTGGCTGATTCGCCGCTCCGGCACCAAAGACCGCCTGCCAGGCAAGGTGACCCTCGAAGTCGAGGCCGGAGACCGCCTCATCGTAAGGACCCCTGGCGGAGGCGGCTGGGGAAAACCCGTGTAATGGGCGCCTGAGTTTCCTGGTCTGGCCCGTTGTCCGCCTTCCGCTGTCCGCCTTCCGCTCTCCGTCGCGACGTGGGTTTCTGGAGAGGTGCATAAGCGGCTGACGGTAGAACCGAGCCCGGCCGCGAGGCGCCGGTTGGACCGAAGTCGGTGCACGGGTTCGGCCCCCTCGCAGCGCTGCGCCGATAGCGGATAGCTTGCCGCTCCACATCAGCCGTGGCACCTCCGTCCTCACCGCCGGTGGTTGTAGCCTGGGGGGATGTCTTCTGCGCTGGCCGGTGAGCTTCGATCGATTCTTGGCGACGATGGCGTACTGGACCGTCAGCTCGAATTGCACGTGTACGGCAAGGACTCCGGGATAACGAGAGGTGAGCCATCGGTGGTGGCTTTTCCTGAGTCCACCGAAGACGTGGTGGCCGTCGTCAAGGCCGCCAAACGGCACGGTGTGTCTGTGGTCGCCAGGGGTTCGGGAACGGGGTTGGCGGGCGGCGCCGTACCGTTGGAGCCATCGCTCATTCTCGCCCTGACCCGAATGAACGAGATCGAAGTCGTAGATGTGGAAAATCGGAGCGCCTGGGTGGGACCAGGGGTCATCAACCTTGATCTGTCGAATCACACATACTCGGACGGCTTGCACTTTGCCCCTGATCCTTCGTCGCAGTCGGTGTGCACCATTGGCGGAAATATTGCGAACAATGCGGGCGGCTTGCACTGCCTTTCGGAGGGGAACACCGTCAACCATGTTCTCGCTCTCGAAGTTGTCACCGCGGACGGTGACGTGATCGAGCTGGGTGGGCCCGCGCCGGATCCGATCGGTCTGGATCTGCGGGCAGTAATGGTTGGTTCGGAGGGCACCCTCGGCATCGTGACCAGGGCGCTGATCAAGCTGACTCCCAATCCAACCGCAGCCAGGACGCTCCTGATGTCCTTTCGTTCCGTCGAAGATGCCGCGAAAACTGTATCCGACGTTATAGCTGCCGGCGTCATTCCGGCGGCCCTGGAGATGATGGACCGGTTGATGACCGTCGCGGTCGAGCGGTTCATCGACGCCGGGTTCCCCACTGACGCCGAGGCTGTGCTCCTTGCCGAGGTGTCTGGCCACGAGGCGGCGGTTGAAGCGGAGGCGGAGATAATCCGAGCCATCGCGGACGACAACAACGCCATTGAGGCCAGGGTGGCGTCTGACGCCAAGGAACGCCAGCGAATGTGGCTGGGGCGCAAATCGGCATTCGGAGCCATCGCCCAGATGAACCCAGACTATTACCTCCATGACACCGTTGTCCCGAGGACGAAGCTGGTCGAGATGATGCGCAACATTTACGAGATCGCCGAACGCCATCAGATCACAATGCTCAACGTGTTTCATGCGGGCGACGGCAACCTTCACCCGCTCATGTCGTTCGATGCCTCAGAAGAGGGTGTCATCGAGCGGGTCAAGGCCGCAGCCGATGAGCTGTTGGCGATTTGCGTTGCGCTGGGCGGGTCCCTTTCAGGCGAGCACGGGATAGGCCTTGAAAAACGAGACTCCATGGGTTTGGTCTTCAACGAATACGACCTGGACGCCCAGGCGAGGATTTCGGAGGCCTTTGACCCGGATGGCTCCATGAACCCGAATAAGGTACTGCCCTCAGGGTCGCGATGTTTCGACTTTGGTCGGCCGATCCCTGAGGGTACGTGGGTTTGAGCGTCCTGGACGAGCTACCCGTTGCCGAACGCGACGGCCTACCGGAGGCTGATCATCGGCTTGCCCCAACATCCATGGATGAGGCGGCCCGGTTGCTCGACCACGCATCCGAGCTCGGCGCTCAGGTTCTGGTCTGGGGTGGAGGAACCCACCAGGGCATGGGATATCGGGTAGGGCCAGACATTGTTCTGTCTTGCGAAAACCTCACCAGCATCGTCGCATACGAGCCAGACGATCTCACCGTGGTCGTCGAGGCCGGTGTGGGCATTTCGGTTCTCGAAGCCCTATTGGCAGAGCATGATCAGACTGCTCTGCTTTCCGAAGTTCCTGGAATCGCCACGGTTGGAGGAGCCATCGCTGCTGGTGTTTCGGGCTGGAGACGGTCTCGTTTTGGCCCGACGCGGGATCGGGTCCTTCAAGCGACGCTGGTCACCGGAGACGGGCGAGTTGTCACAGGTGGGGGCAGGGTCGTCAAGAATGTGACCGGCTACGATCTTCCGAGACTTGCTACTGGCTCGTTCGGGTCGCTTGGCCTGGTTGCCCAAGTATGTCTGAAACTATGGCCACTGCCTTCGACGTTTAGAACGGTGATGGTCGAGTCGCCCGAGGCCGCCTTGGATATCGCCTTCCGTCCCATGGCCATCCTTGAGACCGGGGACGGCGCCTGGTGCTACCTGGGCGGAACCAGCCAGGAAGTTGGCGAACAATCCACGGCGTTGGGCGAGCATTTTGTCGACGAGTTGGAATGGCCGGAACCGGTCTCAGCAGACGTCGTCGTATCTATCCGTGTCCCACCCTCTGAGCTCCGGAGCGTGCTAGATGGACTCGGAGCGGGTCGGCCATATGTTGCTCAGTTCGGCGTCGGGGAAACGACCGTCGGGCTCGATATCGGCGACATAGATCTACTCCCCGATCTGCGTACAGAAGTGGAGGATTTGGGAGGAGCCTTGGTTGTGACCGAGGCTCCAGCTGAACTGTATGAAGAGTTCGACCCATGGGGGACACCACCGCAGACCCTTGAGATCCAGCAGCGACTGATCGCTCGTTTCGATCCCCGGCGGGTTATCAACCCCGGTCGTCTGCCCGGGCGCATCTGATGCCGTTCTCGACTCAGTTCGCGCCTACTTCGCAAGAAGTGGGTTCGTGTATCGAGTGCGGGCTTTGCCTGCCGGCTTGCCCCACATTTCGAATCACTGGCCTCGAGACGGCCTCACCGAGGGGACGATTGACTGCGATGTCCGCCGTCCTGGCAGGTCAGGCGATCGACGAGACGTTCACGGAGATGATGGACGGATGCCTGCAGTGCATGGCGTGTGAGACGGTATGTCCCGCGTTTGTTCCTTTCGGGCGGGCGATGGAGGGGGCGAAGGCCGAGATCGCAGTCGCACGCAACTCAATGTCCATCCGCATTCGAAGGTTGATCCTGGGGAGATTTCTTGCCTGGCGTGCTGTCGTAAGGCTTGCCACGGCCGCTGCGGCGGTTTTGCAGAGAACCCGGATGTCGGTGCTGATCCCCAAGGCCCTGCGATCCGGCTTCAGAAGCCTGCGGCCTCTCCCGATTTGGTCTTCATCACGAGTGGGTCGAACCTCAAAACCTCTGGGTGAAGGGCGAAGCAGGGGCACGGTCGGTCTAATGGTTGGGTGTGTCATGGATCCGTGGTTCGGTCAGGTGAACGACGTAGCTACACGCCTCCTCAACATGGCGGGATACGTCGTTGTGACGTCTGCCGAGCAGTCTTGCTGTGGTGCCCTGGCGGCTCATGACGGTTCGGCGCAAGACGCCAGGCGGCTTGCACATCGCAACGCTTCCGCCTTCGGGGCCGTCGACATGGTGGCCGTGACGTCGGCTGGATGTGGTGCCCACATGAAGCAGTACGAACATTGGACCGAGGGAGGCGACATATTCGCAGCGAAAGTTCGTGACATCACCGAATTGGTGGCGGACGCGATCGACAAGGGTTGGTTGCCGACCGTGGACCGGATAGCCGGTCCGATCGCGATCCAAGATCCGTGTCACCTGAGACACGCTCAGCGCGTAGTCGACGAACCGCGCATGATTCTTCAGGCTGCCGGTCACGAGCCGATAGAAATCGACTCGACCGGAACGTGTTGCGGTGCCGCAGGGGTCTACTCGGTTCTCCAACCGGAGCTTTCTGGCAGGCTCGGTGTTCAGAAAGCCGAACAGGTGAGAGCTGCTGGCCCTAGGATCGTCGCCTCGGCCAATCCGGGCTGTGAGATGCAGCTTCGTCAACATCTCGGTGAGGGATACCAGATCGCTCATCCGATCGAGTTCTATGCAGATGCGATTGGGATCATGGAAAGGGGCCACTCGTGACACTCGGCGACCCTTTTGCAGCACCCGAAACCGAAAAGACAGGGTTCTCTGACTACATACCTGTCTTCTTTCGCAGAGGATCTGAATTCTGGCGCTGGGTTTCTTTGATCGCCCTCAGCACCACGACGGTGATGGGGATCGGACTCCTGGTCGTCGGGACAGGATTGGTCGGCTCTGGTTTGGTCATTGTCGCCAGCGGCTTCGACGTGGTTGACATCGCCATGGCGCCTGACCTCGGCACCGCTCTGGCCGTAGGCCTGGTTGTCACACTGATCGGTGCTTTTGCAACAGGTTTCGCGGTCGAGGGGCCTGTCGGCTACAAGATCAGACGGTTCGAGGCCAAGTCGTGGGAGTTGGCTTTGGCCGTGGTCCCGGGATTCTTCATTGTCAAGTGGTCGGCGGGCTGGCTCGCCTCTCAGGCCGAGCGATTTCTCGCGGAATTTCCGGAAGCCTTCGACGTGGTCGGGGCTCAGCTCCAGGCGGTCGGCGATACCGCCATTGGCTGGCCTCTGATCGTGGCAGTTGTTCTCCTGTACGTGATCCATGAATTCGTCCTGGCTCGTTTTGCACGTGTCGAATACCAGACCAACGGTGTGATCTACTTCGTCTGGCTCCTGGCGACGGTCTCGGCCTACCCACTATTCGTGTGAGCGTTCGGGCCTGGCGAGTAGTCGACCGGTATTTCCCAAATGATGTTGGGTTCGACACGGAATCCAGCGTGTTCAAATGCCGAGGCAAGCCATGGTGTCGCCGGCAACAAGGCGCCGACATCGGTCGTTCCGTGTGTGTGCAGTTGGGCCACGATGGCCCTTACAAAGGCATAGGCATCGTCAGCGATCGTCACGATCCATGGAATCCAAACATGACCTAGCTGTCCCGCTACGGGCTGGATCGTCACCCAGCCCGCCGGCGCGCTCCAGAGGTGTCGGCTCTGCGCCTCCCTCGCTAGGTCTTCGAACCGAACGGAGCGCATATGCCACCCGATCGGGATCAGACCGTGAGCCTCGTTGGCGAGATCCGAGTGTGAAAATGCCATGAGGGCAGGTTCGACCTCGGCCGAGGATGCGGTGTGCATGGTCTGAGGCGGCGGTCCACCGTCTCCTATGTCGTCACCGAGTTGACGAGAAGCATGGAACCAGCTGGCCACCGGCCGATAGCCGGCCTTGGCGACCAGCCTTCCTCCATTCTCGTTCCACGATTCGGTCATCAACCGGTTCACGATGGCGCCCTGTTGCAGACTCCAATCCATACCGGTGCGTTGCAATGCCAGACCGATCCCCCTGCGCCGGTGATCAGGATGGACCCTGGCCCCGTGGGCCCACGTCTCTCGTTCGCTGAGTTGAACGATTCTGGTGAAACCTATCGGTCGGTCGTCTTCTTGGACGGCCACGAACTCTGCGGAGTTGTCGTCGTCTAGCCATCCGAGAAAACTCCCGGGCACGTAGTCACCCCAGCTGAATGTGTCGCGGGTGAACTCAACGATGGCGGTGTGGTCCCCGGGGAGGGCCCGCCTCACGACGATCATCACATTCTGCCTGGGGTCTCAATCGTGAGGAGATCGAGAACAGTGGTGAGTTGCCGGTGAGCCAGATCCACCAGCCCTAGCCACGTCGAACGCAGCTCCTCGTCTGGCTGGTCGAGGATGTGGCACTTTTCGTAGAAACGATTGAAATCGGCAACGATCTCATAGGCGTATTCAGCAAGCTGGTTGGGTGCTCGATGTTCGATTGCTCTGTCGAGCACCTCAGGAAACTGGAGCAGTCGAAGCATCAGATTCGTGTCCTGGTCCGTCTGAGGAGGGCCTATCTGGCCAGGATCGAGCCCGCGGATCCTTGCTTCACGAAGAATCGACTTCATTCTCACCGCTCCATACAGGAGGTATGGCCCTGTCTTGCCCTCAAAGGAAGTGAACCGTTCGAGATCAAAGGTGTAGTTCGAGGTCCGATGATTCTGCAGATCACCGTACTTGAGGGCGGCCAATCCGACGAGCCTGGCGACTTGCCTGCGTTCTGACTCTGAGTAGTCGGCTGCCAGTCCCCGCTCGTCCATGCGTTCGAGTGCAAGGCGTTGCGCATCGGCAACCACCTCTCTGAGAAGGGGCAGGTTGCCGTCCCTGGTCCTTAGTGGGCGCCCATCTCGGCCGTTGACCGTTCCGTTCCCTGCGTGCTCTAGTTGGGTGTTTCTGGAGGCGATTCCCCCCAGCCTGGCTGCTCTGAATACCTGTTCGAAATGGTCTGACTGTCGGCTGTCAACGAAGTAGAACATCGATGTGAAACCCTCTTCGACCCTGCCGTCAATCGTCGCGAGGTCAGTCGTGTGATAGTTGTAGCCCCCGTCCGATTTGACCAGGATCAAAGGAGGGATCTCCCTTGTGTCTCCTTCTTCCGCGATGTCGATGATCAACGCTCCGTCCGATTCGACCGCCACCCCTGCGGAGCGAAGCCTTTCCACCATGGGAACGATGCGATCATGCACGGTAGATTCGCCATGCCAGCGGTCGAAGTTGACCCCGAGCTCGCCGTAGATCGCCTGCATTGCTTCGATCGAGGTCGAGCGAAAATGGTTCCAGAGCGCCAAGTAGCCCTGACGCCCGTCCTGAAGTTCGGCTGTCGCCAATCGGGCGAGATTACCAACGCTGGGGTCTTCTTTGGCTCGTCTGGATGCGACCGGATAGAGCTCATTGAGCTCCTCAACACTGACCGGCGGGTCCTTTGGGTACTCGCCTTCGTAGTCAGGATCGAAATAGGGGAGGTCCGGATGGTTACGCGCCAACTCGACGATGAGCTGACCAATCGGGGTTCCCCAATCCCCGAGATGCACGTCCCCCGTGACATTGTGACCTGCGTAGCGGACCATCCGCTTGAAACTCTCTCCGATGATGGCGGTTCGGATATGTCCGACATGGAGTTCCTTGGCCACGTTCGGTCCGCCATAGTCCACGACGACTTTTTCGGGTTTCTTCAGAGGCTTGGCCATGGAGTCCGCAACACGAATCGTCTCTGCCGCGGTTCCGATGATCACAGGTGCCACAGTCAGGTTGATGAAACCAGGGCCGGCAAGTGAGACGTCTGTGAACCTGGCATCTCCACCCAATCTGTTGACGACCTCTTCGGCAAGGACTCGAGGACTGGTCTTGGCCTTCTTGGCGGCGGGAAGTGCTCCGTTGCATTGGAACTGGCCGAGGTCAGGGCGCGATGAGACCACAACTTGTCCATACCCGGCGTCGACGCCGGCGGATTCGAAGGCGGCGCCGACGATGGTGCTCAGTTCTGACAGGATCGACATGGCGCCATGAGGATAGGTGGGGTCCGGCGAGTCAAGGTTATCCGAACAACTGCCGATAGCTGCCCAGTGCGACAGGCGACCGTCGAGGTCACATCGCCCGGGAAAAACGGTGCTGCAATCGTTTCGGGTGAGTCATCGAGGTGCAAGCCGTTCGCACAGGCGTCGTGTGACGTCCGATCAGAACCTCTGAGCACGGGTTCTCGGCGCCAAGTTTTCTAGGACGAGAGCGTGGCCCAGCCGAAATCGGTTGGGCCACTGCCATGTTGAGGAGCCAACCCTGACTGGTGGGTACACCCCAGGTGGGCCGTTGTCCGCCTGGCCAGATCGTTGGATCAGTAGGCGGCCAAAGTCTTGGCGTGATCGACGATCCCTGCGACATTCGGGTAGGTCTGGGCTTCAAGTTCGGTCGCGAAAGGAAAGTTCGGTACGTCCGGCGCGCAATACCGCTTCACCGGTGCATCCAGGTAGTAGAAGCCTTTGTCGGCGATCTGCGCAGCCAGTTCGGCGCCGTAGCCGCCGAACTCGTTGTCCTCGTGGACGATCAGGATCTTGCCGGTCTTTTCGAGGGAGCGTTCGATGGTGTTCCAGTCGAGTGGTTTCAGCGAACGAAGATCGATGATTTCGGTCGAGACACCCTGGTCAGCGAGCACATGGCCGGCCTCAATGGCATAGTGGGCCATCGCCCCATAACAAAGAATCGTGAGATCGTCTCCGCTTCTCCGTATCGAAGCCTTGCCCAGCGGAATCCGATGTTCTCCTGGAGGAAAACCCCCGACACCCAGGCGGTACAGTTTCTTGGGCTCGAGGATCATGACCGGGTCCGGATCCTCGATAGCCGACCAGAGCAAACCCTTCGCGTCTGCAGGCGTGGAGGGGACGACGACCTTCAGCCCAGGGATGTGGGCATAGAAAGCTTCGATCGACTGGGAGTGATAGAGGGCACCGTGAATTCCGCCCCCGAATGGGACTCTGATGACCATCGGGCAATTCCAGTCTCCGTTGGTCCGATAGTTCAGCCTGGCTACTTCAGAGGCGATCTGGTCGAAGGCAGGATGAATGAAGTCGGCGAACTGAATTTCTACGATCGGGGTCAAGCCGGCCGCGCCCATGCCAACCCCGGCTCCAACCATCAAGGACTCGGCGAGTGGAGTGTTGAAACAACGCTCCTTGCCGAATTTGTCGGTCAGCCCGACGGTCGCTTTGAACACGCCACCCTTCGGGTCGGCCACATCCTGACCGAAAAGGACGACATCATCGTGGGCTTGCATGATCTCGTGCAAGGTCCGGTTGATGGCGGTGATCAAGTTGACCTCTTCGCCTCCCATCTCGGCCTCCGGTTCTGTGGCAGCAGGCTGCTCGGCAATTGGGAATGCGTAGACATTTGACATGGCGTCGCTCGGCGCCGGCGACGCTTCCGCCTCTTTTACGGCTGCGGAAACCAACACGTCGATCTCGTCTTCGTACGCATCCTCAATTTGTTCGGACAAAACGCGCGCCTCGATCAAGTATTGCTTGAGGATTCCGAGAGGGTCTCGGCGTCGCCAGTACTCAACCTCTTCGCGGGTCCGGTAGAGCTTGTCGTCATCGTCGGAGGTGTGGGCGTAGTAGCGGTAGGTGTGGGCCTCTATGAGGGTGGGTCCCTTTCCGTCCCTGGCATGTTCGATCGCTTCTGACATCACCTTGTAGACGGCCAGGATGTCGTTTCCGTCTACATACCTGGCGGCGATGTCGTAGCCTTTGGCGCGGTCGGCAATTTGACCGGCGACCTCTTCACGGACCGGGACCGAGATCGCATATCCGTTGTTTTCGATGATGAAGATCAATGGCAGATCATGAATCCCGGCGAAGTTCATCGCCTCGCCCCAGTCGCCTTCTGATGTGGAGCCCTCGCCTCCATACACGGCAACGACGGCCTCTGAGCCTTCGATCTTCAGCGCATATGCGATTCCGGCGGCATGTGGATACTGGGTCGCTATTGGCGAAGAGTGTGAGAACATGCGTTTTGTCCTCAGCGACCAATGGTTCGGCATCTGCCTCCCGCCGCTCGACGGGTCGGCGGCCCGTGACATTCCTCCCATGAAGATGTCGGTGGCGCTCATACCCCACGTGAGGGCGACTCCTACGTCTCGGTAGTAGGGCAGAATCCAATCGAGATCCGAGTTCATCGCCGCGGCAGAACCGATCTGGATCGCCTCGTGTCCAGAAGCAGAAACGACGAAGGGCACGCGCCCTTGGCGATTGAGTGCCCACATTCGGTCGTCGACCCGACGGGCGATGAGCATTGTGCGGTACAGGTCGAGGACCTCCTCGTCGCTAAGTCCTAGCTGGCGATGGGTTTCCCCGATGTCTTGGATCAGCTCCATGTCCGATCTACTCCCTCGTTGGCGGCACGTCCAGGCTTCGCAGCTCCCTGGTTGGAGCTCCGAAAGGACCACCCGGCTGGTTCGCAGCCGAAGTGACCCCGGTACGAAGGTCCGGCTGTTTTGGCAGAACCTCGTGCGTCGAGCAGGCGAGCCGATTTCTCCAGTCTGGATCGGTCGGCCCCAGGTGATCGGATGATGTTCACGCTCCGATGCGTCTGGTTTCCCTTCTCGTCACCTGGTCAAACCCTATCGCAACCGGTGCGCCGACGGGAGGCCCGTTGAGATCATCCAGGTGATACCGAGAAGGTCCGGCCTGGCGTTCCGTCCCTAGACCGCGGTTGGACCGCCTAGTTGTTTGGCTCCCAGATGAAGAAACGTGTGGCGACGATCAGTGACGCGATCCCCCAGGCGATCATCACGCCGATGTGGTTCCACCCGAGTACCGGATCGGTCAGGAAAGGGTTGAACGAGTCGACAAACAGCGCCGCGAAATGTTTGAGAGGAAAGATGTTTCCGACCAGCTCTAGCCAAGCCGGTGAGTTTGTCGTATCGAAGAATATGCCAGATATGAACGCCATCGGAAGGATGATGGCCTGCGCAACCGCAGGCACTGCCTCCCCGCTCCTGACCACCGCTGCAACGGCCAAACCAAAGGCCGAGAAGGTGGCGATCCCGATCACGAACACCAGGACCATCACTGCGATGTTCTCCCACAGGATCTGGACGTCGTAGATGAGCCACCCGAGCATGAACATGATCACCACTGAAATGGACGCGATCCAGACCCCGGAGCCGATCCGCCCGCCCATATAGATCCAAGGCGGCAGCGGCGTCCCTCTCACTCTTTTGAGGATGCCGAGGTCACGTGAAAGCGCCGTCCCGATCGCCAGGTTCGTGAAGGTTGCCGAAACGGCGGAAAAGGTCGCGATCGCCGGTGTGAAGAATTGCGCGAACGGCGTTCCGTTGACCTCCTCGCCTCCGAATATGACGTTGAACAGCAACAGAAACATGAGCGGAAGGGCGAGAGTGAAAAAGGCGGCTACCGGAGTCCGCCAGAACATGGCGTTCTGATGGCGGATCTGGCGCCAGAGGAGGACGAGCGATGAGTTCATTGCCCGTTCCCCCCCTCATCTACGATCTCCAGGTACACGTCTTCGAGGGTTGGCCTGCGGACTTGGATCTGCTCGAGCGAGACACCCCTGTCGACGGCCCAGTTCGTGAGGAGATGCAGATCTTGGGTCGGATCGGCCGAAGAGATGGAGACCGTCGCCCCTTCGACGTCGACGGTCGACCCAAGGCTCGGAAGGTCGCCACGACCGACCGAGCCTGGCAGCAAGAACGTGATCGTTGACTCTCCGGCGTTCGCACCGAGTTCGCTTGGAGTTCCCTCCGCGACGATCTTGCCGGCGGACAACACGGCGATTCGATCGGCCAAATACTGCGCCTCGTCCAGATAGTGGGTGGTGAGGATGATCGTTTTGCCGAGTGATGTGAGATCCTTGATCAGTTCCCAGGCGCGCCGCCTGGCCGACGGATCGAAGCCCGTCGTCGGCTCATCGAGGAAGATCAGGTCCGGGTCCCCTACGAGGCCAAGCGCGAGGTCGAGCCGACGGCGCTGGCCGCCTGAGAGGGTCCTGATCCGCTCTGATGCCTTGTCCTCCAGACCGACGAGTTCGATCAACTCTTTGGTGTCTCTGCGGTTGGAGTACATGCCGCCATAGAGCTCCAGGGCTTCGCTGACGGTCATCGCAGCTTCGAGCCCGCTCTCCTGGAGGACTATTCCGACTCGATCTCGATATGGAGTACCACCGTCCCACGGATCGAATCCGAGCACCTCGACCGATCCACCGCTTCTCGCCCTATAGCCCTCGAGAATCTCGACCGTCGTCGTCTTGCCTGCCCCGTTTGGTCCAAGCAGGGCAAACACTTCTCCTGGGGCAACCTCGAAGGAGATTCCTCTGATGGCCTCGACGTGCTCGTAACGTTTCGTGAGGTCGGTGACGACGACGGCTCCCATGGCGGAGGACGATAGCCGCGGTTGGTGATCTGCATCTGCCCACGCCGAGCGGGAGCTGGCGTCAGTGCTGGATCCTGGCGTCTCTGATGGCCATCAGCGTTCCAGTCATGATCGCGATCGGTTCATCCGGCTCATCGATCGGGTAGGTCGAACCTTGGCAAATGGTCAGGGTACGTCCGGACTTCACGACGTGGCCTGATGCGCGATACCTGTGGGACTGGGCGGGGCGGATCAGGTTGATCTTGTATTCGACCGTCAGGACCGCCGCATCGTCCGGCATGAGGGAGAAGGCCGCGTATCCGCAGGCCGAGTCCATGACGGTAGCGATCACTCCTGCATGGGTGAAGCCGTGCTGTTGGGTGAACCCGTCCTGGTGTGGAAAGTCGATATCGACCCGGCCGGGAGCCAGGTCGGCGATTTCGGCGTGGAGGGTGGTCATCATCGCCTGGGCCGCGAAACTCGCTCGAACCCTGGAGTCATAGTCAGGATCCTGGGGTACGAACGCTGCTTGCATACCAACGAGACCTTACTGTCTCTCAGGGGAAGGTTGTCTTGGTTCAGGTCGCGGCTTCGACGATTGGGCGACGGTCTTGCAGGCTGCAACTGCGCCAGAGCCGATGCACCTCGCCGCTTGTTTTGCAGCGATCCGGACTGCGCCTTTTCTCCGCGTGTAGTCCTGCGGCGTTCTGTATCCTCATGCGCATGACGAGAGCGGCCTACCTCCGTATATACACGCCCATGGAGTTGGCGGGCGTGTCAGGACGAGGTTATGTCGATCCCGATCACCCAGGCGACGAGGGGGAGCTCCGCCGCAGCGAATTCGGGCTGGTCACCGAGTCGCATGATGAGGGTTTCATCGCCGAGTGGTACGGGGAGCGCTGGACTTGCCCCCGCAATTCGCAGTTGCGAATGCTGCAGGGAGTCCTCGCATTTCACAATGCCTACCAAGGAGTTGGTGGGCATCTGCTCATCCCAGAGGCCACCGCCCGTCTGGCGACCGAAGAGCTCGACCGGGTCAGACGCAGCCAACCCGGGATACGGTCCCACATACTGACCTCGGCCTGGCACGTCCCACCCCGCTGGTTTCTGTGCTTTTCCCAAGACGAGAAGGAAGTTGTCGAGGTCGCCTCTGGAATATCGGTCCGGTATCGCACCGGGAACGCCTCGGCGACGACTCGAGTCCAGCGGGCCGTGAACGCGCTTGAACGGGCGGGTTTCACCAACGTCGTCACGGGCAACATCGAGGAGCTTGCCGAATGGCTCGAAGGATTTTCCCCTGAGTGCATGGTCGAGCTGCACTACGGCAGCGTCTCCGAGATGTTTGCCGAAAGCGAACTGGTTATGGACGAGTCAGTTGAGGAAATCTGGGACTCTGTGGAGGCCTTGGAACGCGGCGATTTGGTCGAAGCTCAGCAGAAGTACATAGAGCTCGCCGGTCGGTGGTCCCTGGCGATGTCGGTTGGACAGCACAGTTGATGGTGAAGGCCCCTGTGGTGGTCGGTCCCAACCTCAGGTCCGAGTGCGAGTCATTTCGCAATGAATCACTTGTCGCTGAGTTCGTTTGGTCTTCTTCGACGATTCAACGGTCGCCCGGAGGGCGCTGACCGGCGCCATCACCCTTCGGCATCCTCCCTGCCCAGATGCGGACTCGGCATTGTGAACCACTCGATGAGTGTGCTCTCCCAAGCTTCCGCCGCCACAGGGGTCTCGGTGAGCTGGTCTCGCCTGATCAGCTTCAGGGTGTCCTCGAGCAGCGTGACCCGGTCTGGACCACCGTCGAGCAACCTGGTCGCGAAAGGGTGGAGGCTCCATTGCAAGTTCCGATCGGACTGAAGACGCTGGGACGCAGCGTCGAAATCTGACATCTGAACGCCAATCCGATCGAACCTGTAGAGCTCTGAGGGCTTTGCTGTCTCAACCTGTGTCAAGGTTGCACCGCGTGGACCGTGGATGATCTCAAAGACTCCGGTGCCGCCATCCTGCGGCCCTGAGTGTTCGAGTTTCAAAGGTTTGATGAAGCTGTTCCCAAAACCCACGTCGACCAGGTATGGCTCCCCGAGTGCTACTTCGATCGTGAGATGGTCGATGGTTTTGCTCTCTCCCCCCAACAGCACCGTTGCCCCGAGGCGGACGACATCGAAGTCCAACGCCATCAGCAGCGCCGAGAATGCGCCGTTGACCTCAAAGCACCAACCGCCCCTGCCCTCATCGACGATTTTCGCCAACGACCATGCTGTGTCTGTTCTGACACCGAGCCTGTGATAGACGTGCAG
Source organism: Acidimicrobiia bacterium (assembly GCA_003229305.1). Taxonomy (GTDB): domain Bacteria; phylum Actinomycetota; class Acidimicrobiia; order Spongiisociales; family Spongiisociaceae; genus SZUA-232. The sequence goes on along the minus strand of QIDH01000002.1, from coordinate 25,039 downwards.
GTTTTCGAAAGGCACAGTGCTCAGGTGGGCGCGCTGCAGCGCTTCGAGAGTCCGAAGGTCTTGGCGGATCTCGCCGTCGAACCCAATGCGTTCCAGATAGCTGGCAACGTTGACCTTTTGGTTGTTGGATGCTGCCATCGGATCATTCAAGTCGTCCTCCTGAGTCTCAGGCGTCGTCGGCTCCTCCCCTCGCATTTCCCGACTCTGGTGAGTCCGCTGGTGTCGCTGCAAGGGTCTCGGTCGAACCCGCCTGCGGATCGTTCGCCTCTTGTTCCGTCCCCACGTCATCTTGACGGCGGCGCCACAGCCGATATACCCACCAGCCACCCAACAAGGGAAGCACTGGGAGAAGTCCTCCGGCTAGGACCAGCAGTAGCCCCGCGAGGGTCGTCAGAAATGCCAACGTTGCCTCGGCCGAGTCCAAGAATCCGGGTAGGCCACCGGGGTCTCGAGCAACCACGAAGAATGTGCTCGAACTGGAGACGTCTCGGCCCACAACCTTGACGGCGTCTGCGTTGATCGGTGTCGCGGTGATCCGGGTCGACGTTCGCAGGTTGCGTTCCGGTTTGACCTCGGTCGCAAGCACAATCGTCTGACCTGGCTCCATGGGGGAAGTTAGGTCGCCGAAAACCAGGATGAGGTCGTCCAGCTCGACGCCGAGAACTGGGTCCCTGAAGGTAAAGTCGGTCAGGTTGATGTCGCCGGTGTTGAATAGCTCGTAACAAATCGTTACGGCCTCGCCCTGTTCGACGCCCATATCAAGGGTTCCGGGACACGAGGCACCTGCGTCTTCGTCACCTGGGTAGGCCGTCACCGAAACGGACAGCTGCGGTTGAGACTGCGCCTCGGTCAGTGTGAGGAAGATGGTTGCGAGATCGACCTGGCGTCTGATGGTGCGAAGCGTGCCGCGTAGCGTCTCGAGAGTTGTCTCCCTGTCGAGCAGCTGGGCTTCCAGCTCGGTAATCGTCACGATTTCGGTGGCCTGGTCGAGGAATCCACGCAGTCGTTCAACACTCGCCGCCGCGGTCGAGATCCGGCTCTCCAAGTCGACAACGCGCTCAGTAACGTCGTCAGTCGACACGTTCTGAGTGCGAAGTTCGCCGATCGAACCCAGTCGAGTAAGCGCCTCCTGGAAATTCTCGGGCACCACTTTGAACGTGAGAACGCTGCGAGGGTTGGGGCCTCCGTTCGTCTGCTGCCCGAACAAGAACCCGCCGAGCGCCTCCATTGCATTGGTTGCCTCTTCGCCTGCCTCTGCAACGTTGGTGACTGCCACCGTGACCTCTGCGGTGAAGATGATGTCTCGACCCAGATCGGTCGGCTGGACTACAGGCTCGATGCCGCCGGATCCAATCCCGGAATCGTTCTGGGCGGTGGCATCCTGTCCCGCTTCCGACGCGGCGGAGGTAACTCCGGTCGTATCGTCCCCGGCTATGAACGCGCCGTCGTCTCCGCCGGCTGGCGCTTGCCTGTCGAACTCATTGGAAGGTGTTGTTGCAACGGCAGCACCTGAGTCGTCGCTGCTGCCGCAGGCTGCCGCCACCAGCAACAGGGCCAGCAGCAGCAGAAACCATCGTTTCATAAGTGTCGCACTCATGATCGTCCTCCTCAGGGGTCAGACGTTGCGCGACAAGGACCGGTTCCCGGGCCTGGCGTGGCCTGTGGCGGATGGCCTGTGGCGGATGGCGGATGGCGGATAGCGGATAATTGTGGCCAGGGGCAGAATTGAACTGCCGACCCCCGCTTTTTCAGAGCGGTGCTCTGCCAACTGAGCTACCTGGCCAAGATGCCGCAATGGTAGGCATCATCTTGTGACGCCGACGCCCTGGTTCGATGACCAGGGCGTCTCAGTCTGGCGGGGACGACGGGATTTGAACCCGCGACCTCCGGCTTGACAGGCCGGCGTGAACTCCAGACTTCACCACGCCCCCGTGCCGGTCGATGTTCTATCGGCAAGGGTTGGAGCCCGAGACGAACGACTTCTATCGGCGACTCGGCAAGGTTACTGCTGATTGCGTGAGCAGGCCAGAGCGATCTATCGCCGAGCGGATCAGAGTATACCGTCACGCAAGGTGCCCCTTTCCACTTGAACCTGGGGCCCCAGGAGCGCTATAGCGACCCGGGGAACCCTGGGTAATACCCAGGGTTCGTTACGGCGCCACGCTTCGTGTCAAACCTTGGCAGGATTCCAGACCGTGGCGGAGAGGTTGGCGAGCGCGTTGATGATGCTCTGGGTGCCGTCCTGGCCTCCCCCTTGGGCTTGCAGCGCGACATAGAGCTGGTAGGCAAGGGCCAGGCCCGGCGCTGAGAGTTGCATGGCGGCGGCCTCATCGAGGGCGATTCCCATGTCTTTCACAAAATGGTCCACGAAGAAGCCTGGCTTGAAATCGCCCTCCAAGATGCGGGGGCCATAGTTTGTCAGCGACCACGATCCGGCTGCCCCTCCACCTACCGACTCGAGCACCGTTGGCACATCGAGTCCCGCCTGCTGGGCGTAGAGGAGGCCTTCGGCGACCCCGATCATTCCCGTGGCGATGAGGATCTGGTTGACCATCTTGGTGTGCTGGCCTGCCCCAGGTCCGCCCTGATGGACGACCGTCGAGCCCATGACATCGAACAGAGATCGCACCCTCGCGACGTCCGCCTCCATGCCGCCGACCATGATCGAGAGTGTTCCGTTCCGAGCTCCGATATCGCCTCCGCTGACGGGGGCGTCAATACTGCCGACCCCCCTGGCTGAGGCAAGCTCATGGATCTCGACAGCCAAACTCGGTTCGCTGGTAGTCATGTCAACCAGAACTGTGCCGGCCGAGGCCCCGGCCAGCGCGCCGTCATCATCCAGGAACACCGACCGGACATCGGAGGGAAATCCGACCATGGCAATGACGATGTCGGAAACAGAGGCAACCTCTTTCGGTGTCTCGGCCCACGTGGCGCCCCTGGCGATCAAGTTGGCAGCTCGCTGTTTGGTTCTGGTGGACACGGTGGCCGAGTATCCGGCGTCGACTAGGTGCCCCAGCATCGAAGCACCCATCACGCCTGTTCCGATCCATCCGACCCGAGGCTTTTCACTCATGGCTGATGACCACCTTGCCGAGTTGGGCGCCGGACTCCAGATGGGCGAGAGCGGCGGGGACTTCATCGAACCCGAAGACCTTGTCGACATGGACGGGGATCAAGCCTTCGGCAACCATGTCGGTCACGGCCTGGAAGTCTTCGCCATCGAACATGGTGGAGCCGATGATTTCGTGGTGCTTGAAGAAGAGCACCGGGATCGTGATCTCGACCTTGGGCCCGGCTGTGGAACCGCAGGTGACGAGCCGGCCTCCGACGCCGAGGGCCCGCATCGATTGTTTCCAGGTGGCTCCACCTACGTTTTCGAGGATCACATCTGCTGTGCGACCGGCCTCGGATTTCAGCTCAGAGGCGAATTCGCCTGCCGACCCAAAGCCTCCCTTCGCTCCGAGCTCTATGGCCATGTCGATCTTGGCCGGTTTGGTCGAGGTCACCCATACTTCGGCCCCCTTGGCGATCCCGAGCGACAAGCCAGCCGAGCTGACGCCGCCTCCGACCCCGACCACCAGGAGCAGGTCTCCAGACTGGAGCCGAGCCCTGCTGAGCATTCGGTAGGCGGTGCCTGAGGCGAGTCCGAAGGCTCCCGCCTCCTCCCATCCGATGGTGGTTGGCTTGGCGACCACGTTGGAGGTCGGCAGAACGATGTACTCGGCCAAGGTGCCCCACCGGTGCTCTCCAACGATGCCGAGGTGGCCCCCGTAGGGAATGCGTTCCGTTCGGGGCCCCTCGCCGATCGAAGGGTCGACGACCACCTCATCGCCGATCGCCACCCATTCGACGCCTTCTCCGATCGCGTCCACGACCCCCGCGCCGTCCGCACCGGTGATGTGCGGGAATTGCCTTGGGGCTGGCAGACCCATCGACGTCCACAGGTCGAGATGGTTGAGTGCCGATGTTCGGAGCCGGACTCTGACCTCGCCGGCCTCAGGCTCAGGGGTCTCGACCTCGCCGAGCTGGTAGGAAGATGGGCCGTTTGTTTCATTGAGGATCCAGGCGCGCATCCACAGGAGGCTAGTTGCCATCGAAACGTTGGAACCCATGTTCCCTCGGCAACGTCTCTATCTGTATGAGGGCGGGAATATCGGTTGATGGAGGCGCGTCCCGGTACGCTGTGGCCGCCAAACCCGAGGCCGCTGCGATGACTCGTCACATCACCAATATTGCGGTTCGTTTCTACGAGCTCGACCCATACGACCACGTAAATCATGCGGTGTATCTGTCCTATTTCGAAACGGCCAGAATTGAAGCCCTTGAGTCGGTCGGCATGGGGCTGCATTCGCTGTCTGAGCGCGGGTTTCGCATTGTCGTTAGCGATCTGAACCTCAAGTTTCATGCCCCGGCCAAGGCTGGTGACTCGCTGGAGATCGAAACACTCATCGTTGACATGAAACGGGTGACACACGGCTGGCAACAACATATGTCGAGATCCGGCACCCCGATCGCCAGCCTCGACCTGCGGGCCGCCATGACGAATCTCGACGGACGGCCTACCCGAATTCCGTCGTTCTTCAAAGGAGCCTGGTCAGGTGAGTGAACAGACTCCCGGCCCGTTGGAGACGTTGAGGGCGGCCAACGACGTCTGGAAGGCGGACCTCAGCTCGGCTGTGGCGAGAGTATTCAAGTGGGTTCTGACCGTCGGAATCGTCGGAATCGTCGGGGCCGCCGGACTTGGTGCCTGGCGATACTCGGACGCCATTCTCCAGGACAGCCTTTCGATCGACTCGACCAATGCCGTAACGCTTCTCGACGACGGGAACATAGTCGAGATCTCGGATTCTGGGATCAGCCTGGCGCCTTCCGCCGAGGTATCTGCGATCGCCAGGAACGGCTCGTTTGGTCTGAAGTTTCCAGGCGGGTCCGGCGTCGTCGGCCCCCTCCTCACCGACGGCTCCGTGGTTGCGCGTCAATGGACTCCCGTTGAGGGCACCCCTGCCGAAGGCATGAGGGTCGGAATCGATCGAAACACCTATATGCGCGACCCGTTGCAAGATTTCGGGATTCCGTTCGAAGAGGTGATGATTCCGTCCCCTGGCGCCGCTGAACTGCCTTCTTGGTATGTAGAAGGAGATCGCTCGACCTGGGTGATCATCACTCATGATGTCGACCGCGACCTGGCTGAGTCTTTGCGGACGTTGCCACTGTTTACAGGAAGAGGATTTCCGGTCCTCGCCATCAGCTACAGCACCGATCAGACGACGTTCGCGGATGAAGATGCCGTGCTTGGTTACGGCTTGACGGAGTGGCGCGACATCCAGGCGGCAGTTGACTGGTCTCGCCAAAGGGGCGCCAAGAGGTTCATTTTGGTCGGGTACGGAATGGGCGGGGGCGCCACCATCGAGTTCGTCAAGAGTTCGCCATTTGGCGGCCAGGTATCCGGCGTCATGTTGGACGCACCGGCTCTGGATCTCGGCGTGGTCATCGACAGCGATCCCAATGCAGAGGAGATCCCTCAGATACTCCGAAGTCTCGGTAAGACCATCGCCACTTTCCGGTTCGGGGTCAACTGGTCTGAGCTCAATTACCTGGAGAAATTCGATTCTGTGAAGGTTCCAGTCTTACTGGCCCACGGTGTCGACGATGAGGTGGTCCCAGTCGACTTGAGTGATCAGCTGGCAGAACGTTACCCCGCACGGTTGACCTATCTGAGGGTTGATGGGGCGGGTCATGGTGAATCCTGGAACGTGGCCACGGCCGAGTACGAGTCCGCCGTGCAGCAGTTTCTGACCGACGTCTTGGCCTGGGAGGTCCAGGCGAAGGAGGAAGCGGTCAACCGTCCCGGTCAGAGCGACGGGTCCTGATTCGGCCCGAATGGATTGATCGGTCCCTGGCCCGATCCGATGCGCCACCCTGCGGCCATTGCGATGGACTCCGAGATCCAAGATTTGGTCTTCGCCACAGCAACATCCAACCGTTCTCCTTTGGCGAGGGCCAGCGCGATCGCCGATGCGGTTGAACATCCGGTGCCGTGGACGTTTGGGCTGTCGATGCGGGTGCTGGTGAGCCGGGAGGTGTCACCGTTCGAAACGAGAATGTCGACGGCCATCTCCCCACCGAGGTGGCCGCCTTTCACCAGGACCGCCGTGCCAAGCTCGTCCGACAGGCTCGAGGCTGCCTCCTCCATCGCCGCGACATCGTCGACCGGAAGGCCGCTGAGGAGGGCTGCCTCACGGAAGTTGGGAGTGATCAACGTGGCGGCCGGCCCCAAAACTTGGAGGTACGTCTCGATTGTGGCGTCGTCCACGATCTGGTGCCCAGCGGAATCCACCAGCACTGGATCAACCACCAGCGGTAGCCCTCCTGGCGTCTGGTCGGCAATGAGCCGAACGATTTCGGACCGGCCGAGGAAACCCGTCTTCACGGCCGCAATCGACATGTCGGAGACGATGGCCTGGATTTGTGCTTCCACCAGTTCAATCGGCAGATGATGGACCGATTGCACGCCGACGGTGTTCTGGGCTGTAACTGCGGTCAGAACGGTCGCGGCATAGCCTCCCATCGCGGAGATCGCCTTCAGGTCGGCCTGGATCCCAGCCCCCGCGCCCGAATCCGACCCGCCGATCGCCAAAATGATGAAGGGAGTGTCCTCCGTCACAGGCGGAGCGCCACGTCTGATGGGTTCGTGCGTTCGGTGTTGGTGGTCTGCACGAATGCATTCTGGTGGACTGTCGAGTCTGTGTTGGTGCAGCCACCGCTCTCATAACTCTGGTACGCGCTTGTGCACACGGAGATCGCAAACGTCCCATCAGCCATCGTGATAGAGAGATCTGACCAGCGGACCGAGATGCCTGGGGCGTCGCAAGCCGCGAAGACCTCCGACCAGACCACAGGATCGGCCAGCTCGTTGCCGTCCGTCCTCAGGTCGCGAACATGGGTCGTTTCGCCGGATGCGAGCTCGGTAACCGAACCAGGCCAGAACCAGGAGCCGTCTCTTTCGTCGGCCGGGCCAATCTTCATTCGATAAGTTCGCTGCGGTTGCCAGTCGTAATCTCTCGTGTTCACGTCCTCTGGCGTGCTGATGAGAGGAGACTGCGTCCCAGTCAGGATGCTCCCGTCTGCGTCATAGCCTCCCCAGTTCACCGCTCGACTGCCTGGAAAGCGAGGGTTCCATTGCAGTCCGAGGTGAGCGCCCCCCGCCCTGGCCCCATTGCGTACGAACGATGTCTGGATCGCGAAAAAGTGAAGTGTTGCGAGCTTTGGGGGTACTCGAATTTCGACTGTCACGGCCATTTCGGTGATGGGTCCAAGGGGTGTATCCCACCACAGGTGGAAGGACGAGGCACCGTTGCCGGACGGTGGTACGCCGCGGGTCCGTTCAGGTGGGTCGATCGAGACAGGCTGAAACCCGGACAACAAAGTGCGGATGGTGCCGAGGAAACTCATCTCGGGTCGTCGAATCCTGCGAAATTGCACAGCAATTCCGGAATGGGTCGCCTCCTCTGCCCTGGAGTCATGCCCTACCCCTAATTTTACCAGTTGCTCGCCCAGAAATGCTGATTGCCTCCGCACCGTCGTTCTGGCGAAGAGCTTTGCGGTCAAGACGGGATCACGACCATGGCCTCCGTCTCAATCGTCACCGACACCTTCGACCCTTCCAGCGGCCTTGGACCTGCCACTTCGGTGACCAACGTTCGGTTCAAGGCTTGCAACTCCACTCTGTAGCGCCCGTCTACGAAGATGGAGCGCACGACTACCGCCGAGATGGGCCCGTTCGGATCGAGTTGGACCGAGGCCGCCGGAATCGCGATTCGGTGCGTGCCGGGTGCCATCGTTCCCTTCACAGCTCCCCAAGGCGTGGAGATGACATTGTCCTGGACGCGGACCTCCGCGATGTTTTCGAGGCCGAGGAAGGTCGCCACCTCGATAGACGCAGGATTCCTCCAAACTCTCTCAGGTTCACCGACCTGAAGGAGCCTGCCTTCTGACAAGACGGCCACCCGGTCGGCAAGGGCGAACGCCTCGGTTTGGTCGTGGGTGACGTAGATCGCCGGCGTCGAAAGATCGTGCAGAATGTCTGCCAGTTCGGCCAGAAGTCTTGCTCGAAGATGTTGGTCGAGGGCGGCGACCGGCTCGTCGAACATCAACAGTCGAGGGTTCGGCGCCAATGCCCTGGCCAGGGCGACCCTCTGGCGCTCCCCGCCGGACAACGTTTCGGTCGACCGGTCATGGAAACCACTCAGGCCGACCATTTCGAGAACTTCTGCGACTCTTCGATTAGCTATTTCTTCCTCGAGGCCTGCGATTTCGAGCCCGAATCTGACATTCGCCCCGATGTCAAGATGGGGGAAGAGTGCGTAGTCCTGGAAGACGAGCCCGAACCCACGGGTGTGCGGCGCCCTGGTCCCAAGCACCGCCCCTTCCCAGCGGATCTCGCCGCCGTCCGGTATCTCGAGGCCGGCGATCGCTCTGAGGAGCGTCGACTTGCCGGATCCAGACGGCCCGAGCACGGCCAGCGTTTCTCCTTGCCGGAGTTCGAGGTTGATTTGGTCGAGGGCGACATAGTCACCGAACTTGACCGTCAGGTCGACGATTTCGAGCATCAGAACTCTCCCAAGTTGCCGACCCGAAATCGGTCGATCGCCGCGACCAGCGAAGCGGTGACAACCATCAGGATGACACTCATCGCGATCGCCTGGCCGAACGTGGCGTCGCCGGGCTTGCTGAGCAATCGGAAGATTGCAGTGGTGAGAGTGGGCCGATCCGGCCGGACCAGGAATGCGGTGGCGCCGAATTCGCCCATCGAGATCGCGAAAGCGAACCCGGCCCCAACCAAAGCGGCTCGGCTGACTATTGGGAGGTCGATCAAGGCGAGTACTCGGCGGGGGCTCGCTCCAAGGACCGTGGCTGCTTCGCGTAGCCTGGCCCTGACGGCTCTCAGCACCGGCAGTGTGGTTCTCACAACGAACGGCACGGCGATGAGGGCATGTGCGATGGGGACGAGGATTGGTGAAGTACGCAGATCGATCGGCCAGTCGAAGGCAACGAGAAACCCGAAACCGACCGTCACCGCAGACGTCCCGAGCGGCAGCATCACAAGCGCGTCCATGGTGGAGGACAGGCGGGTTGGACGCTGGGCGATCGCCAATGCGAGAAGCGTCCCGATGACCACGCTGATTACCGTCGCACCCAACGCGATCTGGATCGAGTTGAAGATGGCTTGCCAAGGGGCAGTCACCACTGCGGTCCGATCGGGCGAGAACAGTGAGGAGAAGTTGGCACTACCCAGCCCGCCTCCCACTGTCAGCGATCTGACCACCAGGCCACCCAGGGGGACGGCCAGAAGTAGCGCAGAGATCCCGAGGGCGGCCAGCTGAAGGAACCGCGCCGGGAATCCGCGGATTGGCCTCAGCACAACTCCGCTAGCAGAGACCGACCGCTCGGTGGCTTGGCGCCCAGACCGGCCGTATGCGTACACGGCGCCTGCGACGCCGACCATCTGAATCAGGGCGAGGGCACCGGCGACGGCGAGGTCCAGGTTGACGGTGGCCTCTCGAAAGATGACCACCTCGATCGTATTGATCCCGAAACCACCCAGCAGCAGTACCACTCCGAAAGACGTGAACGTGAAGAGAAAGACGATAGAGGCGGCAGCGCGGATACTTGGCATGAGCTGGGGGAGCGTGATCCGCCGGAACGCCTGCCACTGGCCGGCTCCCAAAACCCGGGCGGCTTCTTCGGTCGTGCGATCCAAATTGGCCCAGTTTCCGCCAACCGTCCTGACAACCACCGCGTAGTTGAAGAAGACATGGGCGATGAGGATGGCTGTCACGCTGCGACGCAGATCGACGCCCAACGGTCCGTCTGGCCCGAGCAAAGCAAGGAAAGCGGCCCCTACCACAACGGTTGGCATGACGAAGGGGACGGTCAAAGACGCCATGAAGAGTCGTCGTCCTCGAAATTGATACCGACCGACCAGGGCGGCCGCCGGGAAAGCGAAGATCAGGGTGAGAACCGTCGATGCGAGAGCCTGCCAAAGCGTGAACCAAGTCGTGCCTCGGAGCGAGGCGGTGCGAATGACCGTGCTGAAGGAATCGACGATGCCGGCATCGCCGGAAAAACTCACGGCCATGATACGAACGATCGGGTACACGAAAAACGTCGTCAGAAAGGCGATGGGTAGCGCGAACAGCCATCTCTGAGTCGAGCGTTGCGCCTTCATCACCCGGTCATGACTTCGGTCCATGCCCGTATCCAGCGGTCCCTGCCCTGGTCGATCGCAGCTGCCGTCATCGTCGCCGGCGCAGCGGGAATCGTCGTGAAGTCCACAAACTCTTGGGGCAGGGAGGCGTTGGTATTGGCCGGAAAAACGAACATGTTGAGTGGGATGTCCTCCTGGAATTCGATCCCGACCATGAAATCGATCAGTTGGCCCGCTGCGTAGGGGATCGTCGTGCCTGTCACGATCCCGGCGTATTCGATCTGGCGGAAGCAACCGGCCTCAACGACCGCGGTTGGGGCTACGAGCGGACGCGGATCACCGAAAATGACCTCCGCGGGTGGTGATGATGCGTATGAGACAACAATCGGCCGGTCGCCTTGGCCGGCTCCGCCGGAGAACTCGCCGTAGTAGGCGGCCTCCCAATCGGTTGAGATGAGCACATCGTTGGCCTTGAGATCGGCCCAGTACTGCTCCCAGCCGGCCTCTCCGAACTCGTCGATGGTGGCAAGCAGGAATGCCAAGCCGGGAGACGAGGTGCCAGGGTCCTCGACCACCAACAGCCCTGCGTATGCGGGACTGGTGAGGTCGGAGAGGGATTCTGGTGGACTTAGTCCGAGAGCACCCAACGCCGCCTTGTCGTAGTTGAGACACACATCGCCGAAGTCGACCGGAGTTACGGTCTCGTCTGCCTGCAAATCGTCTGCGAGTGTGTCTGCGCCTTCCGCCGTGTATGGCTGAAATATGTTTTCGTCTAGGGCCCTACCCAGGAAAGTGTTGTCGATGCCGAAGATCACGTCGGCGATGGGGTTGTCCTTGGTGAGGATCGCCTGGTTGAGCATCGTGCCGGCATCTCCCGCCCTGATGATTTCGACTGTGTTTCCGGTTGACGCTTCGAAAGCCTCGAGGGTGCCTTCTGAGACCGCAAACGAGTCGTGGGTCAGCAATCGGATTGTTTGGGGTCCTTCCTCGGTCGTGGCAGGCGATCCGCACGCCGCGGCGACCAATGCGAGTCCGGCCATGGCCAAAGGAACTTTTAGCCTCATCCGTACGCCCGTCTCTAGAGGTGGGGCCCGGGAGGGCGGAGAGATCACTTCCTTCGCCGGCATTGTCCGGTGCAGGTTCTGACGGTCGGAGGCCTGGTGCCTCCCTCTCAGCCCGGTGTGCGAGCTCCCGTGTTCCCTCGCAATGGTACTCCCATTGATCGGTCATGGGGACGAGCATCGCAACGGGGATGAGAAAGTCGCGAAAAACGACTAAAGACTCGAATCACATCGTCGAAACTACATGCATGGAACTCACACAGCCCTTGTCGGAACGCATTGCCGCGATACTGCGAGACATTGTTGAACCACTCGGGGCCATGGCCGCCTCGGCCATGGTGGCGGGCAATCCGACGCTGCCGGAAGAGGATCGCCGCGACCTACTGATTGCCCTGGAGGAGCGAGCCGGCGAAGCCGCAGACCTCGCCCAGGACCTCTCCATCACCATCCGACTAGATGGCTCCATCGACACAAAGCTCGCCTAACCGCGTTCCTTAGGCTCGGCCGCGGGTATACCCGCGCTAAAGCCGAAAGTTCGTGAATCCGGGGCCAAGCTAGGCCGTGGCTCGGCACGAACTTGGGGCGCTGAGGGTCGCTATAGCGACACTGGGAACCCTGGGTACCACCCTGGGTTCGAAACCCACCCCGGGTTGAGCCGACCGAAGCGCCAGCCTGGTAGAAGGGGGTGGGTACGGTCGTTTCAACCGATCCGTTGCGAGTGGCTGTAGACGTTGAATTCCGGTCCTCGTACGAACCCGGCCACGGTCACGCCGAGTTCGTTGCCGAGGTCGGCCGCGAGTGAGGAGGCCGCCGATACTCCGGCAATCAGAGACAGTCCGGCGACTGCAGCCTTCTGCACCAACTCAAACGAGACTCTTCCGGAAACCGTGACCACGCACTCGCGGATTGGCCATGATCCATTTCCCAAGAACCCGATCAGCTTGTCCATCGCGTTGTGGCGCCCGATGTCCTCGCGGATCGCCAGCAGGTCCCCGCCAGGGTCGAAGGCAGCGGCGGCGTGCAGGCCACCGCTCTTGTCGAACCCCTCCTGGCGAGACCGCATCTGTTCCATCATCGCCAGGAGTGCAGACGGGCCAACTGTTGGGCCGTCAGGGAGCGGGCGGGCCGCTACTCGGACGGCGTCGATCGAGGCCTTGCCACACACCCCACATGAGGAGGTCGCATATAGATTGCGACGGAACCGTTCCGGGTCGACAACGACCCCTGCGCTGAGGATCAGTTCGTATCGACCGGCGCCGTCTTCTCCTGGCAATTCTTTAACTGTCTCCAGCTCGTCTGGACGAATAATGATGCCTTCGCTCAGTGCGAAACCCCTCGCCAACTCCTCATCGTGGCCTGGGGTTCTCATCAGAACGGCGATGGCGATCCGACCGAGGCGAAACTCGACGGGTTCTTCAGCGGGGAGATAGTCCCTTCGCCCTTGCCGACCATTGGCTGTGATCCTGACCACCGAGCGTTCCAGATTCGACATGGCCCAAAGGCTAAAGGCTGTTTGACCGATGGGAGGCCTGACCGTGTCAGGCCTTGGGTGGTCTGGAGGATCCTCTCCAGGTCTGACTAGTTAGTTCGGGCGCACTTTTAACCATTCGCGGGTTGAGAGCGTTGCTGCCGATATTCAGGATACGAACGAGCCACGGAGGGTCGGCGATGAACATGAGACGAGGAAGGCGGGCACCGGATCGGGTCATCCGCAGCCGTCGCTCTCGTCTCTCGGCCCGAACTCAGTTGTTGAGATCGTCTCGAAACTCATCGCAGGCCCTTCCGTTGGTCAATGTTCAAACCGAGGCGACGCCGTTTCCCGTTCGGCATGGGTGCATGGCGCTGTAGCTTGGCGAGGCGGATCGTACCGGCAGCCCCGCCAGCAAAGAAGGTCAGCTTTGCGAAAGAGGAAGTGTGTCGGTTGAAGGCCAGGAAGCTTTGCGGAAACCGCGAGTCCTCGTCATCGAGGACGTATCTGCGATTCGACGGCTCATCGAAGTTTGTTTGCGCCCGATTGGTCCGGACCTGACGATGGCGGCAGATGGACCGACTGGATTGCAATCAGCCGTCGATGACCCCCCTGAGGTGATCCTTCTCGACATTGGTCTTCCCGGCATGGATGGTTGGCAGGTGCTCGAAGGCCTCCGCACCGAGAGCTTGACTGCTCGAATTCCGGTGCTGCTGCTCACTGGGCACGCCGACCAGTGCAGTAGTGCCGATGCGCGCAGGCGAGGCGCCGCCGCATTCATGACAAAACCTTTTCAACCTGAGGCGCTTCGCCGACAGGTACTCGGACTGCTGCCGGATGCTTCGGTTGAACTGCCGACGGAGGTCGCTTGATTGACCGATGGGTTTCATCAAGTGTCTGGCAGGTCCGGTCGATATTGAGTTGTACCACGAGGACAGGGGTGCGTCCCGTATGAATCGAATCTTGGTAGCTGAAGACTCTCAGGTGATCCGTCGCCTCATTTCAATTTGCCTGCGGGGCATGGATGTGAGCGTCGTCGAGGTCGAGTCCGGTGACGATGCCATCGAAACGGCCATCCGCTCTGTACCAGACGCGATGATTCTCGATGTAGGTCTTCCCGGCGTCGATGGCTGGGAGGTGCTGCGAGCTCTGCGTGCCAACCCGCAAACCGAGAGTGTTCCGGTTCTGATGTTGACGGGCCACGCCGGCGATTCCATCCGCCGCAAGGCTCAAGCGGCCGGGGCGTCGGCGTTCATGACAAAACCTTTTCAGCCCAAGGACCTCCGCGCCCAGCTGGAAGCCCTGCTGGACGGCGGTACCGTCGTAGAACTCCGCCAAGCCCGCTGACTCTCCGCTCTCCGCCGAGCGAATTCAACTCCGATTGCGCAAGGGCGTAAACGAGCACAATTAGCTGTAGCTGTAGCTGTAGCTGTGGCTGTGGCTGTGGCTGTGGCTGTGGGTTCTAGCATTGGGCCATGGCGATCCGCGCTCTCGCACTCACAGTTTCTGATGGTGTTCACCACGGGACTCGTAAAGACGACTCTGGAGAGGCAATCGAGCAGCGGCTGGTGGCCCTCGATTTCTCGGTCGCAAGGGCCGTCGTGCCGGACGAGTCCGACCAGATCAGTGCGGCCATCTATGTCGCGGCTCGAGACCACGACTTGATCGTGACAACGGGCGGCACGGGATTTGGCCCACGAGATGTGACGCCGGAGGCGACCCGCAAAGTCCTGGACCGCGAGGCGCCTGGCGTCAGCGAACTGATGCGAGCAGCTGGACTGGCCAAGACTCCGATGGCAGCCCTCTCGCGCGGTGTCAGTGGTGTCGTTGGGCGCTGCCTGGTCCTCAACCTGCCAGGAAGTCCGAAAGGCGTCAGCGAAAGTCTCGAGGCGGTCGAACCTCTGCTTCCCCACATTCTCCAGCTTCTGGCAGGGGATACAGAACACCGCTGAATAGTGACTCGCTCCTGCGCACACCGGCACGGGCCTGTTGTATCGTCAGTTTGAGGATGCGATGACGACAGAACGAGCGGAAAGACTCAAGGCCCTATATGACCTGGGCGTCGAGCTATCGGCGCTGCGAAGTGTGCCGGAGGTATTGGACACTGCTCTTGCCCATTGCCTCGATCTCACTGCTTCACAGTTCGGTTTCATTGGCCTCGTCGATCCAGACCTAGCGTCATTGGAGATTGTCGCGATCCGGGGCTTTCATCCGAGTCGAGCCTTCTTCTCCGAGCATCGGACTATTCCTCTCCGGCCCAACCTTTTCGCGAGCGTCATTCTGGAGAACCGGGCTGCTCGGGTCGACGATGCCCAGACGGATCCCAACCGTGTCGGGCAGCCGAGTGGCCACCCGCTGGTCGGGACCTTCCTGGGCGTTCCCCTCCGGTTCCACGATCATGCGATCGGAATGATCGGTGTGGCGAATCGGCAGTCTCGCTATGACGATGACCACGAGCGACTCATGGACACCTATGCCGCCCAGGTTGCGATTGTCATTCGCAACGCCCAGCTCAACGAGGCTCTCGAGCAAGCCAACGAGGGTTTGGAGAGGACTGTCGCCGAGCGGACCAGCGAACTCAATGCCGCCAAAGATTCGTTGGCCCGCCACGCAGATGAGCTCCAGTCGGTTCTCACCGAAACCGTCGACGTGCAGGAGGCCGAGCGGCGCCGTATTGCCAGGGATCTCCATGATGGTGTCAACCAGCTTCTGATCGGCGCGATGCTCGAGCTCAAGGCCACAGAGGAACGGCTGAAAGGCCTGCTCGAAAACCAGGCCTGGGGAGGTCCGGTGCCGGTGCCTGTCGCTGAGGCGTCGAATGGGATGGAGTTCGACCTGGCGAAAGGTGAACCGTCCGCTGGTGTCCCGAACACCGATCCGGCCGGTCTTCCGAACTCTCTATCTGCCACCTTGGGCATACTCCGCCAAGTAGAACAAGAGGTGAGGAGGGTCGTGAACGACCTTCACCCTCCGACCCTGGAGACCTTGGGGCTACCGGCGGCAGTGAAGCGGCTGACTGAAAGGCTGGCGCGATTCTTCAGCGTCTCGTGCGAAGTAAACGTCCGAGGAAACGTCAGACGAGTCGGGTCCCGCTCGGAAGTCGCCGCCTATCGAGTCGTCCAGGAGGCTCTGCAGAACGCCGCCAGACATTCCGGAGTCGACTACGCCACTGTTGAGATCGGCTTCAACCCTGACAAACTCACCGTTTCGATCTGCGACGAGGGCAAGGGATTCGATGTTGGGATCCTTGACGGATCCGCTCACGCTCGATTCGGGCTGCTGAGTATGCGCGAACGTGCGGAGGGCCTCGGCGGATCCTTCGAGATCGTTTCGACTGTGGGAACCGGGACCGAAGTCAGGGTGTCGTTTCCCATTGACGAGACATGACGGACATAGGCGTGTTGATCGTCGACGATCACCCTGTGGTGCGACAGGGCATCCGGTCGCTCTTGTCGAACCACGAGGACATTTCTGTGGTCGGCCAAGCGGACGGAGTGGCCAGCGCCCTCGAGGCCTTTTCGGCCACACATCCCGACGTCACTCTTCTTGACATCAGATTGGCGGATGGCTCAGGACTCGATGTGCTCGACGGAATTCTCCTGCTGGACGCCGATGCCAAAGTCCTGATGCTCAGCTCCTTTGATGACGAGGAGTACGTCACCCAGTCCCTAAAGGCCGGCGCCTACGGGTATGTGCTCAAGGGAGACTCAGACTCGATCCTCGTCAATGCAGTGGTGTCGGTTGCGGCCGGGAGTCATGTGTTGAGTCCTCGGGTGACCGACCAGATCCTCGGTCAGCTGTTTGGTTCGAAGCCTGGCGAGAGCCGATCCCTCAGCGACCAGGATCTCGACGTTCTGAGAATGGTCGCGAAGGGGTCTTCGAACGCCGAGATCGCCGATTCGATTTTCGTGAGTGAGGCCACGGTGAAGAGGCGCCTCGGTTCGATCTTTCGAACACTCGGGGTCGGTGGCCGCGCCGAGGCCGCAGCTGAAGCCGCCAGGCGCCGCCTTCTCTAGACCAATCTGATCCGATTGGGTCACCGACAAAGCCATAATCGGGCCAAACAGCTCGCAGAGTTGATACCAGTCTCCCGGTCTTGCGAGCTGGCGGGCGAATAGCCTCAGCGTCGAACATATGGCGACAGGAGGTACACATGTATCCAGCTGCGTTTGAGGTGACAAAGGCCAGAACCCTCGATGAGGCGTTGGCCAAGCTTGCGGATCTCGGTGATGACGGCCGGGTCTTGGCCGGAGGCCAAAGCCTCATCCCGATGATGAAGCTGAGGGTCGCGGCGCCGACTCATCTCGTCGACATCAACGAGATCCCTGACTTGGACGGAATCAAGCAGGTGAATGGCCACATGTCCGTTGGCGCGTTGGCCAGGCACGCAGATGTCGTGCGAGCCGATGTGGCGAACCACACGGTCGCGGCCGCAGCACCCTGGGTGGCTGATCCCGTGGTTCGCAACCGGGGAACCATGTGTGGCTCAATCGCCCACTGTGACCCAGAGGGCGATTGGAACTCGGTGATGTTGGCAGTCAGGGCTCAGGTGGTGGCGACGTCCAGCTCCGGCGAGCGGGTTATCCCCATCGATGAGTTCGTAAAGGACTTCTTCACCAACTCACTGCAAGAAGGCGAGATGGTCACCGAAGTGAGGGTTCCGAACTACGCGGGAGCCGGCGGCGGCGACTATCTCAAGCTGGAGCGCAAGATCGGCGACTACGCCACCGTTGCTGTGGCGATTCATTTGGATTTGGCCGGAGACGGCACCATCGCTCAGGCCGGGGTTGCCCTGACCGCGGTGAACCATGTCAACACCAGAGCTTCAGACGCGGAGGCAATCTTGGTCGGCAACGCCCCATCTGAGGAACTGTTTGCTGCAGCGGCGGACGCTGCAGCGGCAGCCGCCGATCCCGTTTCGGACATAAGGGGGCCGGCTGAATACAAACGGGATGTCGTGAGAGTTTTCACCAGGCGAGGTCTGGCTTCGGCTCTCGCCAAGGCGCAGGATTGAAGGGAGCGCGCATGGAGGTCAATGTCACCATCAACGGTGCCGCCCGCACTGCGGAAGTCGAGGCCAGGACACTGCTGGTCGATTTCATCCGTACCAATCTCAGCCTGACCGGCACCCACATAGGGTGCGACACCACGAGCTGTGGCGTCTGCACAGTGCTGCTGGATGGCACTCCCGTGAAGTCCTGCACCATGTTTGCCTTTCAGGCGGACGGGCACGAGATCCAGACCGTCGAAGGTCTCAAGAATGGCGAACTCCATCCGATCCAGGCCGCCTTCAAGGAGGAGCACGGCCTGCAGTGCGGATTCTGCACTCCAGGCATGATGCTGGTCGGCAAGGCTTTGCTCGAAGAGAATCTAAACCCAACCGACGACGAGGTCCGGTGGGCTATAAGCGGTAATCTGTGCCGCTGCACCGGATACATGAACATCGTCAAAGCCATCCAAACCGCCGGCGCTGAGTTGTCGGCGGCCGAATCAGGAGCCACGGCATGACCACATTGCAGGAACCAGCCACGTCACCGGAGATCGGTGGCATCGGTCACAGTGTCAAGCGCCAAGAGGATGACAGGTTCATTCAAGGCGGAGGCACCTACGTCGACGATGTAGTGCTGCCGAACATGGCTCATATGGCAATCCTCGCCAGTCCGTTCGCCCACGCCGAGATCAAGAGTATCGACACCGCCGCCGCAGCTGCCGTGCCTGGGGTCATAGCGGTGGTTACGGGGGAGTTGCTCGCCGAGCATAATCTTGCCTGGATGCCGACCCTGTCGGGCGATACACAGGCCGTGTTAGCAACAGACAAGGTCCGTTTTCAGGGCCAAGAGGTGGCCGCCGTCATCGCCGAGGATCCGTATGTCGCGCGAGACGCCGTGCTGCTCATCGACGTCGACTACGAGCCGCTGGCTCCAATCACTTCACCCCAGCAGGGTCTCGAGCCGGACGCGCCAATCATCCGCACGGACAAAGAGGACCAGACCGACAATGTGGTCTACGACTGGGAGGCGGGAGACGAAGCGGCCACCGATGCCGCCTTCGCTCAAGCAGTCAACGTCGTTGAGTTGGAAACCTTCTACCCACGTTCCCATCCTGCACCATTGGAGACTTGCGCGGTCGTCGCCGACCTGAATCCGATAACCGGCAAGGCGACGATCTACCTTACGTCTCAGGCCCCCCACGCCCACCGGACGCTGTTCGCTCTCGTGGCCGGATTGCCAGAGCAGAACATTCGGATCATCTCGCCTGACATCGGAGGCGGCTTCGGCAACAAGGTGCCCATCTATCCGGGTTACGTGGTGGCGACCGCTGCTTCGCTTCTTCTCGGCCGCCCTGTCAAGTGGGTCCAGACGAGAACGGAGAACCTGCTCACAACCGGATTCGCCCGCGACTATCACATGAAGGGAGCTCTGGCTCTGGATGCCGACGGTCGCATTACTGCGATGCGGGCGGAGATCCTTTCCGACCAGGGGGCTTTCTTCGCCGATGCTCAGCCTTCGAAGTTCAAGGCAGGCCTCGTCCACATCTGCACAGGGTCCTATGACATGGGCGCCGCCCATGTGAAGGCAAGGGGCGTCTATACAAACAAGGCGCCTGGTGGTGTGGCCTATCGCTGTTCGTTCAGGGTCACAGAGGCGTCCTATCTGATCGAGCGTTTGGCAGACAACGCAGCCCACCAGATCGGGATGGACCCCGCGGCATTCCGTATGCTGAACTTCATCAAGCCGGAACAGTTCCCGTACGAGTCGGCAACCGGGTTCGTATACGACTCAGGCGACTACCACACCGCACTGCAAAAGGTGCTCGACGAGGTGGACTACGAGAACCTGCGCAAGGAGCAGGAAGACGCCAGGGCGGAGGGGCGCTACCTGGGTATTGGAATCGCCAGTTTCACGGAAGTGGTGGGTGCAGGTCCGAGCCGTGACTACGACATCATCGGGCTGAAGATGTTCGACTCTGCCGAGTTGCGCATCCACCCGACCGGCAAGGCCATCCTCAAACTCGGCGTCAAGACGCAGGGTCAGGGTCACGAAACCACCTTCGCCCAGATCGTCGCTGAGGAGCTCGGTATCCCTTCGACCGACATCGCAGTGCAGGAGGGCGACACCGACAACACGCCGTACGGCCTTGGCACGTATGCCTCCCGGTCGACACCGGTCGGCGGCGCGGCAACCGCGATCATCGCCCGCAAACTGCGAGACAAGGCACGCTTGATCGCCGCCCATTTGCTTGAGGCCAACCCTGACGATCTCGAATGGGAGCCGGGCCGATTCTTCGTGAAGGGATCGCCAGACCAAGGCTCGACGATTCAGGAGATAGCTTTCGCCGCCTACACCAACCATCCGGAGGGCATGGAGGCGGGCCTCGAAGGCGTGCACTATTACGACCCACCAAACATGACGTTCCCATTCGGGAGCTACCTCGTGGTGGTCGAGGTCGATCCTGAGACAGGCACTTGGAAAGTGGATCGCATGGTCGCGCTCGACGACTGTGGGGTGCGGATCAATCCGATGATCGTCGAGGGTCAGATCCACGGTGGGCTCACCGAGGGTTTCGCCAAGTCGAACATGCAATGGCTCACGTTCGATGAAGATGGCAATTGCATCGGTTCCAACTTCATGGACTACCTCGTGCCTACCGCGTACGAGACCCCCAAATTCGAGCTCCTGGAGACCGTGACCCCTTCGCCTCATCATCCGATCGGCGCCAAAGGGGTCGGGGAATCACCGACTGTCGGCTCACCGGCCGCCTATGTGAACGCGGTCATCGACGCGCTGAGACCATTTGGCGTGACCACTCTCGACATGCCGATCCTGCCGGACCGGGTTTGGGCGGCGGTCAAGGCAGCAGACTGATCGAGCTCAGGTGAGACCGGATCGCATTCTCGCCAGAGCCGCAGACCTGCGCAGCGTCGGAACCTCGTTCGTTCTGGCAACGGTCGTCTGGCGGCAGGGTCCCTCGTCAAGCAAAGAAGGGGGAAGGGCCATAATCCATGCCGATGGTTCCGTAGAAGGCTGGATCGGGGGTGCCTGTGCCGAACCCACCCTTGTGCGAGAAGCGTTGAGCGCCCTCACGGACGGCCGGTCACGGTTGCTGTCAATGGGTGTGGGAGGCGACGCGGGGGATCGGCCAGGAGTTGTTTCGGTTGCGATGGCGTGTGAGAGCGAGGGAGCGATGGAAGTGTTCGTGGAACCGCAATTTCCTTCACCCCAACTGGTTGTAATCGGACGATCGCCCGCCGTGCACACGCTGCTTGGTATGGCAGAGGTGCTCGGATGGCGCACCGCCCTGGTCGACGACGGTGGCACGCCTGAGAAAACGACGGCGGACGTAGTGATCGACAGACTCGACCTGTCGCAGCTCACAATTGACAGCGAAACCTTCGTCGTTGTTGCGACTCAGGGGCACTACGACGAAGTCGCCCTCGAAGCGGTCTTGGCCACCGAGGCCGGATACGTGGGTTTGGTGACGAGTGGGGAGCGAGCCCGCTCGGTGATGGACTGGCTAGTTGGCCGCGGCATGTCGAAAGAGGCCATGGACCGCATCGACGCTCCGGCCGGCCTGGATCTTGGACCTATCGAGCACGAAGAGATTGCTGTGGCAGTGTTGGCCGACCTCGTCCGCCGAAGGGCCGAGGGAGTGGTGCGTCCCGTTGTCGTCGCCGAGAGGCCGGACGCGTCGGCCGACCCGGTTTGTGGCATGACGGTCGAGCCCTCTGGCGCCAAGTTCTCACTCGAGGTCGATGGTCGACGCCACTTCTTCTGTTCGGCAGGCTGCCAGGTGGCTTTCGAGGCTGATCCTGGAGCATTTGTCAGCGGTGACGAGGATCCGGAGGAGGTTTAGATCAAGGGGAGATGCTTGGTGGGTGCGCGATCAGGGCCGCACCGACCGGGGGTCGGGAATCTGACGCCCCCGCGGACCTGAAAGGATCAGTCGTTGGTCAGGGCAGGCAAGACGACGGCGGTGATACGGTCAGCGATCTGACGGTCCGTTAGTCCGTCAGGGGTCACCAGGTAAGACGCGATTAGACGCATGAAGGTGTCAGCTGCACTCTGCACAGTGTGTCTCGGTACGGCTGGGCCGGCGTGGTCGGCGAAGAGTCCGAGGAGGAAGGACGTGGTTTTTCGGGCGCCTAGGCCCGAGTCAAACCTGTCTCGTCGAATGGAATTGACCGGACGGAACAGATCAAGCGCGAGCCTCGCGGTGTCTCGCATGGCGTCTGCGAGGCTGTCCGCCGCTGCAAACTGTTTCTGTAGACCAGCGACGAATCTCCGGTCTTGTCGCTCGACGATCCCGCTCCTGAGAGCCTGGCCCGAATCGAAATATCGGTATACGGTCTGGCGGCTCACCCCCGCTGATCGGCTGACAGCCTCGACCGTGAATCGGGGTGGATCGTTGGACTCCATGACATAGAGCGCGGCGTCGAGAATCCGGTCGGCTGTGTCAGCATTGGAGCGCGCCATGATGTGACATTACGGTCCTGAATGTCACATGTACAACACTTTACGTGGGTCTCTCGGCCCACGGAGTGGTTGAGAACGCTCGAATCCATTGAGAGCGCGAAAATCCGACCTCAGATTCGTGGAGTTTTTCGCCGATGCTGTTTTCATGAGTGACTGGAATGAGTGCGGGTGCCGCTCGGTTATCGAAACTGGTGGTCGTGAAGGGGAAATGATGCAACACACACCGTGTGGGAGGGCTGCAGGTGGCAGAAACCTGGCCATCCCTCCCCGGTTGGAAACCGAAATCGTCGCAGACATGGAAGAGCTGGGCCTCGATCCCGCCTACATCTACGCCTTCCAACACACCGGCATGATGGTCACCGATTCCACCCTTGACTGTTACACCGACAGTGAGCTTCTGGGATGGCAAGACGCTCTGAACCGCTACAGGCAGCTCGCGGCCTAGTACTCCACTCCCTTTCAGTTGGCGCGCGCTCCTCATGGCGTGGTCACGACTGGGAGGACCCAAGGCACGCCCCAACTCAGGGCCGGCCTTCGAGCGACACGATGTTTTGGTAGGCCCTCTCCACGAGCTCTGTCCATACCGAAGTTTGTTCAGGGCCAACATCGGCCCACAATTTCTTCACTCGTCCCCAGCCGGGATCAAACTGAGTTGCCGTACCCTCATTCACCAGGGCTTCGACTTCGGCGGCTGGTAGTTTCACAATCAGCCGGTCCTCGATTGTCAGTGCAAAAAAACGCCGACCAGCCTTGAGCCCTGACCACCCGAACATTCGGCCTCTGCTCACCTCAGGTCGCCGTATGAAACCCGCAGTGAGCCGGTCGAAGTCGCTTTCAGCTGACACGTGTTCTGCCCTCAGGCGGCGGAAGGGTCAAACCCGGCGACGAGGATCATCGAGTGTGTGTCCGTGGCTGCTCTGCGGAGTTGTTTTGCCTCCTGATATTCAGGCGTGGCCTGCCAGGCACGAGCTTGTTCGACAGACGGGAATTCGATTATGACGACGCGTCCGTCCTCGAAGTGCCCCTCGATGAGGCTTGCCGCGTCATCAGCGACGAGTAATCGCCCCTGGTTGGCTTGAATGAGCGGTACGACCTTTTCGATGTAGCTTGCGTAACCGTCAGGGTCCGTGATGCTGAAATGAGCGATGAAGTAACTGGGCATGTGCAAACCTCCGAACTGGTAACAATGTTGTCCAAAGAAACTGTAGTACCTTTAGGCGGCGAGTCGAACCAACATGAGGATGTTTACGTGGCAGGACTGCCCTTCGATTACACGTCGAGCCGAAAAAGACAAAAGGAGGACCTCCGCGCCGCGATCCTCAACGCTGCCGCCCGGCTACTCGCCGCCGACGGGCTTCGGGGGCTTTCCGTCCGGGCAATCGCCGCAGATGTTGGCGCGTCCACCAAAGTCATATACAGCCACTATGGCGGCAAGCCCGGGATTATCGAGGCGCTCTACAGTGACGGCTTCGAGCGTCTCGGGGACGTCATGGGCGAAGCGGCCCTTGGCGCTGATCTACCGAGCAGTCGGCTCCACCGGATCGCCAGGGCGTACCGTTCGTTCGCAGTTGCCGAACCCCACATGTACGAACTCATCTATGGGCCGAGAGTCAGGGAACTGCTCCCATCGCCGGACGACCGTGAGGGCGCGAGGCGCCTCCAGCAGATCGTCGCCGGCGTGTTCCAAGAAGGACAGGACGATGGGCTGTTCGCGAACTCCGATCCAGGCGAGCAATCGCGAAACTATTGGGCCGCACTCCATGGCACGGTCTCGCTCGAGCTGACCACCTGGTTCGAGCCGCAGGAAGGCGAAGAACGTCTCGAGAAGATGATCTCGATAGTGCTATCCGCGCAAAGCCGGGACTGAGGTAGACAAGGATCGGATTGTGGGCACAGGCGGAAATTGTGCTCACCGCAGCCAAGCGGTGGCCCGATCTCACCGTTCTCGGGGCCGAAATGGTCGCTATAGCGACCCCAGGAACCCTGGGTACCACCCTGGGTTCGTTAATCTCGCAGGCTGTAGTGGATGCCGGCTTTGGAGCGGCCTAACTCGGTTAGACCGCCGGTGGCCCGTAGGCAATAGGCCATCTGCTGGGCCAGGCGGCGGGGAATGTTTGCTGTGGTAGCCAGGTCGGCAGTGGTGAATTCTGTCGGCAGGCTGGCCGGGACCAACGTGAGCAGATCCGCCGGGTCGCGGTACTCGTTGCGGTCGAGCACTTCTCGGAGCCTTCGATCGACAACCCTCCAGCCGCCTCTCCTCCGCCTCAGCGATGGGTCGTGTTCGCGGATCCGATCTTCGGCAATCAGAAGGACGTCGAGTGAGAAGTTCGGATGGTCGAGCAAGGTCGGCACCCCGACCAGCCAGGCGAACACTTCGTAGGCGCTTCTCCTCACCGGTGAACGACGAGGAGGCTTGTCCGGACTGTGCAAATAGGAGGTCATCGCCACCGGATGCACCACTCTGATCTCGTACGACCCGAGCAGAGCATCAAATTTGCGTCCCATTGGCGCAGCCGGCCCCGTCTGGATTTCGATGAGTTGATCTCCGCGCACGATGTCGATGACGTACGTACCGAGCGGAACCTCGAATCGATCGCCAGGCAACGCCTCGAGCCGCTTGAGCTCGGCGTGCAGGCTCCCCTCGTTGAGCGTTCCAATCCGTCCCACCCCACCACGCTAGGCGTGGAGTCAAGGAACCCGGCGGATCCGCCACAGCCAACAAGACGGTGCGTCGACTACCTGTCCCCCCGTCCGGCGACGAAGGAGGCGGATGCCTGGGGGGACGAGGCCGTCAGGCCGGAGGGGGGTGGCGAACCCGAGCAAGTAT
>QIDH01000001.1 GCA_003229305.1 Acidimicrobiia bacterium | reverse complement strand
CCAGATAAGCTCCAATGCAGCTGAGTGGCGCCTTCTTGAGGGCGTCGTCAGCTTGAATCACAGCCGTGATGACAAGGGTCAGTGCCATACCGCCGAGAATCCATTTGGCGACAGCTACATGGGGTCCGTATGCCGTTCTTCGTCGTTCCATTCAAGAATTATGAGTCCTCGATGATCTCACTTCCATCAGGGTTAGCCCGGATTGAGCATCAGGGTAAAGCGGAGATCGACTTTGGGATCCGGTCCGCATTGAGGTCAATCACTAGTTCAAAGCTTCTTTCGGTTTTTGGCCAAAGAAGCCAGTGGCACTCCCAAAGAGGAATGACTGATACGTCACGTCGAGACCAGCCTCAGCGAAAGAGTCCATCGCTTGCCGGCAATTACCGAACGCAAGTGTGTAAACGCCGAGAAGGCGGTAGTTCTCTGTTCAGCCTGTCCCTATGCCCACGACCGACCACTCGTCGGCCAATTCCCAGGGTTCGCCGCAAAACGAGAGGTCGCCGGTTGACGCCGCAAGGTCGAGTTTGTCTCTCTGGATCCAGGTGCCCGAAATTGCTGTCGCAACTGAACGACCTTCGATAACCTCTGCTTCGGTCACCGTGAACTGGTAGGTCCAGTGTTTCTCGATCAGGCAGACGGTCTCGCCGAAGGACGACTGGGTGGAGAACCAAACTGCGTCCAATGACCAATCCGCCCCTTCGACGACCCATGTGGCTTCGGGAACCTCACCGCTCACAACCTCGGGGATGAGGGGTCGGACCACGGAGGTGTATGTGCAGTCGTCGCCGGTGCATGATTCTGTCACCTCGACGGACCAGGGCAGCACCGCCCCGATGGGAGTGGCGCTGATGAAGTCCGGTGCGGGCACGATGACGGCGGTTTTGGTGGCGGTGAAGTTCCAGCCCACAGGAAAGGCGGAAGCCGCAACATCGGCTACCAGAGTCCCAGCTTCCTCAGCAACGACCGTGGTGGCAGGCTCCTCTTCCGCAATGGAGGTTGGTGGTTTGTCGATAGTTGCCATAGTCTCCTCGGCAGCGACCGAAGGCTCATCTTCAAGAACCGGAGGATCAGGATCGTCCGATCCACCGAAAACGAAGACCCCAACGAGGACTAGCCCAATGACCCCGAAACCCCCGCCGACCCAAATCCAGCGCGAAATCATCGGTCCGGCGCTGCCAAGCCCAGAAGGCTCGATATCTATGTGTTCTCCCGGTACAACCAGGCGGCCGGCGTCGAATGACTTGTCTGGGACGTCATCGAACAAGTCAGAACGATCCGTCTCCCTTGGAGTGTCCAGTGTTTGAGTCTGATCGACTGCCGACTCCTCACCGATCGTTTCCTTCAGATTGAGATGCAGTGATTCGCTGATTTCGCGGAAATTGACCTTGGTTTCGCGTGCCAGCCGAGACCAACGCGGCTCGCCAATGGACAAACGGATATCCGGATTGAGGGCGAGCAGATCGACCACGACAAGCAACTCCGGGAAGCGCTTGGCGATGTCTGACGGACGGGATTCATCCCACCCTTGGTCATATTCCACAAGAAAATACTTCAACGCCTTCATACCGCCAAAGTCGTTTTCGAACCAACGATCCAGCTCGGCATCGGCTTGGCGAAGTGCTTCGGATTCTCGCTGGAGTGCTTCGATCTCTTCCGGTGGTGTCGGCGCCGGAGTAAAACCCGGAAGCTCATCGTCCGCCGGTTCCCCACGGTCCCCTGTTTCGTCAGGCGATCCGCTGTCGGTTGTCATGGCGACTCCTCCCTGTCAGGAGAAGCTAGCCGATCCGAAACAGCGGGTCGGCCGGAGATTCAGCTGGGCGGAGCCTTGGGCGTCAGGAAGGGCATCAGGTCGCGCAATTCGGCGCCGACCTGTTCGACCTGGTGGTTTCGGTCCGCGGCTCGCTGCGCCAGCAGGTTGGGGGCGCCGGCCCGAGCCTCTGCCATCCACTGGCGGGCGAAATCTCCCGATTGGATGTCGGTCAGCACCTGGCGCATGGCCGCGCGGGTGTCATCGGTGACGATCTTGGGCCCGGTCTGGTAGTCGCCGTACTCGGCTGTGTCCGAGATCGAATATCGCATCCACGAAAGTCCACCCTCGTACATCAGGTCGACGATCAGTTTCAGTTCGTGCAGCGTCTCGAAGTAGGCAGACTCCGGTTGGTAGCCGGCGTCGACCAGTGTGGTGAATGCGGCCTTGACCATCTCGGCGAGACCACCACAGAGGATGACCTGCTCGCCGAAGAGGTCGGTCTCGGTCTCTTCCTTGAAGGTCGTGTCGAGCACTCCTGCCCGGGTTCCGCCGTTAGCCCAGGCATATGACATTCCGAGAGCCTTGGCGTTGCCGGTCGCATCCTGGTGAACCGCCAGCAGACTTGGCACTCCCGAGCCCTCGGTATAAGTGCGGCGCACCAGGTGCCCTGGGCCCTTTGGGGCCACCATCAGCACGTCGATGTCGTCCGCAGGGCTGATCTCGCCGAAATGGATGTTGAACCCGTGGGCCATCATGAGCGCCTTGCCGGCCGTCATGTGCTGTTCGATCTCCGCCTTGTACATGTCCGCCATGTGCTGATCAGGAACCAGCAGCATGACCACATCTGCCCAGGCCGCGGCCTCGGCAGGGATCATGACCTTCAACCCCTCACCCTCGGCCTCCATCCGGCTCTTCGAACCCTCGCGCAGACCCACGACGACCTCGACCCCGGAATCGCGCAGATTCAGAGAATGGGCATGACCCTGGGAGCCATAACCGATAATCGCGACCTTGCGATCCTGAATGATCGAGGAGTCTGCGTCCTGGTCGTAGTAGATCGTTGCCATGTGGGATTCCTTCGTGACTGGGATTGTTGGGTTCGCTGCGAAGACGCATTGGTAGCAGATCGACAGGACCGGCTGGTCGCGGCACAGCCAGGCCGCGCTTGCAACCGGTGTCTATCCGGTCGCTTTTAGCTTCCTCGCCTTCGGTTCTCTTGCCAGTGCAATACGCCCTGATTTCACCAGATCCATCATCCCGTAAGGGCGGATCAGGTCCAAGAAGTCGTTGATCTTGGCGGGCTGGCCGGTCACCTGGAAGGTTATCGAGTTGGCTGCGACGTCGACCGCGGTTGCCTTGAAGATTGAGGCCACCTCGAGGATTTCTCCGCGTTTGCCTGGTGGGGCGTTGACCCTCACCAGCATGATCTCGCGCTCGATGGCGAAATGCTGGTCCAGTTCGGTGATCTTCACAACGTTGATGAGCTTGTGGAGCTGTTTCTTGACCTGCTCCAACTCTGGGGCGTTCACGACCACCGTCATTTTCGACATGCCAGCTTCGGCGGTCGGTCCAACGGCGAGGGAGTGAATGTTGAACCCCCGCCTGGCGAGCGTCGACGCCACTCTGGCCAATACACCTGGTTTGTCCTCGACGAGGACGCTGAGAGTGTGCTGCTCCGTCACAGATCCTCCGGTCCGTTGATGATGATGTCGTTCGATCCGCCGGCCGGAACCATCGGGAACACCATCTCGTCCCGGTCGACGACGAACTCGGTGATCACGGGGCGATCATTGATTTCCAACGAACGGCTGACGACGTCGGCAACCTCCTCAGGCTTTTCGGCTCTGAGACCCACACATCCCATGCCCTCTGCCAGCTTCACGTAGTCGATGCCTGAGCCGAGGTCTGATGCGGAGAAACGTTCGTTGTAGAACAGCCGCTGCCACTGGCGAACCATGCCATACGCCCTGTTGTTGATCACGGCCACCTTGACAGGTACGTTCTCCTCGGCCGCGGTGATCATCTCTTGGAAGGTCATCTGGAAGCAACCGTCCCCGTCGATCGCATACACCAACTCGTCTGGAGTCCCGACCTTGGCGCCCACCGCTGCTGGGACGGCAAAGCCCATCGTGCCCAGGCCGCCAGAGTTGATCCAGCGGCGGGGATCATCGAACTTCCAGAACTGCGATGCCCACATCTGATGCTGGCCGACTCCGGCCACCACCGTTGCATCGCCTCCCGTTGCCTCGTAGATCTGCTCGATCACATACTGGGGCTTGATCGGACCGTCATCCTGCTGGTCGTACCGAAGCGGATAGTCCTCCTGCCAATTGCGCAGCGTCGTCCACCATTTGTCCAGGTTGGGTGTTTCACGTTCGCCCCACGCCTCGAGCAATCCGACCAGGACCTGGCGGGCGTCGCCCACGATCGGCACCTCCGGCTCGCGCACCTTGCCTATCTCGGCGGGATCGATGTCGGCGTGAATCACCTTGGCAAATGGCGCAAACGCTTCAGGGTCGCCTGTCACCCTGTCGTCGAAACGGACCCCAATAGCAACCAGCAGATCCGCCTTTTGCATGGCCGAGGTTGCGGTGTAGACACCGTGCATGCCTGACATCCCGAGCACGTTGGGGTGGTGGTCTGACATCGCACCCCTGCCCATCAGCGTGGTCACCACCGGCGCCCCTGTCGCCTCGGCCAGAGCGGTCAGTTGTTCGGTAGCCTCCGCTTTGATGATGCCTCCCCCGACATAGAGCACCGGTCGCTCTGCGGCAGCGATCATCTCGGCTGCCTCGGCGATTCGGCGAGGGTGAGGTTTGGTCGTGGGCTTGTAGCCAGGCAGGTGGAGCTCTCCCGGCTCTGACCAGACGGTTCTTGCGTTGAGCACGTCCTTGGGGATATCAATTAGGACCGGGCCAGGCCGACCAGAAGAGGCAATGTGGAAAGCCTCGTGCACGACGGATGAGATCTCTTCGACATCGGTGACGAAATAGTTGTGTTTAGTGGCAGGCAGAGTGATGCCAGTGGTGTAGGCCTCCTGAAAAGCGTCGTTGCCGACCGCGTATGTGGGCACCTGACCAGTGACCGCGACGAGTGGGACCGAATCCATCAGGGCGTCCGCGAGCGGTGTCACGAGATTCGTGGCTCCAGGCCCCGACGTTGCGATGGTCACTCCGACCTTGCCTGTGGCCCATGCGTAACCCTGGGCCATATGCCCGGCCCCCTGTTCATGGCGAGCCAGAACGTGGCGGATAGGCGAGTCCAACAGTGGGTCGTAGACGGGCAGGATCGCGCCGCCGGGTACTCCGAACGCCACCTCGACTCCCTCATGTTCGAGGGACTTGATCAGGGCGTGGGCTCCGGTCGTCTCGCTCATCTTCTGTTCCTTTGGTTCGTGGGTCGGCTGGGTCTGTGGGCGGATCGGGCAAGAAAAATGCCCCCCGGTTGGGAGGGCATGGTGTCGCACACGTCGGGGATGTGACGCGTGCGCTACTGAATTACTACGAGAAGGTTGCTGATCATCTCGCGGAAGTATGCGTTCGCTGGCAGACTCTTGTCAACCTCGTATTTGATCGTGGCGGATGTGAGCGGAATGGACAAGAGCGCATTGGAGATGTTTGGGCCGGCCGTTGACGCGGCCAGGGCTACGTTGCGGCGGCTCGAACCCGAAGAGATTCCAGCCCGCCTGGTGCGGGTTTCCCAACAGACTGGCCGGAACCTGCCAGCCCCTCTCGCCAGGAGTCTCATCGACGAATTGAACAACAACTCGTGGTTCAGGGCCCAGGTTGTTGCCGATTGGGATACGGCGGACCCAGATTCGCAGATCCCGACTCTCGCCGCGTCTGCTCTGTTTGTTTGTCGCCCGCAAGGTTGGGAAGAGCGGCTGGCCGGTCTGCGGGCGGACGGCGAAGTGGAGCTTGCTGAGAGGCAAGGGCGTCGGCTGGCCAAACGCATCGCCGAGCTGGAGGAAGAGCTCACCTCTTGCCGGCGCAAGGCGAAACGGACGCAACGCCGAGCAGAGCTCGCGATTTCAGAAGCGGAGGGCCGGACTACCGCGGCCCGTTCTGCTGCAAGGACAAGTCGGAGCGAAGAGGCAGACGAGATCGAATCGCTCCGGCGAGAGCGGTCAGGCCTCGAGGCGAAGCTCGAGTCTGTGACCAAGGAACTCGCCGAGACGAAAGACAGATTCAGTGCGGTCAGGAGAGAGCTCCTCCGTGAGCGTAGGGCGGAGCGCCCGGCCGAACGGCCCCCCGCCCGTTCGCTGTGGAGCGATCTCGATCCGATCAATCGGGCCCGGTTCCTGGACGAGGTAGTTGTGGCGTTTGGACCAGACAGCGTCGTTGTCGAGCCTGCGCTCCCGTTCGGCGAATTGTCTCTAGTCCTACCGACAGGAGTGGCGCCGGATTCGCGCGCAGCCATCGAGTGGGTGATCTCGCTGCCAAAGTCGGTGACGCTCCTGGTCGATGGCTACAACGTCACGCACCTGTTGGATCCACAGGAATTCGCATCGGCGACGCTTCGGACTCGACTCAATGCAGAGCTGGCGAAATTGAGGCGGCTGTCCGTGAGTAGGCACAGAGTGGTCGTCATATACGACTCGAGTCAGGAGGGCGGAATCACGTCGGAGTCCGGCCCTGGTGGCGTGGAGGTGCGGTTCACCACGCAAGGCCACCTTGCAGATGATGAGATCCTCATGCTGGCAACAGAGCTGGGAGGAAGCTCGATCGTGGTTTCTACCGATCGGCGGGTCAGGGAGGGTTCGGAACATGTCGGCGCCCTTGGCCTGTGGGGCCAAGCGCTGACCGGATGGATCAACCGAATCTGAATTCGAGTCGATCGTTGCGAGTCGTCCGGTTTTGTCACACCCGATTCGTAGTGTCTGCCAAGAAGCGGATTGGAGTAGGCAAGCCGGGGATGGCGGTGAGGGGGTCGGGGTTCGTCCGGCCCAGGCCCCCTCATCCAACACCCACACCAACCAGCGATGCGGATTCGAAGGACGACATGCAATCTTGGAAAGACAGACCTACATCTGAATCAAGTACCACGAGCGAGGTTCGGGGGTTGGTCATCGATTGCGACTGCTGCGCGATGCAGCACACCAGCGCATGTGACGATTGCGTGATGACCATGCTCTTGTCCAGTGATCGTCGGTCGCTCGAGCTCAGCGAGGTAGAGACGTCCGCACTCCGCGCCCTCGCCGACGAGGGCCTGGTGCCCCGTTTGCGGCTGCTACCTCGAGACGGAGGAGCAGCGGTAGCGGGTTGACCTCTGAGCGCGATTTCGGGCAACATTGCTCGGACCTGACGGGAACGAAACCTGGTCCGATACCCTCGTCGTATGTTGTCGAAGGCACACCTGCGCGAGCTCGCCGGCGAATCCGGTCTCGAGGCCATCGGTTTCACAAACGCGGACCCATTCGACGAAGTTGCCGTCACGATCCAAAACAGGGTCGAGGCGGGCCTCAATGCTCGGCTCGCTTTTACGTACGCAGATCCACAGACGGCCACCGATGTAGTTCGTTCCTTCGTTTGGGCCAGGTCACTCGTAGTTGTCGCGAGTAGCTACCTCCCGATGGCTGGCTCTCCGGCGCGAGGATCCGGTTTGGGTCGGATTGCCCGCTTCGCCGTTGACGATGCGTACCAGCCGCTGACGGACGCCATGGCGCCGTTGGTTCGAGCTTTGCGTGCAGATGGCGCGTTGGCCGAGACCCTCGTCGATGACAACCGGCTCGTCGACCGTGCCGCAGCGGTGCGGGCGGGCATTGCCTGGTGGGGGAAAAACACGATGGCCATGACCCCGTCGGCCGGGCCATGGTTGCTACTCGGATCCATCGTGACCGATCATGAATTCGAACCAGACCCGCAGATGGTCAGGGGTTGTGGCACGTGCGAGGCCTGTCTGCCCGCATGTCCGACCGGGGCCCTCGTCGAACCGGGAGTCTTGGACGCCCGCCGCTGCCTGGCCGCGATGGCCCAGGCGCCAGGATGGATACCTGTTGAGTATCGAACGGCCATGGCAGACCGGATCTACGGTTGCGACGATTGCCTGGAGGCGTGTCCGCCTGGCGGCCAACGACTTTCGATCTCGACGGATTCGCGCGGAACGGTCGACTTGGTCGATCTGATCGAATCTACAGACGACGAGATCCGAACGAAGTACGGCCGTTTCTACTTTCCAAAGAACGATCCGAACTTCTTGAGGCGCAATGCCCTCGTCGCGCTTGGCAACGTAGGCGGACCAGCCCAGGTCGCGTCGATAGCCGAGTGCCTCGAGCACCGGAGTCCGAGAATCCGAGGCCACGCCGCCTGGGCTCTAGGTCAGCTCGGCGGTCGCGAGGCGGCAGAATCGTTGCAGCACGCCGCGGCAAGGGAAAAGGACCAGCAAGTCCTCGAAGAACTGAGGGCAGCCATGAGGCGCGCCTCGTAGGCGTATCGAACCCAGGGTTGTAGGCAACTCTTCGAGTTGCTTGGGGTTCGTGGGGTCGCTAGGCGTCCGTCACGCAGCCCGCTGACGCAGGGCTCACGTTCTTGATGTACTTGGCAAGGGTGCCCCTGGTGGCTTTGAAGGGCGGAGCGGTCCATGCAGCCTTGCGTCTGGCCAGTTCGTCTTCGGAAATGTCCAGGTTGAGCACGTGGGTCTTCGTATCGATCGATATGGTGTCGCCGTCTTCGACAAAGGCGATAGGACCGCCCTCCTGGGCCTCAGGTGTGACGTGTCCGATTATGAACCCGTGCGACGCGCCTGAGAACCGCCCGTCTGTCAATAGAGCGACATCGTCCCCCAAGCCTGCGCCCATTATCGCCGAAGTAGGTGTGAGCATCTCTCGCATGCCAGGCCCACCCCTCGGCCCCTCGTAGCGGATCACAATCACAACCCCAGGGCCGATTGCAGAGCGCTCGAGGGCTGCCAGCATCGCCTCTTCGCTGTCGTATACCAGAGCAGGTCCCACGAACTGCAGGCCTTCCTTGCCGGTGATCTTGGCGACAGCGCCTTCTGGGGCGAGGCTGCCTCGCAAGATCTGGATATGGCCCGTCTCCTTGATCGGATGAGACATTGATTGCACGATCCGTTGGTCGTCAGCCAGACCGGGAAGAGACTCGAGATTCTCAGCGACCGTCTTGCCTGTCACGGTAAGACAGTCGCCATCGATCACACCGCCGTCCATCAACAGCTGGAGCACTCCCGGAATGCCGCCAACCGCGTGTAGATCTTCCATGACATAACGACCGCTCGGTTTGAGATCCGCGAGATACGGAACCCGGTCGCTGGTCGCCTGGAAGTCGTCGATCGTCAACTCAACGCCCACCGAGTGCGCCATCGCGATCAGATGGAGCACTGCATTGGTGGAGCCGCCGAGAGCCATCGTGACAGCCATGGCGTTTTCGAAAGCCGCCCTTGTCATGATGGTCGAGGGTCGAATGTCGTTCTGCATGAGGTGGAGGATGGCTTGACCTGCCGCGAAACACTCGTCGAATTTGGCCGGATCGGTCGCCGGTGTAGTGGCCGAATATGGGAGGCTCATGCCGAGGGCCTCGATGGCCGACGCCATGGTGTTGGCAGTGTACATGCCTCCACACGCCCCAGCTCCTGGGCACGCGTACCGAACCACATCGAGGCGTTCGTCGTTGGTGATCCGGTCGGCGATGAATTCCCCGTACGATTGGAACGCACTGCCGATATCGATCGGGTCACCCGATGGGGCCACGCCTGCCCTGATCGTTCCGCCGTAGATCATGAGCGATGGTCTGTCGAGGCGACCCATGGCGATGATCGCGCCAGGCATGTTCTTGTCGCATCCAGGGATCGAGATGTTTGCGTCGTACCACTGGGCACTCATCACCGTCTCGATCGAATCAGCGATGAGGTCGCGAGATTGAAGGGAGAAACGCATTCCCTCAGTGCCCATGGAGATCCCGTCAGACACCCCGATCGTGTTGAAACGCATCCCGACCAGGCCGGCGGCCTCCACACCTTCTTTGACCTTGGCGGCCAGATCGTTGAGGTGCATGTTGCAGGAGTTGCCCTCAAACCACATGGAGGCGATCCCGACCTGCGCCTTGTCCATGTCGTCCGGGGTTAGACCGGTCGCATACAGCATCGCCTGCGATCCGCCTTGAGACGCCCGCTGAGTCAAGCGGGCGCTGTATCGATTGAGTTCGTCAGCCATGGTCGAATAATAGGGCCGGCTCTGGCACGGCTGGGTTCGCATCGAACGCAAGGCGTGTTTTGGGGCGGATCGGCGGTACGCTTGGTTGATGGCGGCCCAGCTCGTTTGCTCTTCATGTCAGGCTTCGAATCCACCAGGAGCCAAGTGGTGCAGCCTGTGCTTCGAACCGTTCGGCGGCCACGAACCTGTTGTGGCCGAGCCGGTCGGCGAAAAGACCGAAATAGCGTCTGGGGCCGCGCCCGCGGTTGACAATCGAGCGTCGAGCCCGAGACCGGATGGGCCGCCTCCGCTTCCTAGGCGGGCCCCTGGACCACCGCCACCGCCACCGCCAGGTTCTCGCAGGCTGGTCGAACCGGGGTCTGAAGCCGAGGTCAGGCCGGCTTCCGGAGCCACGTGGACCTGCGTCTTCTGCGACACGGTCGTTCCGGTAGAGGACACGGAATGCCCTGTCTGCCACCAATCGGTGTATGACAGTTTCGGCGGCGGAGATGGCATCAGGATCGAACCGAAGGTAGCCCTGTCATGGTCTGTGATCCCAGGGGGCGGCCATTTCAAGGTCGGCCAAGGAATTCTCGGATTGACAATAGGAATTCTGTCGATTGTCTCCCTCGTATTCGGAACTGTCCTCGTCATCTCACGCCGAGTGCCGTGGGGCGCCGCCCAACTATTCATCGGGATCTTGTTGTGGGGCATCGCCGCCCACGACGCATACCGGTATGCGCAAGGTGATACGGGCCAGGTGATGCTGCGGCCCAGGATCCTTTCGATAGTCGCCGGTTTGTGGTTCGTGATCCTCATTGCCGCGGCGGTTTCGGCCCAGGGGGCGATCCAACAGTGACCTGGGTATACGCCGGGTCGTTGTTGATCGGATTCGTCAGCCTCCTGGTTTGGCTTGTCGTATCTGGCCTGTCCGATGGGGCAGGGTCAGGAAGCGGTCTGGTTTGGCAGCGGACGATTGGCGCCGTAACCGCATTCGGGATTGCCGGAATGTCGGCAACCTTCGGCGGCTGGCCCTCCTTGTTGGCGGCCGTTGGCGCAGCCGTTGCAGCGGTGGGCGCTGGGTTCTACGTGGGCTCAGTCGGCGTCGAGTGATGCTGCTGCTCTCCGACATCCATGGCGCGTTCGGCGCTCTCGCGGCGGTGGCCAAACGCGGGGAACCCTTGGTCATCCTTGGAGACTTCCTAAATTTCTTGGATTACCGCACTCTCGAGGGCATGGTCACAGACGAACTGGGGATCGAGTTCGCCGCCGAAATAGCCGAACACCGTCGCACAGGTGATTACACAGCCGCCAGGGCGGCGTGGGGGTCGGTGTTCGAACGCACGGAGCGAGATCTGCCAGCAGCGTTCTTGGAGCGAGCGCGAGCCCAGTATGTCGCGGCCGCCAACGCTCTGGAAGGCGCCACAGGATTCGCCACATATGGCAATGTCGATCTGCCCGATCTACTTGCCGAGCACCTGCCCAAAGGGATGGCGTTCATGGATGCGGCGGTTGCCGAAATAGAGGGTCTTTCCGTCGGATTCGTCGGCGGGGCCACCGTGAGCGCTTTCATGGGCGGCAGGCGGGTCACCGAGGATGAGATGGCGCAACGTCTGGCGTCGCTCGGAGGCGTCGATGTCCTTTGCACCCATGTGCCTCCAGCCATCCGACCACTTCGCACAGATGTTGTGACCGGCCGCCAGGAGAGGGCTTCGGTCGCGATCGCCGACTACCTCAGCGACCATCGGCCGGCGTTCCACTACTTCGGCGACGTGCATCAGCCCCAGGCGATCGAGTGGAGGGTGGGCGCCACCATGTGCCGTAACGTCGGCTACTTCCGAGCCACCGGGCGTCCAGTTCGGCACGGCTGACTTTCGACAACGCCGACAGGGTCAGTACGCCTGGGGGACGAATGTCTGCTCGTGCATCGGGGGGCGGACGTATGGGAGTTCTTCGCGGTCCGGCAGTTCAACGGGGTTAGGGAGAATGTCGGCGTATTCGAACTGCGAGAGGATGTGGTCTATGCAGTTCAGCCTGGCGTTTCGTTTGTCGTCAGAGGGAACGACGAACCATGGCGACTGCTTGATGTCCGTGTATTGGAACGTCGTGTCCTTGGCCATGGAGTACTTGACGTACAGTCGATGTTCTTCGAGGTCCATGTCCGAGAGCTTCCAGCGCTTGAGAGGTTCTTCGTTGCGAGACTCGAAACGCTCCCGCTGCTCGTCCCAGCTCACAGAGAACCAATACTTGAGGAGCTTGACCCCTGATCGAACGAGCA
Organism: Acidimicrobiia bacterium; assembly: GCA_003229305.1. Taxonomy (GTDB): domain Bacteria; phylum Actinomycetota; class Acidimicrobiia; order Spongiisociales; family Spongiisociaceae; genus SZUA-232. The sequence continues at coordinate 41,486 of QIDH01000001.1, read as the reverse complement.
TCCGCTCGAACTCCGGGCAGCTGCGCAAGAACTCCTGGTGCTGTTCTGGAGTGCAAAAGTCCATGACCCACTCGACGTTCGAGCGGTTGTACCAACTCCTGTCGAACAGGACGATCTCGCCTGCCCCTGGCAGGTGTTGAACATATCGCTGGAAATACCACTGGGTCTGTTCTCGCTCCGACGGCTTGGGCAGGGCGACGAGTTTCACGATGCGGGGGCTGGTCCGTTCCGTCAGGCGCTTGATCACACCGCCCTTGCCGGCGGAGCCTCTTCCCTCGAAAATGATCAGAACCTTCAGGCCCTTCTCCTGCACCCAGTATTGGAGTTTGACGAGTTCCTCTTGCATTCTGGCGAGTTCTTGCTCATAGAACTCCTTTTTCAACCGACCAGACTTGTTGTAGTTCTCTCCTCCTGCTGGGTGTTTGGCGCTTTCGCCCATCGTGTCGTCTGCGCCAAGGGGGAGTTCGGCGATTTTCCGTGTTTTTCCACCGTCGTCTCCCACCAAATCCCTCGCTTCGCGTCGCCCCGTCGTGAGCAACACGGTAGGGGGATTGCGCCGAGTCTGGCGTGTGAAACCCCCAAGGAGTGATTTCGATCATCCGAAGCGCGATCGCATCGTTTGGCTCTGGCTCGCCGATTCTGAGGTCACGCAGCCCTTGCTACGCTTGGAGCGAATCGAAATCAGGACATCGGAGCGCTACTTGGCGGACAGCACCGTACAGAGCATTGAGATCGCGGCCACCCCAGAAGAGATCTTTGCCGTGGCCGCAGCCGTTGAGGCCTACCCGGAGTGGGCCGACGGTGTGAAGGAAGTCGAGGTCCTGGTGACGGATGAAGATGGAAGGGCCTCTGAGGCTCGCATGGTCATCGATGCGATGGTCAGGGTGATCTCGTACACCCTCGACTACAGCTACGACTACCCCAACACGATCAGTTGGATCGCCAAGCCCAGCGACGACATTCGCGAACTAGAGGGTTCGTACGAATTCAGTGCCCTCGAGGAGGGTGGCACCTCGGTGGTGTATGCGTTGAGGGCCAAGCCGGCCTTTTCGATCCCAGGGTTCCTGCGCCGCCAAGTTGAAAAACAGATCGTCGGCACGGCACTGCGGGGTTTGCGCAAGCGGGTCGAGACCACCGCCGCCGAGTGAGCGACGATCGACGCCCGCTGAAGATTCTGCTGGTGACCGGCAAGGGCGGCGTCGGGAAGACGACCGTTTCGGCCGCCACCGCCGTGGCCGCGGCGGACGGTGGGGCCAAGACGCTGGTCATGTCCACGGACCCAGCCCACTCCCTCGAGGATGCCTTTGAGGTCGATATTGGGGCACAACCCACCGAGATCCAGCCGGGCCTCTTCGCCCAACAGATCGACACCCAGCTTCAGCTTAAGACGTTCTGGAGCGACATCCACGACCAGCTCATGGCGGTATTCGACTGGGGCGGGGTTGGGGGGATCGAGGCCGAGGAGTTCCTGATCTTCCCAGGGATGGACGAGCTGTTTTCGTTGCTCGAGGTGAAGGAACAAGCCAACAGTGGGCGCTTCGACGTGATTGTCGTCGACTGTGCACCAACCGCCGAGACCCTGCGGCTCCTCAGCCTTCCTGAGGTGCTCTCGTGGTATTTCGAGCGGGTTCTTCCGACAGAGCGCCGGATCATGAAAGCCGCGAGGCCGATACTTCAGAGGGTGTCGAAATTGCCGGTGCCTGGCGACAACGTGTTCGCGGCCGCCGAGACGGTGTTCGCAGGGGTAGAGGAAGTCAAGGCGTTGTTGGCAGATCCGTCGATCACCACCGCCCGGCTGGTCGTCAACCCCGAAAAGATGGTTGTTGCCGAGGCTCGCCGCACCTACACCTATCTCGGGTTCTTCGGATACGCGGTCGATGCGGTGGTGGTCAACCGCCTGCTTCCTGACGAGGTGACGGATCCGTACTTTGATCGGTGGCGCGAGCTCCAGCGAGACCACATGGCCACGATTACCGAATCGTTCGAGGACGTTGACGTCATCTCGCTTCGTCTATTCGACGAGGAGATGGTTGGGGTGGACAAATTGAGGACCCTCGGTGCGGAATTGTATGGGGACCGGAACCCCGTGTCCGGTTTCACAGGCGCGGTGCCTTTCAGTATTACAGAGGCCGGAGGCGAAATCCTCATGAGCCTCGCCGTGCCGTTCGCCACCAAAGATGAGCTCGACGTCACCAGGCGCGGTTCGGAGCTGCTGATCACTGTCGGTCAGTACCGGAGGTCGTTCGTGCTTCCCGATTCCCTCCAGCGTCGACAGATCGCCGGCGCCAAACTCGAAGATGGCACACTGCGGATTACTTTTGTGGACGCGGAGGACGAATGAGCCCCAAGATGGATGAGTATGGCGAGACTCTGCGCCATGCGATAGACGAGGCGATGCCGCACCTGATCGCGGCCGGCCAGGAATTGTTGGCAGCATTCCGGGCCTTCGTAGCGGCCTTGGAAGAAGGGGCTGACCACGACGGCCCTCGCCCGGTTCACCGCATAGACGTCGACTGATCCGCCTTCGACAAACGCCAGGACTTGCGCCGATACACTTGCTTATTCGCAACTGCAGTGGCAGTTGTTTCGGCTCTTCAGTCGGGCCAAAAGACGAGATATCCTGCCGAAGGAGTTGAAGTGGTCGAGTCGACACTGGGGATCGACCTTGGTGGTACCAAAATGGCCGCGGTCCTTCTCTCCATGGACAACGAGGTGATGGAGATGACCACGATCCCACGTCCCAGCACTCCGGCCGCCATGTTGGACGAACCCATCGCCCTGGCCCGTTCGCTCATCGGCGATCAAGTGACGGCAGTCGGCATAGGGGCGGCTGGGCTGGTCCGCTCGACCGACGGGGTCATGGTGTGGGGGCCAAACGTCGAGGGCGAAGAGATCTCCTTCAAGACCCACTTCGAGGCATCGCTGGACTTGCCTGCCTTCGTTGACAACGATGCCACGTTGGCCGGCCTGGCTGAAACCCGGATCGGGGCGGCGGTCGGATATCGCCATGTGCTGATGATGACGCTGGGAACCGGAATCGGTGGAGGTTGGATGATCGACGGGGCCCCGTACCACGGTCGCGGATACGCCGGAGAAATCGGACACATGATCGTCGATGTCGGGGGGCCTGTCTGCACCTGCGGCCAGAGCGGTTGCTGGGAGACGTTTTGTTCTGGGCGGCGGCTGGATCAGATGGCCAGAGACCTGGTGGCCGCTAACGCCGGTGGGCTCACGGCCAAACTGGCGGACGGAGATATTCCAACCGGTCGCCATCTGGTGGACGCGGCCATCGAAGGTGACGGAGATGCAATATCGCGCATCGAGGAGATGGCGTCTTGGATGGGGCTTGGCATCGCGAATCTGATCGCCGCGTTCGACCCCGAGATCGTGGTTGTCGGCGGGGGAGTGTCGAGAGCAGGCGATCTGTTGCTGGCGCCGGCCCGTCTAGCCACGGCCGCGGTGTTGGAGGGCGCAACCCACAGGTCCGAAACGCCAATAGTGTGTGCGGAACTCGGCGAAAGGGCCGGGGCCATCGGAGCGGCGATGTTCGCCAGGGAGTCCATGCAATGAGTGCGCGTGTGCCGGACGAGATCATCGATCCAAACGCTTTGCCTGTACCGACCGGGCGCCCGTGGCTGAGGGAGTTGGCGCTGGCGTTGCCGAATCTCGCCAAACTGCTGAGTCGGTTGGCGCGAGACCCAAGAGTGCCGCCCCGTTCGAAGAGGTTTGCCGGTCTGATGGCCGCCTACCTGATTTCGCCCATTGATCTCATCCCCGATTTCATTCCGCTGATCGGCAAGACCGACGACGTTGTGCTGGCCGCGTTCACCATCAACCATCTGATCCAATCGGCCGGCTACGAGGTGGTCCGTGAACATTGGGATGGATCTGACGATGTGCTGGCCTATCTCGCCGACGCCGTCGATTTTGTCGCCGGCCTCGTCCCTCGAACAATTCGCCTAGGGCTAGGTCGCTGGCTAAGAGGCTGACGAGGCCTCGGGAGAAGGACAGCAGTGGATTTTCGACGTATCGATGAGCTTCCACCTTACGTTTTCACCGAGGTGAACGACCTGAAACTGGCGGCGAGGCGGGCTGGCGACGACGTCATCGACCTGGGTTTTGGCAACCCGGACATCGCCTCGCCTGGTTTCGTCGTGGACAAGCTGAACGAGGCTTCCCGGAATCCCAAGAACCACCGCTACTCGTCATCGAGAGGGATCCCAAATCTCCGCAAGGCCGTTGCGGATCGTTATCGGAGACGCTTCGATGTCGAGCTGGATCATGAAACTCAGGTGATCACGACCATCGGCGCCAAGGAAGGTCTTTCGCACCTCCTATGGGCGCTCGTGCAGCCAGGAGACGTGGCCCTCGTTCCTGACCCCAGCTATCCCATCCACATCTACGCTCCGGCTCTCGCCGGGGCAGAGATCCGCAGAGTTCCGGTCACTGACGATGACTACTTCGCTCACCTCGAGAAGGCCTTCACAGACTCTTGGCCGAGACCTCGGGTCATCATCACCTCATTCCCCCACAACCCGACCACGACCTGTGTCGACCTCGAATTCTTCGAACGGTTGGTCGCCTTCGCCAAGGACCGAGACGTGTTCCTGGTGCATGATTTCGCCTATGCCGATATTTCGTTCGACGGCTACCAGCCTCCGAGTCTGCTCCAAGTGCCGGGGGCTAGCGAGGTCGGCGTCGAGCTGTACACGCTCACCAAAGGTCACTCGATGGCCGGATGGAGGGTGGGGTTTGTGGTCGGTAACGCTGAGATGGTTGGTGCCCTCGCCAAACTCAAGTCCTACCTCGACTACGGAACCTTCCAGCCGATCCAGATTGCTTCGATAGTTGCCCTCAATGAGGGCGACGATCACGTGGCCGACGTCAACGCCACGTATCTACGCCGCAGGGACGCATTGTGTGACGGCCTGGCCAGGGCCGGATGGGAGTTCCCCAAACCCAAAGGAACGATGTTTGTCTGGGCGCCGATTCCAGAACAGTTCGCCCACATGAAGTCGCTCGAATTCGCCAAATTCCTGCTGGCCGAGGCCAAGGTGGCGGTCAGTCCAGGCGTTGGTTTTGGTCGGACGGGCGAAGGCTTCGTGCGTTTCGCACTGGTCGAAAACGACCACCGCATCCGCCAGGCCGTCAGGGGAATCAGGGCGTTGCTAGAACCCGACTGAAGCCGCATAGGGTTGCCCGTTTGACGTCATCCACCGAGCGGCAGGTAGGCCTTGGTGGTGTAGTCCTGCACCATGCGGTGGGTGGAGAACTCGTGGATGCTGGTGGCGATGGCTTCCTTCATCATCCGTACCCAACCGTGTGGTACCCCGTCTTGTCCTCGGTCGTAGTACAGCGGAACGATCTCATCCTGGAGGAGCTTGTAGAGAGCGATCGCGTCGCCATTGTCCTGGGCGCCGTGGTCGGGGTTCTCGGTCTCTTCGCCAAAAACCCAGCCATTGTTTCCGTTGGCGCCCTCAGCCCACCAGCCGTCTGCGATCGAGAGATTCAGCCCTCCATTCATGGCCGATTTCATCCCAGAGGTCCCTGACGCCTCTTGGGGGATGCGGGGGTTGTTCAACCAGACATCGACGCCCTGGACCAGGAATCGGGCCATACGCAGGTCGTAGTCCTCGAGGACGTGGATATGGCCTGCAAGTTCGGGGGTCTTGGAAATTTCGACGATCCGTTCGATCAGGCCCTGTCCGAGCCGATCGGCCGGATGGGCTTTGCCGGCGAACACAACCTGCACGGGTCTGTCTGGATTGGCCAGAATCGCCTGAAGCCAGGCGAGGTCATGAAAGAGCAATGTAGCCCTCTTGTAGGTGGCAAACCGCCGGGCGAAACCGATCGTCAGGCGGGTTGGATCCAACAGCGACTCGACGGACCGCAACTCGTCCGGCGAAGCCCCGTGCCTGGCGAACTGGCTGCGCAGCCGACCTCTGGCGAAGCGGGCAAACGATTCTTTGCGAGCAGCGTGCCTTTCCCAGAGGGACGCATCATCTGACTCGTGGACCTGAGCGGCCATTTCGGGCGCATCGGATAGTGCGTCCTTCCAGTTCGCGCCGAGGCTCGTGGCGATCAGACTGCCGATTCCGGCCGCGACCCAGGTGGGATGATGAACGCCATTGGTGATCCCGAGCGCCCCGTTCGGCAGTAGATGTCCCCAGTTTCGAGAAGCCACCTCTCCATGTTTGGCACTCACACCGTTGACTACAGATGCGTGGCGGATCGCCAGCGCCCCTAGGTCGAACGCGTCGTCACCGTCCCGCCCCGACCAGCCGATCCCTCGCAGGAACCCCATGTCTGCGCCGACTCGTTTTGGCCATTCGCCCAAATACTTTTCGACGAGGCTGCCATCGAAAGTCTCGTTCCCGGCCGGGACCGGGGTGTGCAACGTGAAGATTGTGTGCTGGCGAACCATGGCAGCGGCCGACTCGAGATCGTCGCCGTCTGCGACGTGCTGGCCGATCCGCTCCAGGATGCTCATCGCAGCGTGCCCCTCGTTGATATGCCAAACGGATGGCTCGATCCCCAAGCTCTCGAGGACCTTGACCGAGCCAAGTCCAAGAATTAGCTCTTGGCAGAACCTCATCTCCCGCCCGCGGATGTAGAGCATGTGCGTTATTGGTCGATCGGCCGGGTCGTTAGATGGCAAGTCTGTGTCCATCAATAAAAGTTGAACCCGTCCAACGCCGAGGCTCCATACAGCGACGTCCACCTGACGTCCTGGGAACTCGACCTGGATTGTGAGCTGGCCTCCGGTCGGCGATTGCACCCGCTGCACCGGGAGACGATTCATGTCGAGAATCGGGTAGTGGTGCTGCTGGGTGCCATCCACGTCGAGATGCTGGCGAAAGTAGCCGCGTCTGTACGCGAGGCCGACGCCCACGAAAGGGAGACCGAGGTCTGAGGCAGACTTGGCATGATCTCCGGCAAGAACGCCGAGTCCACCTGAGTACATCGGCATCGAAGGGTGGACGCCGTATTCGGCACACAGATACCCGATCGGACCATCCAGAACTCCGGCGTGGTGGCGATCGAACCAGGTGTCGTCCGCGGCCATATACTCGTCGAAACGACGCGCCGTTTCGGTGTACAGGTCTTGGACCTCTTCGCTGTTGGCCGAGCGTTTCCACGCCTCAGGAGGCATTGCGCTCAACATCTCGACCGGGTTGTGATATTGATCCCAAAGGCTCGGATCGAGTTGGCGCCACAGGCGGCCGGCTGCCTCATCCCATGACCACCAGAGGTTCGTTGCGAGATCGGCGAGCCGGCCAAATTGGGGAGGGATTCCAAGCCCCGATTTCTTGATGACCGGAATTTCGACATGCATGGGTTCGTAACCTCGACTTGGGGTGGAACTGAGACAGGTTAACGACGTTGGTGGGCCGCCCCGTCAACCCTGATTAGCCTGGCCCGATTGTCGACCGCAGAGGTAGAGATGGCGTTTTCTGACGGAGTTGCCGATTTTCGATCCGACACCGTAACCCGCCCGACCGAAGCGATGTTCGAGGCGATGGCTTCGGCCTCACTCGGCGATGACGTCTACGGGGAGGACCCGACAGTCAACGCGCTTCAGGCCGAATCGGCTGCGCTGTTCGGCATGGAGGCGGGATTGTTCGTCCCGTCCGGAATCATGGGCAACCAGATCGCCTTGAATGTACATACGAGTCCAGGCCAAGAAGTCCTTTGTGTCGAGGCGGCCCACATCCGAAACTTCGAGAGCGGGGGAGGGGCGGTCACGTCAGGGCTCCAGTTCAGGACCGTGCAGACCGAGGGAGGGATCATCACGGTCTCAGACGTCGACCGGTTGGTCGAGCAATCCTCCTACCATTTGCCAGACATCGGGATCCTGACGTGGGAGAACACCCACAACAGCTCAGGCGGAACGGTCGTTCCACTCGAAATCATGACCGACACAGGTGAGGTTGCCAGGCAAGCCGGCATGGCGGTCCATCTGGATGGAGCCCGCATCTTCAATGCAGCGACCGCTTCAGGGGTTGGTTTGGACGCATATGGTGCTGTGGTCGACTCCGTGCAGTTCTGCTTCTCCAAATCCCTTGGTGCACCAATCGGCTCAATGTTGTGCGGCACGACCGAGTTCATCGCCAAGGCCCGCAAGGTCAGATCGAGATTCGGGGGAGGAATGCGCCAGGTCGGTGTCATCGCGGCTGCGGCCTCGGTTGCGCTCGAGCATCGGCACTCGCTTGGGAAGGACCACGATCTGGCGAAGCAATTGGCGAAGGGCATCGCGGCGTTGTTTCCAGGCGCCGTAGACCCTGGCGCCGTGAAAACCAACATGGTGATGGTCGACACGACCGACCTTCCAGGCAGGGATGCGGTCGTAATCGACAAGCTGGCCGCAGGCGACGTGCTGGTTGCTTGTCTCACTCCTGGCGTCCTGCGGTTTGTGACTCATCGGGACGTAGATCGAGAAGATGTGGATCGGGTGATCGAAGTGTTTGCAAGCCTGTGAGAGTGTTGCCTGTCCTACGTCACAGCTTGTCTCGTCCCTACCCCCTCTGTCGCCGGTAACTGCGTGAGACGATGCGAGGTCTGAGTCAGATATGAGTTACGCAGCTCTCTTTCCCGGTCAAGGCAGTCAAGAGGTCGGTATGGGCGCCGACCTGTTCGACGCTCGCCCCGATCTCCTCGTGGATACGGCAGATGATGTCCTCGGCTGGTCGCTTCGGGAGCTCTGCCTTGACGGTCCGATTGAGCACCTTTCCGAGACCGACAAAGCTCAGCCCGGCCTCTATGCCCTGTCTGTGGTGTTGTGGGAGGAGTTCGAGCGCTCGCTGGCGTCATCTCACGTGCCCATGCCCTCAGCGGCCGCCGGGCATTCCCTCGGTGAGTTCTCGGCGCTCGGCGCGGCCGGGTCGTTCGGATTTGCGGCCGGTCTGAAACTCGTCGCGACCCGAGGGTTGGCCATGGCCACCGCCGCAACGGCCGAATCCTCTTCGATGGCTGCGCTGCTCGGCGCCGATGACCAGTTGGCCGAGAAGATCGCTTCGGATCGACGGTCAGAAGGAGGGCGCCTCTGGGTGGCGAACCTCAACGCACCTGGTCAGGTCGTCATGGCAGGTTCAGCATCGGATATCGTTTGGTTGACCGACAGCGCCAGCCGGCTCGGCGTCCGTCGGGTGATTGAGCTGAACGTCGCAGGCGCGTTTCATTCGCCGTACATGGAACCGGCAGTTGCCAGAGTGAAAACCGCTCTCGACAAAAATGAATTCCATGCTCTCCGGTTCGATGTCTGGTCGAACGTCACGGCCGCACCCCTTCAACCCGAGATGGTCGCCGAACTGGCGTTGAGGCAACTGACCTCGCCTGTCAGGTTCTCCGAATCGCTGGCCGGAATCCAGGCAACAGGGGTGGACACGTTCGTTCACGTCGGCCCCGGCAACCTGACGGCAGGCATGGCCAAACGGGCGGCACCTGGGTCCAGGATTCTGGTCGTCAACGGTCTCGGGTCGATCGATGATGCAGTCGCTGCTTTAGGCGAAGCCATACTATGACCGGCGCGACGAGCACTGGAGTGTTGTGAGATACGCAGAAATCACCGGTTGGGGCAAGGCTCTGCCTCCAACCGTGCTCACCAACGCCGACCTCGAACAGTTGGTCGATACGAGCGACGACTGGATCACAGCCCGCACGGGTATCAAGGAGCGGCGCATCGCCAACGGTGAGGCCACCGAGATGGCGGAGGTGGCCTCTCGTCACGCGCTCGCAGCAGCCGGGTTGCAGTCGGAGCAACTCGATCTCATCTTGCTGGCGACCTGTAGCCCCGAAAGCCTGGTGCCTGCCAGCGCCTCATACCTCCAGGCGCGCCTTGAGGCAGTGAACGCAGGGGCGATGGACCTCAACGCCAACTGTTCGGGGTTTGTGTATTCATACGTCACGGCCACTGCGCTGATTGCCGCAGGCGTGGCCGATCGTATTCTTGTCGTTGGGGTGGAAAAACTCTCGTTCATCACCAACTACCTCGATCGCAACACCGCCATCTTGTTCGGTGACGGAGCGGGCGCGGTGATCATCGAGGCTACCGAGGAACCGGTCGGACTGATGGCGTCTGAGCTCGGAGTCGACGGGACGACCACCGAGCTTCTCTGCACTCCAGTCGACGGGACCAGGGGAGTGCCAGGACCGCGAGATCCTGCGACGTCTTCCATCACGCTTCAGGGCCAAGAGGTGTTCAGGCGGGCAGTCAGGATGATGAGCGAGTCTGGCGCCGCGGTCGTGCGCGACGCAGGTTGGGACCTCGACGACGTCGACCTCCTCGTCCCGCATCAGGCGAATCAGCGGATCATCGATGCGGCGGCTCGAAGGCTCGGACTCGACTCCTCCAAGGTTTTTACCAACATCCACGCATACGGCAACACGTCGTCGGCGACCGTCCCGATCGCTCTGACCGAAGCCTTGGAACAAGGCAGGGTCGCGCCTGGGGACAAGTTGGTTTTCGCGGCATTCGGAGGCGGACTGACCTGGGCGGCGGCCGCGGTGCAATGGGGTGCGAGAGTCGAACCGATCTCCACCTCTGACGCCGCATTGCCCAAAACAGACAAGTCCGTCATGGAAGTCCTGAAACCAAACCTCGATTTCTTCCAGAAAGGGGGTCGGTAGTGGGAAGGGTGGCCCTGGTCACGGGAGGCTCACGTGGAATCGGCCGGGCAGTGGCGGAGCGGCTCGGCGCTGCCGGGCATGCCGTCGCCGTCAACTACTCACGCCGCGCAGACGCAGCAGACGAGGTGGTCCGCTCGATCCGATCGGCGGGGGGCTCCGCTATCCCGGTCGGCGCGGATGTCAGCGAAGTTGAAGCAGTGGCCGCCATGTTCGAAACCGTCGGGTCAGAGTTGGGTCAAGTAGAGATCTTGATAAACAACGCAGGGATTACCAGAGATGGTTTGCTTCTGCGAATGGGCGAGGAAGACTGGGACCGCGTGTTGGCGGTCAATCTCAAATCCGCCTACATGTGCTCGAAGGCTGCGCTCAGGTCGATGATAAGAGGCCGCTGGGGTCGGATTGTGTCGATCGGGTCGGTCTCGGGACTGTCGGGTAATCCCGGCCAGGCCAACTACGCAGCGTCCAAGGCCGGGCTCATCGGGTTTTCGAAATCGTTGGCGAAGGAGGTTGGTTCGAGGGGGATAACAGTGAACGTTGTCGCTCCAGGATTCATAGCCACCGAGATGACTGAAGGGCTCGGTGAGGTGGCGGTGAATGCCGCAAGTGAGTCGACGAGCGTCGGCCGTCTCGGCACCCCCGGCGAGGTGGCCTCTGCGGTGGAGTATCTTGCTGCCGACGATGCGTCCTACATCACCGGGCAAGTGCTGGTGGTCGACGGAGGATTGGCTCTGTAAGAGGTTCCGGTCCGAACGCGGGCCATCGGTGATCCGGCGAGGAGGAAACAAATGGATCGTGCAGATATCGAATCGAAGATGACCGAGTTGTTGGTCAGCGAACTCGGTCTCGAGAAAGAAAAGATCAACCCTGGCGCAAGCTTCGAAGAGGACCTAGAGGTCGATTCGCTCGGCGTCGTCGAGTTGTTGATGGCGCTCGAGGACGAGTTCGGAGTGAAAATCCCGGACGAAGAAGCCGAAGAGCTGCTCACCGTTGGACAAGCCATCGACCTCGTCGAGAAGAAGTTGGCCGGCTGAACCACCAGCGCCTTGGAGGTCATGATGCATCAGGCAGAGCGGCGAGTCGTCGTCACCGGGCTGGGAACGATCAACCCGCTGGCCGACACGATCGACGGTACATGGAAAGCCCTTTTGGACGGGGAATCCGGAATCGGTCCGATCACCCAATTCGATACGACCGAGCTCAAGACCAAGATCGCGGGTGAGGTCACGAACTTCGATTCCGAGCTCTTCATGCCGTTGCGTGAGTCGAGGCGGTTGGATCGTTTCAGCCAGCTCTTCGTGGGTGCCTCCCAGCTCGCGTTTGATCACAGCGGTCTCAAAATCCGCGATGACGACGACCCACTGGTCGGTAGGGCAGGGGTCATGGCGGGGGTCGGTTTTGGTGGCATGGTTTCGTTCATCAGCCAGCTCGACGTGCTCAGAGAGCGCGGCCCGAGTCGGGTGAGCCCGCTCACCATTCCGATGATCATCCCCAACGAGGCGGCCGGCCTGGCTTCGATGCGTTTCAATATGCAAGGTCCGGTGAGCTGCGTGGTGACGGCGTGTGCTGCTTCTGCCCACGCAATCGGGGACGCAGCCGAGATCATCAAGCGGGGCACCGCAGACGTGATGCTGGCCGGCGGCGCAGAGGCCGCCAACTGTGAGTTCAGCATGGCGGCTTTCAACCAAGCCAAGGCACTGAGCACTCGCAATGACGATCCGGCGTCCGCATCTCGTCCTTTTGATCGTGACCGTGATGGATTCGTGATGAGTGAGGGGGCCGCAGTGTTGGTGCTGGAGGAGCGATCCCATGCGCTGGAAAGGGGGGCCAACGTGTACGGGGAGCTGATCGGATACGGCATGAGTTCGGACGCCTATCACGTGACGCTTCCAAGACCAGGTGGCGCAGGGGCGGCTCGGGCCATGACCAACGCAATCGAAGATGCAGGCATCGAACCAGCGCAAATCGACTACATAAACGCCCATGGTACGTCGACCTCGGCCAACGACGCCACCGAGACGGTTGCGATCAAGCTTGCACTCGGCGAGGCAGCCGGATCTGCCGTCATCTCGTCAACCAAATCGATGACCGGCCACCTGCTAGGGGCGGCAGGGGCTCTCGAGTCGCTGGTTTGCCTACAGGCGATTGCCACCGATGTGGTGCCGCCGACCATCAATCTCGACAACCCTGACCCGGAATGCGACCTCGACTACGTACCAAACGAGGCCAGAGAGGTTGAGGTCAAGTACGCGATGACGAACTCGTTCGGATTCGGTGGGCACAATGTCTCGCTCGTCTTCGCGTCTGGTGCCTGAACGGGATTCGATCCGATCAGCGGCGGCCTTGGCGAACGACGAGATATGAGACACCGGAGCCGGCACCGATCAATACGAACGGCCCCGCCAACCAGATCGGGGCCTTGCCGGTCAATGCAGTGAGAAGCAGGAGGATGACTCCGAGTACGAAAGTCAGGGGAATTCCGATGCCGACACCGATGGTTGCGAGGTCGTTGCCGAGGGATCTCTCAGCCATCTTCGCCTGTCTCGCACCCTGGCTCCGGCATGGGGGTGCCCTGCTCTGCTGCGGTACGCCACTCCCCAAGTGAGCGCACCGCCAGAACTGCGACCACCCCGACGCCAATCGCGGTGACTATTCCGCTCAGTAGCGCGATTGCTATGGCGTTCGGGAGACAGCTGTTGGGGCTGCAAGAAATCGTGGTCACGATCCAGCCGATGAAACCGCCGGCTACGAGGGCAACAGTGATTGCGGCCAGGACCCATGGATTGGAAGCGCGGGTCATCCCTGGTCCTTTGGTCTGCCCTTGGAATCGAAACCAGCCGAGTCCAGGATCTCGGCCGGCACCATCTCCGGAAGCAGCGGAATCGCCTTTCGGGTTTCGATCAGCGGACCAGCGGCGACCCTGGCATCTGACGTCCACGCGAGCCAGGTGACTGAGGCCCCCGCACCGATCAAGATGGCCGCTGAGGGCCATGAGAGGCCAATGGCGGCTCCGACGATGCCGAGGGGCCAAACGATCCGCGCGATCCACAAAACGCTGACTAGCGCCCGCGTATATGCCCAGGCGCCAACCAGGGCGACGCCGGCCAGGATAATTCCGGCGATGGTCGGCTCCGGCCTGCTGGCCGCTCCGATCAGACTTGGGGCCAGCAGGAGGCTGAGCGCCAGAGCGGTTGCTCTGGCCGGCACCTGGTGCCTGGCCGGCGAGGCGAACCACCTCCCACTCGGTGCGGGGGCCAGACCAAACGCTGCAATCGCAGAAAGAGTCGCGGCCAGCAGCCAGGTGATGTCCACGGGGTGCGTCACCGCAATTCCCGCCTGAGCGCCAATCGACAGAAGGGCGAGCTTGCGGGTCCATGGGGTCCGATCGAGCAGGATCCCGACAGTCACGACCGCCCCGACGATCAGAAGATCGGCCGAGACCAGGGCTTGGCCGTTGGATGCAATGGGGCTGCCTCCAAAGGAAACTTTCGCTGCCCAAGCCAAATGTGCGGCAAAGAGCGTGATGGCCGCCAAAAGGATCCTGCGTGGCATGGGCCCATTATCGCCGATTTGATCCGGCTCTCCGCCGGGGCGACCAACCGTTGGATTGATCGACGATTCGTCGTCCTACAATTTCCCGCCCATGTCACACGCAGCGATCCTCGTCCGGCACGGCGAGGTGGAGAATCCGGACAACATCGTATACGCAGATTTGCCAGGATTCGGCCTGTCAGAGCGGGGGTTCCGTCAGGCCACATCTGTCGCGGAGCGCTTGAAGTCCATGCAGATTGCAGCCGTATACGCATCCCCGCTCCGCAGAGCCAAAGAGACGGCCGCCGCAATCGCAGACGTACATGGCCTTGGGGTGCTCGTCGATCCAAGGCTGACCGAATGGCGATTGGCCGACAGGTGGAAGGGTCTGGCCTGGGATCAGCTGGATGTGCACTTTCCGGGCGATTTGGATGCCTACCTCTCGCATCCTTGGGACCTCGACTTCAACCCGGAACCGCTAGCGGACCTGGCGAGCCGCATGGCCGGAGCGATCACCTCGGTGGCCAATCGACATCCGAGGGAGGCGGTGGTCGTGGTGTCACACCAGGATCCGATTCAGGCGGCCAGACTGGCCCTCACGGGCCGCTCGCTGCGCGATCTTGCCGATGCCAAACCACGACACGCCGAAGCATTCTTCATTTCGGTTGGGGACCCCTGGAGGCAGGAGTGGCGATGGGCGCCGCCGGATCAAGCGCCTTTTCCGCCAGAGAAACATTGACGAGCGGTGTTGGCGTGGCCTCTAACGTTGGTCCATGGCCCAAGCGTCCGAGTTTCGTGAACCGATCCTCCATGTGGACATGGACGCCTTCTTCGTCGAGGTCGAACGATTGGACGATGCGAACCTGATCGACAAACCAGTCGTCGTGGGTGGTACCGGCCGCCGTAGCGTGGTTGCCGCAGCGTCCTACGAGGCGAGGGTGTTCGGAGTCCGTTCTGCCATGCCCATGGTGAAGGCGAGGCGACTTTGCCCCGAGCTGGTGATCGTCGCGCCGGATCACAGCAAATACTCAGAAGTTTCGAGCAATGTGTTTTCGATCTTTCGCTCCTATACGCCGATGGTCGAAGGTCTTTCCGTCGATGAGGCCTTCCTGGATGTCTCGGGACTTCGCATGCATTACAGCTCGCCTGCCGATGTTGCAGTCGCCGTCCGTCGGTCGATCCGGGACGATCTCGGCCTCCCTGCTTCGGTCGGGGTTGCGACGACCAAGTTCATGGCCAAGCTGGCCTCTGAGAGCGCCAAGCCTGACGGGATCCGTCAGGTGGAGGCAGGCCGCGAGCTTGACTTTCTACATCCCTTGCCTGTGCGGGCGTTGTGGGGGGTTGGTCAAAGCACCCACGCGGCACTGGAGCAGCTGGGTATCGAGACAATTGGCGATCTGGCCGCGGTTCCGGAACCGGCGCTCCGTTCCAGGGTCGGCGACAGCGTCGGAGTGCACCTCCACGAGTTGGCCGATGGTCGGGATCCGCGCCCAGTGCAGCCAGATAGCGAAACCAAATCGATATCGGCCGAGCAAACCTACGAGTCAGACCTCGTTGGGGTCGAGCGACTCGAAATCGAAATCCTGCGCCATTCTGACAAGGTGGCCGGGCGAGCGAGGCGGGCGGGCCTGTGGGGTAAAACCACCCACCTAAAAGTGCGGTTCGCCGATTTCAAGACCATCACCCGCAGTGAGACCCTGCCGGCAGCGACCAACGTGGCGAGGGACATCTATCGCTCGAGCTTGAGACTGCTGGAAAGGGCATCGGTTGGCTCGCGCCCTGTGCGTTTGCTTGGGGTTGGTCTGAGCTCGCTCACCTCGGACGCACAGCCAAGGCAGCTGGCGGTGGATCGACCAGCGAAATGGGACGAACTGTCCGATGCGGTCGCAGGAGTGCAGGATCGTTTCGGATCGGATTCGCTAGGACCTGCCAGGTTGGCGGACGTGCGCGCCCCTCGACCTCGGCCCTTCGATGGCAACGACCGGTGATTCGAGATGGCCGACTGTGTACGAACATGATGTGCACTGTCCCTTTGACAAATTGTCTGGCGGACTCGGCCCGTGAAACTCCACTTGGGCATATAATGAACCCTGTACTACTTGCCAGGAGGCGGATTCGATGCCTTTGGACGAGCGAGAACAGCGTATTCTCGACGATATCGCTCAGCAGTTTCGGGAGGAAGATCCCGATCTCGTTCGAGCTGCCTCGACGATGCCTCTGGCCGGTTTCGCCAGAAGGCATGTCAAGTTGGCGGCCGCGGGGACTGTGATCGGACTGGCGATCATGCTCGGAACATTCTTGATCAACGTGCTGATAGGGCTCGTGGGATTCGTGATCATGGTGGTGTCCGCGACAGCCTTGGCTGCGGGGATGGCAGGAGGATCGCGAGCGATTCCGGATGACGAACTCGAGATTCTCGGCGACTCACGAAAAAGCCGCTGGCCGTTCCGACGCTGATCGATTCGCAAGGCTAGAGTTACCGGCCCGGGTGGGACGTAGGGCTAGGCGGTTGTCCCCGAAGCGCTATTCTTCCCGGTCAGATTTTGTTTGTGGTGACGTATCGTCCGATGCCACGAAATGGACCATGGGAGAGTGTCGGAGTGCAAGAAGGTTTCACCGCGCAGCAGGCGTCGAACCTGACCAACTGCACATCGCATCAACTCAGATACTGGGACCGGGTCAATTTGGTGCAGCCTTCGGTGCAAGCCACTGGAGGTCGCCCCGGCGTCCGCCGGCTCTACTCTTTCCGTGACCTTGTGGCTCTCAGAGTGGTCCGTAGTCTTTTGGACAACGGTATGTCGGTTCAGAGAGTCCGCAGGGCCTGGGACTATCTGCGACGGAACGCCGACATCGACGGCCACCTCGCCGATGTGAAGTTGGTCACAGACGGCTCGACGATCTTTCATGTGGCCAAGGACGAGGGTGAGCTCTTGGACGCTCTTCGAGATGGCCAGCTCGCCTTCTTCGTTGCGATCGACAACATCACCAGGGAGGTCGAAGAAGACGTGACTCACTTCGAATTGGACCGCGACCGTTTCCTATCCGTGCTCAGAGATGTTGAGGACGATGTGTTGACGGAAGCCGCCGAGGCCCAAGAGGCTTAGCCTGGATCCACCGACTTAGGGAAGCGAATCGCCCGGCGGCGCCGCTACTCAGGACGAGACCACGCAGGCTTTCACCGGCGGCGTCTCCGCAGCGATCCCGGCCTCAGCCATGCGAATAGCCGCCTGGCCGTGCCGTATTCCTTCTGTATGTGCACCTGGGTCAGGTCGTAGGATAGTTCTGCCTTCGTGATCGACGCACTCGGATGCACCATCCCATCTGGCCCGTATATTCTCTCGCCGTAGACCACTGCCAGGGGCACCATCTTGTCTGTGGTCGCAGTAGCCAATTCGAGGGGTGTGGCCGACCGGGGAATTTGAGCACCCATGTCGCCGAGCCGGTCGACGATCTCATCCCAGGCCGCCGACACGTCTCCGTCTCGCAGCCGGCTCATCCGCCTCCGCCTCCTGAAGAACTTGAAAGAGGGGATGGCTGCGATCCCAAGGGCTATTAGGCCGACGATGACCGACGTGAGCGGGAACGGTTTCTGAATGTCGACACCTGGTGTCAGAGCCTCGATGCCAGGGTCTTCGAATTCAGCGCTGAGGAGCCGTTCGAGGATGTCTTGCAGGTTCGTGTCTGCAGGCGATGTGTTGGGGAGCACCCCCGCTGCTTCGTCCTCGATGTCAACCGGTGTGATCTCCGATGGATCGAAGCCAATGTTCTGGAAAAGCCCTGGGTTGTCCGCCTGCGAGCGGGGAGTCGGGTCGAATCGCACCCAGCCTTGGGTAGGCATCCAAAGCTCTACCCACGAGTGGGCATCACGCTGGGTCACGGTGATCGTGCCATCAGGTCCTGCGGTCCCTGGAGCGAAACCCAGAATCACCCTGCTGGGTATTCCCAGAGCCCTGGCCATCACCGCCATTGAGGTGGCGAACTGTTCGCAATAGCCACGCCGGAAATTGACGCTGTCCGGCGTGAGCAACCAATCCTTGATGCTGCTCGCCGAGTGGCCGGGTTCGATGTTGACGTCGTAGGTGAAGACTGAAGGGTCCCGTAGGAACGATTCGAGAAGCAGCCCTCGTTCGAATTGCGTCGCACCGGTGGCGGTGATTTCCTTCGCAAACTCGCGCAGAACGCTGCGATCCTCGGAGGACAGCGAGCTGAGATCCAAATAGTCGTCTCTATCTTCGAATTGCAATGACTCAGCAGTGGCAGGCCCCTGGTCGAAAAGCCCGACATCGGCGGCACCGGCGAACATTGGAGAAAGGCTGCCATCGAAGGTTGCCAGGACACCTATGTCTGGCCGCGGAAGAGAGGCCGTGATCTCGTAGCTCAACCCCTCGAAGGTCAAGGCATCGAAGCGGAGCGCTGAGTCCTCCCTGGCTCGCACACTCTCGTACAGGATCGCCGACTCGGTCCGAATTTCGCGGGGCGAATAGACAGACGGGAGGTAGTTCTGACGCAACGATCGGATCTCGATCTGGGCCGTCACACTCTCCGTCGGGCCGCGGAATTGTTGATCGGCCAGCTCCCAGCTGGCTGGGTTCTCGGTCGGTCTGGTGATAACGGATCGCCTCGGAAACCAGTTTTCGCCGTCGAATTCCTCGAGGGCGATCAACTTCCAGTAGATCTCTTCGCCGTCGACGTCGCCCGCAGTGATTCGAGCGGTGAACACTGGCTCGTCGGACTGCGATACGAGGCTCTGTCTGACTCCGACAAACAGGTTGTATGAAACTCCGCCGAATATCCCGTTTCCAAAACCCGTCCTGGTCCGCCAGTTCAGGATGCCGGACTCTGGAATCTGAGATGTGAGGACGGCCGAGCCGAGCATCGTGAACAGTAGAACCGCGACTGTGAACACGACAGGAGTTGAGGGCGAGGCAGCTCTCACGAACTTGTCGCCGTCGATCCTTGCCCTGCCGGCACCAGAGAGGCGTTCATCGTATGCGACTGCGGCCAGCGAACCTATCAGCACCAGCATCGCCGCCGTGAGCCACCCACGACCTGGAGGAATCCGGTCCATCGTCGCTAACTGCAGGTACAAAATCATCCCTGGGATGACGGCCAAGATTCCTCTACCGGTCATCAGAGCCCAAACGCCCAACGTTCCGATGGACCAAAAGATCCAAGTGAGCATGAGGATGATCCCGGCCACTGGAATGATCGGGGCGGTCCCAAAACGGATCAGTTCCATCGCGAATCCAAATTCGCGGCTGACCTCACCGAACGTAGAGGCAGTGGGTAATACACCGAGGAAGGCCGTGTCTGGAGCGGCGATTCGCAGGGTAGCTATGGCGAGTCCTGCGACGTTCGCGAGAATCATCAGCGTTGTGCGGACCCGATACGAAACTGTGACCCAAGTGATCATTCCGCCGAGAAGTAACGCGGCTATTAGAACGAGCTGCCAGGGCGGGCCCTGGGTCGTATCTCTGAGGAGGCGGCCCATACGCAGGATGGCCAACAGAATCCCTGCGCCGGTGGCGAACCACGTCAGGCGGTAGCCCATGCGTTCCTCACTCCCTGTAGCCAGGCGGACGCCCAGGTTTCATGCGGCGAGACGTGGATTGTGACGGCTCCGATCCGCTGGAACTGGACCAAAACCGGTGATGGTGTTTCGGAGACGGACATGGCAACGGTCCGACCGAAGTCGCGGCCCAGCAGCCGCTGGGCCGCAAGTAGCTCCGGGTCAGGGTTGCCGGTGACCATGACGAGTGCGCCGCCCCTGGCCGCTCGGCGTAGGTGAGTGGCGGCGGCCTTGATGTCCAGGTCGTCCTGAGGTTCGGCTCCTGCGAGAGTTTCCATCGCAGCGGCGTATGGTGAGGACTCTTGGCTGGAGACAGTGGCTCCCCCTGCCCAGAGATCGGTCGAAAAACCTTCCTTGAGCAAGTGGCGAATCACCGAGGCGGCGCCTCTGACGGCCCGCTCGAACGCCGCAGCGTTGTCGTAGCTGGATGTACGCACGTCAAGCATCACCAAGGCCCTCGCCTGCCATGGGGTTTCCAACTGCCGGATCATCAGCTTGTCACGTTTGGCTGTGGAAGGCCAGTGAACACGGCGTAGATCGTCGCCTATCCGATATTCCCGTAGCGTAAAGAAGTCTTCGCCGCCGCTGTGGGAGAACTCCGGTTTGGCCGCCTGAACAGAAGGATCCAGGCCCCTGACCACCGGGAAACCTTCCAGGTCCTCCACCGCCGGATAGACAATTAGTCGGTCGCCCTGCCCTGCGACCGAACTCAATGACGCCAAACGAAGAGGGTCAGATGCCGTGAGGAAGGCGGGCCCGATGACGTAGACGCCCCTTGGCCGACACAAGATCTGGTACGAGGCTTTGGCGCTCTGGCCGGGTTTCAACTTGCCCAACGCGAATCGAGCCGAACCCAGATCCGAAACGGTGTCCTCGAGAACGACATTGCGCATCGAACGACGCGACAGGTTGACGACCTCGACCGACACCGAAGCCTGGTCACCTTCATGAACCAGGTTTGGGCGAAGCTGGCGGGTCACCGCGGCCGTTGGCGACGATAGGCGCACCAAGACGAAGGCGATGATGACGCCCGTGACCAAAACGAGTGCCGAGGTCAGTAGTTCTAGTTCGCCTAACCCCATCCAAAGAAAACCAAGCGCGACTCCTGCGCCGAGGCCGGCCCAGCCACGCTCCGTGAGCATCAGGTGCCAGACTTGACGCCGGGAACCTCGAGACTCCCGACAACATTTGCGACGATGTCACTCAGATCCGAACCGCGCATCTGAGCCTCGGGGCGCAGAGCCAAGCGGTGCTCGAGCACCGGGCTGGCCAAGGCCTTGACGTCATCTGGGGTCACGTACTCGCGGCCGCGGACCGCGGCCCTGACCCGTGAGACTCTTTGCAGATAGAGCGCAGAGCGTGGTGATGCCCCCAGTATCAATTCGCCGTGTCTCCTGGTTGCTTCGACGAGATCGACGATGTAGCCCTTGATTGACGGGGCGACGTGAATCCGTCTGGCCATGTCGACCATCTGGACTACATCGTCTGCGTGCACAACTGGCTTCAAGTCGTCGAAGATCGGTCTTCCTCCATGCGTGTCCAGGATTTCGAGTTCCTTCTCACGAGTCGGGTAGCCAATAACCACACGCATCATGAATCGATCCAGTTGGGCCTCAGGCAGCGGATAGGTTCCCTCATGTTCGATCGGATTCTGGGTAGCGATGACCATGAATGGTGGAGCGAGGGGGTGAGTGGAGGTGTCAACCGTCACCTGGCTCTCCTCCATGGCTTCCAGTAGTGCTGCCTGGGTCTTTGGGGACGCCCGGTTGATCTCGTCACCGACGACGATGTTGGCGAATATGGGGCCGGGATTGAAGACGAATGTCGAGGTCTGGCGGTCCCAAACCGATACGCCTGTGATGTCGGAAGGCAACAGGTCAGGAGTGAACTGAATCCTCTGGAAGGTGCAGTCGATCGATCTTGCCAACGATTTTGCCAGCAGGGTCTTTCCGACTCCAGGCACATCTTCGATCAGTACGTGTCCGCCGCCGAGAAGACACATGGCAACGAGTTCGATGACGTCACGTTTGCCTTGCACTGCTTGTTCGATGTTCGACACAATCCCGTCGAACTGTTGTGAGAACCAAGCAACGTCTTCGCTTGGCATCATGTCCTCGGTCACTGGGTCGGCTCCTAGCTGAATGAAGAAAACATTGAGAGAGTGTGAAAACCATAGTGGCGTCCACGAATTGCGCCCACAGTGGTACATCTCCATATACTCAAAGCCGTGCCCAAGACATCCAGCGACGGCCGAAGGACGCGCCACTTTGCGAAGGTGACCGCCGGCGTGTTGATCCGACGTCCCGGTTTGGCCCCTGAGGCGGTGAGAGCCATGTTGGCCCTCAGGTCTGACAAGGCATCTCGTGTCCGGTACCTCGAGTGGAGGGCCATCACAGCGTACGGAAACCCTGACCACCGAATAAGCCGAACCGAGATGGCCGATTTCCTCGAGTGGAGACGCCGCCTGCGCCGGTCGCGCTGATCGGCGGACCCGCAATCCTGCGCAACTGTGACAGGTCGACTGGTAGCCTGGCTGGTCTAGACATCGGGATGATTGTGGTGCGAAGGGCTCTGATTCTCAACGCTACATACGAACCGCTGTCCATCGTCACGGCGCGAAGGGCAGTTGTACTGGTGCTGCGAGAAAAGGCCGACATGATCGAGCGCAGCGACCTCGAGTGGCGCGCCGAGCGGGAACATTTTGAGGTTCCCTCAGTGGTTCGTCTCCGCCGATACGTAAAGGTGCCGTACATGCGGAGGGTCCCGCTCACCCGCAACGCGGTGTTCGCACGGGACGGTCACAGATGTCAGTACTGCCTGGGGTCCGCCGAAAGCCTCGACCACGTGATACCAAAAGCGAGAGGCGGCGCGCATACCTGGGAGAACGTTGTTGCCTGCTGTAGGCGGTGCAACATTCGCAAGGGCAGTCGTCTCCCGGCAGAGGCCGGATTCAAGTTGGCCAGAACGCCTGGAGCCCCTTCATATCGGGGTTGGCTCAACTCGACACTTGGACGCTCCCACGAGCCAACCTGGGAGCAGTACTTGCTGGCGGACAGCGCCTAGATCGTCGCCGTTGAGGGTCGACTTGGCAACCCACACGTGTGAGAGTTGCCCTAGACGTCTCCGGTGATTTCCTGAGCGATCTCAACGCCCTCAGGCAGACCGATCTGGAATCCGAAGGATCCCGAGCCGAAAAATGCGTCGCAGGTGACAGTGAATGTCGAGTCAATGCTCTGGTTGCTCATATCGAACCACCAGCGTCCGCCTGCGGTTGCATTCAGCAGAACTGCGTTAGGGGTTTGTTCAGGATCGACGAGGCGACCGTCCCTTGGCACAGGGAACGCGAGTCCGATGGTCACAGTGGTCCTCGGAGGGATGATCAGCTGCTCCACGTTCCTGAGGTTGGGCAAGATCCCGCTGTCGATCAACGGATCACTGTATGTAATCGGAACAGAATACCGGGCGCTCGAGCCATCGGCCCAAACCGCCGTACCAAGGGATTCCGGGAAACGGACATCAGGAAAGAGGGCATCTCGATCTGAGAGGTTTTCGACTTCCAAGTTCAACACGTAGAAAGACGTGACTCTCTCGATCTCTGGGATACCGCATACTTGGAGGAGGTGGCCGACAATGGTGATGTCGATGTCGTCGCTCCACTCGATCGTGTCGCCAGGCAGCGCCTCGCTCGCACCAGGGGGGGTGTCCCATCCGGCCGGCTCAGACGGAGATGAATTCAGATCCCAACTGGCGACGACGTTGCCGTTCCACACTGCTTCGACGCTCATCTCGTCAGAGGCCGACTGCGGCACATCGAAGCCGACGGTCCAGTTGGCAGGGATATTCGATTCGATCGTGTGCAAGGTCGAGCCGGGAAACATGTTCGAGCCCGGTCTGGTGACGGGGCTCTCCCAGACCTCACCGGCGGCATCTCGCAACTGGAGCATCGGAAAACCTTGCACGCCGGTAAATGCGTCGAAGGCATAGGGGAGAGGGTCACCGGCGGTCACGAATGCAACAGAAACTCGAACCTCGTCGTACCCGAATCGGAATAGAGACGCGTCGAGAAATACATCTAGGACCTCTATCTCCCAGGCCTCCATTCCAAACCGTTGCCCCAGTTCGAGCTCGGCAACATCTACGTTGGCCTGCTGAACGGATTCGGACTCGGCGTCCTGCGCCTCTGTCTCGTCCTGGGCCAGAAGGGCCGGAGCGGAATCGGCAGGCAAAGCCACGATCGACCCGACCAAGCCGATTGCCATTGCTGCGATCAATATGCGGCGAAGCATGAGAACTCTCCCTCGAAACCTGTCTGGTGTGTATCGGACCCCACCTGAGCGCGCCTAAGAGGGTTGGCGCGCCCTGTCGAGAGACCCAGAAGGGTCCGCGCTTGCTCCGGCCGGTCCCGGCCAACGGCCAGATCGCCCGCTGAGAACATCGAGCAATCGGTGCAGGTGGGCATCTGGGGAGAAAAGTGGGTCGATAGTGTTGACAAGTGGCGCGAAATGGGGGAGAGTGTCACGAAGTGGAAGACCCGGGGGCAACCGGGGGTCCATGTGGGGAGTCAGGGGAGACCCGGTTTCCAGGTCCATCGGTTGCTGTGGGTATTCCACCCTGACGGACAAGCAACGGACGAAGACATGGACAAGACGTGTTCCTCGGTGAGTACAAACATTCGGTTGATGCGAAAGGAAGGGTCGTGCTGCCTTCCCGTTTCCGCGACGATCTTGCTGAGGGCTGCGTCGTCACCAAGGGACAGGAACGCTGCCTCTTCGTCTTCCCGATCAATCGGTGGGAGACGGAAATGACCCAGGTGTCAGAGCTCCCCCGCACCAACGCCAGGAACCGCCAGTACGCCAGATCATTTTTTGCCTCTGCCATCCAGCAAGACCTGGACAAACAGGGTCGGGTGCAGATCCCCCAGAACCTGCGCGACTACGCAGGTCTCGGGAAGGACATCGCTGTTCTCGGCGTGTCAGACCGGGTTGAGATTTGGGATGCCGCCGAGTGGCTGCAATACAACAACGAGGCAGACGAGGCGTACTCCTCGATCGAGGAGGCGCTCTCCGACCAAGGCATCTGACGCAGAAGACCTATCGAGGTCTGGCCCATCGCCAGCCCCCCGGATTACCAATGGATAGCCCCTTTACTCCGCCCGCTTCCAGTTGGTGCCAGCGCCCGGGGGGCTGGCAATGAGCCAGGGATCGGACCGCCCTTACCACGAGCCAGTGATGGTTCGCGAAGTGGTCGAGCTGTTCCGCCCGCTTACCGAAGGTGTCATCGTTGACGCAACGTTCGGGGGCGGCGGACACGCGCGGGCGATACTCGATTCCCTTGCACATGGCGTAGAGGTGCTGGGCATTGATCGGGACCCCGACGCATTGAACGAAGCGTTCTCGCACGACCGCCTGTCGGTGGTGCGGGGCAACTTTGGAGAACTGGACGTGATCGTGAGCGAAGCTGGATACGGCACCATCGCAGGTGTGCTGTTCGATTTCGGCGTGTCCAGTCACCAACTCGATGACCCACAGCGTGGGTTTTCGTATCGAAAAGACGGCCCGCTCGACATGCGCATGGGACCGGATGCCAATCAAGATGCCGACTCCCTGGTCAACGGTGCTGATCATCCAACTCTGTCCAGCATCATCACCCGGTACGCGGACGAGAAGTTCGCGAGACGTATAGCGTCAGCGATCATCGCCGCGAGGCCGATTGCGACGACGGGCGAACTCGCGGAGATCATCAAGTCTGCAATCCCAGCCGCAGCGAGGCGCAAAGGCGGCCATCCTGCTACAAAGACTTTCCAGGCCATCCGCATCGCCGTGAACGAGGAGCTCGAGGCGGTTGAGCACGGTGTTTGCGCCGCGCTTGATCTCCTCGCGCCAGGAGGCAGATGCGTAGCGATCTCATACCACTCCCTCGAGGACCGAATCGTCAAACGAGCATTTCGGCGAGGAGCAGGTCGGATCGATGTCGGTCGCCTCCCAGTCGAGCCGGATGTGACGCTGATCGAACTGACCCGCAGGCCGACGTGGCCCAGCGAAGAAGAGGTGCTGGCGAACCCAAGGGCGAGAAGCGCCCGCCTGCGAGCGGTGGAGAAAGTGGCATGACGGTCCGGCCGCTCCGTTCGTCCGATGTTGCCTCCGCGCCTCTGAGAGTCGTCAGAGGTCGCAGAATCGGCCGACCCCAAATTGGTGTCTGGGCGGTGTACACGGTCGTGGCCATTGTTGCTTTCTTTGCATTGATCTACTCGAGGACCGCACTTGACCGGTCGGCTATCGAGCTCCAGGCGGTGAACGAGCAAATCGCCGAGGCTGAGAACACTTTCCAGCAGCTAAGGCTCGAAGTCGCGAGGCTCGGATCTCCTGACCGGATCGTTCCGGCTGCAGCTGAACTCGGGCTGGTCTATCCAGATGTAGTAGTACCTGTGGCGGCCGCTGGCGTTGTGGCCGTCGAACGCAATGAGTTAGAACAACGATGGGCGGAAGTGAAGTCTGTGCTGAGTGCGTCGCCATGATGCAGGAAATGAGCACGTTCTCCTCACGGCCCCCGGTTCTCAGACCCGGCCAGGGCCGTCCAGACGCCGTCCGTAATGACGGACGCCGTCCAAGGGTGGTTCCCGGCCAAGCTGCGAGCTGAGAATGGCGCGCCAAGCCCGTCGACTGGCAAGCCCCATCGACGCCCGTCTCTTGGTGATGGGGCTCGTATTCCTATTGGCCTGGAGTGTCATCGCGGTCCGTCTGTTCTCGGTCCAGGTTGTGCAAGCGGCAGAGTTCAGCGAGCGCGCCCTATCTCAACGGCTGATCACCCAGGAACTCGCCGCAGACCGAGGGACGATCTTCGACAGGCAGGGCAGGGCGCTGGCGGTCAGCATCGACGCGACAACGATCTACGCAAATCCCCAGCAGATAACTGATCCGGGCATGACAGCCAGGCTGCTCGGCGGGACTCTGGGGCTCGACATCGGTGAACTCGAAGCGGACCTGAGCTCAGACGGATCATTTGTGTTCGTAGCTCGCCAGCTCGAGTACGAACTCGCCCAGAAGGTCAGGGACCTCTCTGCGGATTTTTCTTTGCCCGGTATCCATTTCGTAGATGAACCCAAGCGGGTCTATCCGTCTGGAAGCCTTGGAGCGCACGTTGTCGGCTTCGTGGACGTCGACTCGAATGGTATAGAGGGGCTCGAGGCCGAGTATGAGGATTTGTTGGCGGGCATCCCTGGACAGGTTCTGTACGAGGGCGATGTAAACAACCGATACATCATCCCGACCGGCCAATACGACGAAGTCCCGGCGGTGCCAGGTTCCGATCTGGTGACGACGATCGATCGTGAGGTCCAGTTCGCAGCAGAACAGGCCTGCGTCCGCGCGATCGACAGGACCGAGGCCGTCCGCTGCACCATCGTGGTGATGGATCCGGACACGTTCGAGGTGCTCGCCCTGGTTGTTTCTCCGACATTTGACCCCGGGAATCGGAGCAGTATCGATCAGACCTCCGGGGTTCTCAACAACTCAGCGATCCGGTCCCAGTATGAGCCGGGTTCGACCCAAAAACTGGTTACCGTCGCCGCCGCCATCGAGGAGGGCATCGTCGAATGGGATACCGAATACTTGGTTCCAGACCAGATCGAGTTGGTGGAAGGTGCCTGCCGGTCGGCCAGCGACGATATCCTTGGTTGTTTCCAGGACGCATCCTCGCATCCCGACCAGATCATGACCGTCAAGGATTGTGTCACTGTGTCTTCCAACGTCTGCACCATCATGATCGAACAGGACCTCGGTCAGGCCCGCCTAGCGGACTACCTCGACAGTTTTGGATACGGTGCAATCACCGGCATCGATTTTCCTGGCGAACAGTCAGGCAACATCAACCTTCCTGCCGGGTGTCCTACCTGTGGAGCCTCGGCGGCCATTGGCTATTCAGTTTCGGTGACACCACTGCAAATGGCAACCGTCTACGCAACCGTGGCCAACGACGGCATCTGGCAGAGACCATCCCTCGTGTCCTACCTCGTCGACGGCGCCGGTCAACCCCAGGAAATCCCCGGCATCTCCCGAGAGGTCGTCAGCGCCGCAACAGCCAGAACCATGCGCCTCCTCCTACAAAGCGTCGTCGAGTCCGGAACCGGAGCGAGGGCTGCGATCGAGGGATATTCGGTCGGGGGCAAAACAGGGACGACCCGGCGGTTCGTTCAGGGCGAGGGATATACCGATGACGTGGTCGCCTCATTCATCGGTATGGCTCCCATCGATGATCCAAAGTTGGTGATAGCGGTGGTCATAGACGCGCCTCAGGTTGATGCTTCAGGGGGGCGCGCTGCGGCACCGGTTTTTGCCGAGGTCATGGAAAAGGCCCTTCAGCAGATGGGGATCGGTCCGTATGGTTGAATCTCTTACGGTTGCCGGCCTGGCCGTTCTGGTCGGTGGAGAACTTCGGGGGGAAGGATCTGGGGTCCTCGTCGACGTGACCCATGACAGCCGGGCCGCTGGGCCTGGCATCATGTTCGTCGCGATCCGCGGATTTGCCTTCGATGGTCATTCCTTTGCCAAATCCGCGGCAGGCCAGGGTGCGCCTTTGCTCGTGGAACGATGGCTCGACATCGAGGCTCCTCAGATCAGAGTCGCGGACACCAGGGTGGCGCTGGCCGCGGCAGCCGCTGCCGTTCACGGCAATCCGGCCGAAGCCATGAAGGTCGTCGGGGTCACTGGAACCAATGGCAAGACGACTGTCACCTACATGCTCGAATCGATCGTGCGATCCGCAGGATTGATCGTCGGCCGGATCGGCACAACCGGGGCAGCGGTAGACGGAGTCCCGCTAAAGATCGCCAGGACCACACCAGAGGCGTCTGACCTCCAGCGGCTGCTGAGGGAAATGGCCGACCGTGGTGTGGACGTCGTGGCGCTCGAGGTCTCGTCTCACGCTCTAGAACTGGATCGAGTCTCCCAGATCCACTTCGCCATCGCGGCCTTCACAAACCTCAGTCAAGACCACCTCGACTTCCATGAAACTATGGACGCATACTTCGAGGCCAAGGCGAAACTGTTCGACGGCAGGGCCGACCGGGCCGTGATCTGGATCGAAGACCCGAGAGGTGCAGATCTCGCCACATCAGCCGTAGGGGACGTCACAACGGTTGGCCTGTCTAATGCTGCAGACGTGCGAGGCGTAGACCTGGAGCCGGGCTTGACACTGTCCACCGTGACAATCGAAACCGAAGGTTTGGCTCTGCCGGTCGAAATCCGACCGGGGGGAGATTTCAACGTCGAAAACGGTCTGATTGCTGCAGCTATCGCACTGGCACTCGGAATCCAGCCTGAGAACATCAAGAGGGGACTGGCGGCGGTTGGCGCAGTGCCCGGCCGGTTCGAGTCTGTCGAATCGGGCCAACCTTTCGTTGTGCTGGTGGACTACGCGCACAGCCCAGGTGGGGTCGAATCGGCGGTTCGGGCCGTTAGAGCGCTCTCCGAAGGCACGATCATCGCGGTGGTGGGAGCCGCCGGTGACCGGGATGTGGCCAAACGGCCGCTGATGGGCGCGGCGGCTGCGGCGGCCGACATCGCAGTCATCACATCAGACAATCCCCGGTCAGAAGATCCCGATTCGATCGTCGGAGAGGTCGTCGCCGGCACCGTCGGTCTGAATGCCGTTGTCTACGTCGAACCTGATCGTGAGGTTGCAATCGCCAAAGCCCTCGATCTGGCAGGACCCGGTGATGCAGTCCTGATCCTCGGTAAGGGACATGAGCAAGGCCAGGAACTTGGGGACCGGATGATTCCGTTCGATGATCGGGAGGTGGCGTTTCGTCACCTTTCGGCCCGTTGGGCCTCATGATGGAGGTTGACACATGATCGCGCTTTTGATCGCGGCGACTCTCGCCCTTTTGATCTCGATTCTCGGCACTCCGGTCGCGATCAAGTTTCTTCGTCGCAAGAACATCGGACAATTCATCCAAGCCGAGTTGACCGGTCACGCCCACAAGCAGGGCACGCCGACGATGGGTGGGGTAGTGATGGTCGCGGCCGTTGTAGTCGCCTACCTCGTTGCCCACATCGCGCTGTGGGATTTCGGCGTCGGGCCAACGTTCCAGATTGAGCCGCTAAGGGCCGGTGGACTGCTCGCCATCCTGGCCCTGGTTGGGATGGCGGCGATCGGGTTCATGGACGACTTCATGAAGACCCGCATGAAGCGCTCGCTCGGTCTCTCCATGCGTGGCAAGTTCCTTGGGCAACTCGCCATTGCCGGAGCATTCGCGTGGGGTGCTGACTCAGCCGGATTGTCCACGGAGCTCGCCTTCGTGCGGGGATTGGGCATCGACCTCGGGGTGTTCTTCTTTGTCTTGGTTCTGCTGATGCTCACTGGTTTCGCGAACGGGGCCAACCTCGCAGACGGGATGGATGGCCTGGCCGCAGGGTCGGCCGGGCTCATGTTCGGCGCCTTCACGATCATCGCCTTTTGGCAGGCCAGAAATCCGGCGCTCTACGAACGCTCAGTCGACCCGCGGGAGTTGGCGATCGTTTCTGCGGCCATGTTGGGTGCCATTCTCGGGTTCCTGTGGTGGAATGCTCCACCGGCGAGGATCTTCATGGGCGATGTCGGATCGAACGCCATCGGCGGGCTGTTGGCCGCTCTAGCCCTCCTCACCGGAACGCAGCTCTTGCTGATCGTCCTCGCCGGCCTCTATGTCGCCGAAACCGCGTCGGTGATCATTCAGGTTGCGTTCTTCAAAGCGACCGGCAATCGAGTCTTTCGGATGGCGCCGTTTCATTTCCATTTTGAGCACGCCGGATGGCCTGAAACAACGGTCGTCATCCGGTTTTGGATCCTGGCCGGCATTGGCGTGGCTCTGGCACTTGGCTTCTTCTACGCAGACTTCATCGACAGAGGTGGTCTGGTCACCGGAGGGCTGTTGTGAGAACCGCCCTGATCCTCGGCGCCGGGGTTTCCGGCACCTCGGCGGCCAAGCTCCTGGGCTCGCGTGGGGTTGCGGTCCGCTTTTTTGACGACCGTCGATCGGTCGTCGAACGTCTCGTGTCTGGCGGCGAGCACGCAGACGGAGCGCCATGGTCTGACAGACTCTTGGATGACATCGACTTCATGGTTGTCAGCCCAGGATGGGCACCAGGCACCAAGCCAGTGGTCGCGGCCAGGGAGCGTGGTCTGGCAATCGTGAGCGAGATCGAGTTGGCCATTCCCGATCTCGACTGCCCGGTCGTCGCGATCACCGGCACCAACGGAAAGACGACAGTTACTGAACTGATTGCGTCGATGGGAGAGGCTGGCGGAATGACCGTCGTCGCAGCCGGCAACATCGGTCGCCCGCTGTCCGACGTCGTGGGCGAAGATGCCGACGCGATTGCGCTTGAGATGTCAAGCTTTCAGCTCTATTGGACCGAATCTCTTGCTCCGACTGTCGCGGTGGTGCTCAACGTTGCCGCCGACCATCTCGACTGGCATTGCGGTCTGGAGGCGTACCGAGAGGCAAAGGCCAAGATCTTCGCCTTGCAGGACGGTTCTGATGTAGTCGTGTTCGATGTCGATGATGATGGCGCCGCCTCTCTGGTCATGGACGCTGCTTCTCGGCGGGTACCGATCTCTGGGCGACACCTGCCCGCTGACGGCTACGGCGTCGACCAGAATGCTCTGGTCTTGCCGAGCGGGATGATCCCGCTTGAGGATCTCGAGGTCTCCGACCCGGCATTTCTGGCCGACCTTGTCGCAGCCGCGGTCACGGCACACGAGATCGGAGTACCCCACGACGCGATCGCCCTGGCCGCGTCTGGATTCGTCCCATCTGCACACCGCAGGACGCTGGTGGGCGAATGGGAAGGGGTCAGGTGGTTGGATGACTCGAAAGCCACCAACCCGCACGCCGCTCTCGCTTCAATCAATGCGTATGAGTCGGTCGTATTGATTGCTGGTGGGCGTAACAAGGGTTTGGACATCAGACCGTTGGCAGACGCGAGATCTGTGCGCTTCCTGATAGCCATCGGCGAAGCCGGCGATGACCTCATTTTGGCCTCGGGGGAACGACCGGCCAGGAAGGCCGCCTCCATGGAGGAAGCGGTTGCGTTGGCCGAATCGGTAGCGGTCGCCGGCGATGTCGTGTTGCTCGCCCCTGGGTGCGCAAGTTTCGACATGTATACGTCTTATGGCGAGAGAGGCGACGTGTTCGCATCAACGGTCAGAGAGATGAAGGGCGAAGCATGAGTGCCAGAGTGACCTCGATCACCCATCTACGGACGGCTGCCAAACGCCGGGAAAAAGTGCAGGGAGCGAATTCGCGATTGGCTGCCGCTGTCCTCGTCTTGGTCGGCATACTGACTGTCATAGGACTTGGCGCCACCCTTTCTGCGTCTTCGGTGCTTGGGCTGCTCGAAGCGAACGATCAGCTCGTGTTTTTCAAACGGCAGGTCTTCTGGGTCGCAGCGGGTGCGTTGACGATGTTCGCGGCCATCAAGGTTCCATTCTCCTTCTATCGCAAGGTGGCCGCACCACTTTTGCTGATCTCGTTCGGTGGACTGATCCTGGTCGAGATGTTTGGGGTCAGTGAGGGCGGTGCCACCAGTTGGATCGCCGTCGGCTCTTTTAGTGCCCAGCCCTCTGAGTTCGCCAAATTCGGGGTGGTTGTCTTCACGGCGGCGACCCTGTCGCGAAAGGCAGACCTACTAGAAGGATTTTGGCACTTCCTGGCTCCAGTAGCCGCCTCGGCCGGTCTGGTGATGCTGCTTGTTTTGAGGCAACGTGACCTGGGTACGACCCTCGTAATCGGAGCTGCAACCGTCGGCGTTCTGATGGCATCGAAAGCGCCGCTACGGTACATCATGACCACCTCTTTGTTGGGTGGAGGCCTCGCATTCTTGTCAGCTGTCTCTGAGCCGTACCGCAAGGCAAGGCTCTCGTGTTTTCTCAATCCCCAGGCGGATCCGCTCGGAGCGTGCTTTCAGCTGACCCAGAGCCAGCTCGCTCTGGGGAGCGGGGGCATCTTCGGCGTCGGGCTAGGAGCAAGTCGGGCCAGATGGTCGTACCTGCCAAACGCCCACACAGATTTCATCTACGCAATCATGGGAGAAGAAACCGGTTTCGCCGGGGCGCTGATGATTCTGGTGATGTTCACCATGCTCTCAGTGTTCGGGATCGCGATCGCTCACCGCTCTTCCGACCCGTTTGGGCGTTTGCTGGCAGCCGGCATCACGGCCTGGCTGACCGCCCAAGCGGTGATCAACATCGGCGGTGTGGTTGGTGTGCTCCCGATCACCGGGCTACCCCTGCCGTTCGTCTCGGTTGGCGGTAGTGCGATGGTTACCGCCATGGGCGCGGTTGGAGTTCTCATCAACATTGCTCAGAATTCTGGCGGGACCAAGGCCAGGGCGTGACTCTTGCCATAGCCGCCGCCGGCACAGGTGGACATGTGTTTCCCGCCCTGGCCGTCGGACAGGCCCTGGTGGATCTGGGCGTCGAACGTGACGACGTGTTGTTCGTAGGGGGTGATCGGCTGGAGGCCGAAGTCTTTCCCGGCAATGGGTTTCCGTTCCTCTCGGTGGAGGTCAGGGGTTTGCAACGGCGGATCACCTTGGCCAACTTGGCCGTTCCTTGGCTGGTCGGCCAGGCGAAACGGCGCATCGCCTCCCGGTTCCGCGACGCCGGAGTTCGAGCGGCGCTCGGCTTCGGGAACTATGTGACCGTACCGTTCGGGTGGGCGGCGAGATCTGTGGGGATCCCATTCTTTGTCCACGAGCAGAACGCCCATGCGGGTCTGGCCAACCGAGTGGCGCAGCGATGGGCGGCCAATACGTTTGTGTCATTTGATGAGACCCGCGGCTTGAACGATCAGATTCTCACCGGCAATCCGGTGCGGGCCCAGTTTGTCGGGTTCAGCCGGGAGAGGTTGCGGGCAGAGGCTCTGACTCGGTACGAGCTCGACGATCAACTCCTGACTGTCGGGATCTACGGAGGCAGCCTTG
The DNA here is from genome assembly GCA_003229305.1 of Acidimicrobiia bacterium. Lineage (GTDB taxonomy): Bacteria > Actinomycetota > Acidimicrobiia > Spongiisociales > Spongiisociaceae > SZUA-232. The sequence continues at coordinate 7,802 of QIDH01000001.1, read as the reverse complement.
GGGCCGGCGCCCTCAACGAGGCTGTCGCCACGATGCTGCGTCAGTGGACCGGGCCTCCAGTGCAAGTTCTTCATCTGATTGGTGCCCGCAACATCGGAGGGCCTGACGAAGCGCTGGGAGCCGACGGTGTCGCAACACGAACGGTCGGTTTCGAGGATCGTATGGATCTCTTCTTCGCTGCCAGCGACCTGGTCGTGGCCCGGGCGGGTGGCGGAGTGGCAGAAATCACGGCGACCGGGATGCCTTCGATTCTCGTGCCTGGTGGGTTCGGGTCAGGAGGCCACCAGGCAGCCAACGCCGCCGCGTTGGCCTCGGCGGGAGCCGCGATAGTCGTTCAGGAGGCCCAACTCGGTGCGCTGGGGTCGATCGTTGCGGACTTGGTCGCCGACGGTCAAAGGCGAAAGACCATGGCAAACGCTGCGCTGGCTTATGCTCGTCCAGGCGCAGCGATGACCATTGCCAAGAAGCTCATGGAGGCCGCAGGTGACTGACCCAAGCCTTCCTCATCGGATCCACCTCGTAGGGGTGGGCGGAGCAGGAATGAGTCCGTTGGCCAAGCTACTCACGGCCAGAGGTCACCAGGTCTCGGGTTCTGACATCCGCTTGTCTCCGATCACTCAGAACCTTTCTGATCTCGGCATCGAGATTTGGGAGGGCAGCGATCGTGGGGCAATGGCTGATGTCGACCTCCTCGTTGCGTCTTCGGCGGTTCCTGACACCGATTGGGAAATGATCGCGGCAGCCAAGGCCGGCGCAGTGGTCTGGCGTAGACCGGAGTTGTTGGATGAGTTGACGGCCATGGTCCCGACGATCGGGGTGACTGGGACCCACGGAAAGACCACAGCCACTGCGATGTTGGTTGCTGCGTCGAGAGGGGCAGGCCTTGACCCATCTTTCATCGTCGGAGGAGAGTTGAGCGATCTTCGGACCGATGCCCACCTCGGGACAGACGATCTGATGGTCTTGGAAGCCGACGAAGCCTTTGGAACTTTTACGCATCTGAATCTCTGGGGTCTCGCTGTGACCAACGTTGAGGCAGATCACCTTGACTTCTATGAGTCGCTGGATCGGCTGGAGGACACATTCGCGGAGGTCGTGAGGAACGTCGATGGACCTGTTGTGGTTGGTGTCGATGATCCTGGTGGTCGAAGGCTGGCCGAGAGGACCGGCCCTATCACCTACGGAACAGCCAGGGACGCGCTTTGGCGGATAGAGGGTCTCGTCGAGCGGAGCACCGAAGTTGGTTTCGATCTGGTCGGACCATCCGGATCGATTCCGGTCGTCGTCGGCCGTCCTGGCCTGCACATGGCGCGCAACGCGTCTGGCGTGCTGGCGTTACTCGGCGAGTTGGGTCACGACATCGGCGCAGGAGCGCAAGCCCTTCGCAACTTTGGCGGGGTGAAGAGGCGGCTCGAAACGAGGGCCAAGATCGCCGGCGTCACGATCATCGACACATACGCCCACCATCCGACCGAGGTAGCTGCAGATCTGCGGGCTGTCGCCGGCAACCAGTGGAATCGCATTTGGGCGGTGTTCCAACCCCACCTCTATTCGAGAACCGAAATGTTGGCAAGTGAATTCGGGGCCGCGCTCGCTGGAGCCGACGAGGTCGTGGTCACCGATGTCTACGGGAGCCGGGAGAGTCCTCGCCCAGGGGTCAGCGGCAAACTCGTGGCTGACGCGGCCACGGCCCGATCGGGGGCGCACGTCGAATATGTGCCACATCGTTCAGACGTGGCTGAGTACCTCGCTGCCCATGTCGAGGAGGGAGACCTCGTTCTGACAATGGGGGCTGGAGACATAACTCTGGTGCCAGATGAGCTGGCTGCCATACTCGCGGCCGATCGGGGCGCGTGAGCTCATGCACACCTTTGAATCATTGATCGCTCGAGGACTGCTGGCCGAAAATGTGCCGATCGGTCGCCTGACCACCTACAAGCTCGGGGGCGTCAGTCGGTTCTTCGCCGAAGTTCTGGACCTCGAAGACTTGAGCGAGGTGGCGAAGGCGGCGATGGCCGAAACCACGCCCATCCTCGTCATCGGCCGCGGTAGCAATATGTTGATCTCTGACCGAGGTTTCGACGGTTTGACCCTGCGGCTCGGCGGGTCGTTCACAAAGATCGAGATCTCCGGCTCGACGGTCGTGGCCGGCGGGGCGGTCGCATTGCCACACCTTGCCAGACAGACCGCCAAGGCCGGTCGAGGTGGGCTTGAGTGGTGCGTAGGCGTTCCAGGGTCGGTCGGCGGTGCAGTTGCCATGAACGCCGGTTGTTTTGGGACCGAAACCGTCGATGTGCTGCTCGATGCCACCATCTTTGACCTGGCGACAGGGGTCACGTCGATGAGAGGACCTTCGACGTTGGCTATGACGTATCGAAATAGCGACCTCGACCCTGAAGACCTCGTCGTAGGCGCCACGTTTCGCACCGACGAGTCCTCGACCGAGGCTGCCGAGGCCAGGATTAGTGAAATAACCAGGTGGCGCAGAGACAATCAGCCCGGCGGGACCTTCAACGCCGGAAGCGTATTCAAGAATCCGCCAGGTGATGCGGCAGGCCGGCTGATCGACGCCAGCAGACTCAAGGGGAGACGGTACGGGGATGTGACTGTCTCCGAGCGCCATGCCAACTTCTTCGTGGCGGGGCCTGGCGCGACCGCGCAGGATGTCTACCAACTCGTGAAGGTGGTTCAAGCCGAGGTACTCGAGTCCACGGGTATCTACCTGGAGCCAGAACTCCGAATGGTTGGCCAGTTCGAGCCGTCCGACAACGGGGCGTTGGCGTGACGATCGATCCGCGCATGGCCGCCAGGCGCCAGGGCGTCGCTGAGTCGAGAGCAAGGCTCGATCTCCGCCGATTCCTCTGGTTGGCAGCTGTTCTCGTAGTGCTTTCAGCGCTAGCTTGGATCCTCACGTCTCCAATGTTGTCTGTGCGGACAATCACGATTCTTGGTGCCTCCAACGCCGACCCGTCGCAGATTCTGATCGACCAGAACGTTGTAGACGGGCGACCGCTGATCGCGATCCGACCCGGCAGAGTCGCAGAGGCCCTTGAGGCGGACCCCTGGGTCAAGGCTGCGTCCGTCGAGCTCGTGTTTCCGGATACGGTGGACGTGACCATCGCCGAACGAGTCGCAATCGCCTGGATCAGCCTCGGGGACAGGTGGGGTCTGGTGGCCGGAGACGCGGTTGTTTTGGAATACGGTGATCGGCCGGAGATAGGCCCGATAGTGGAACTCGTCGGCGAGGACCCAGGCCTGGGAGCCAGCGTTGACGGGCTTTCCGTGGTCGGGGCGATCGAGTTCATCTCTTCGCTCCCCACTGAGCTCGCCGGCGTAACGTCCGTGACCGAACTTGACGGAGAATTGTGGGCGACCGTTGGCACAAGGCAGGTGCGACTGGGGCGCGCCGTTGAAATGACGGCGAAGGCGGCCGCCGTTTCGGCCCTCATCGATTCGGATGTTGAAGGAGTTATCGACGTCATTGCACCAGCCCGTCCGGCCATCTGGGCGCTGCAGCCACCGGACGATGCGGATGGCGGAGCCGGCGAGGTCGCGGACGATTCGCAGTCATCGTCCGAGTCGGGGTGACCCTCGATCTCTTGTTGAAGGTGAAGGCTTAAAGCTTTACTCGTGCATGAGGCCCTGCATAAGCTCTAGTTGAACTAGAACCCTGCCAGTTAGGTAAGGAAGACGAAATGACAACGAGCCGTCCCCCAAATGGACCTCATAGCTATCTCGCCATGATCAAGGTCGTCGGTGTAGGTGGTGGTGGCGTCAACGCCGTCAACCGCATGATCGACGCAGGTATTCGCGGCGTCGAGTTCGTCGCGATCAATACCGATGCCCAGGCACTCCTCATGTCAGATGCAGATATCAAGTTGGACCTTGGGCGTGAGGTGACGAGGGGACTCGGGGCGGGAGCGAACCCTGAGGTTGGCAAAGCGGCGGCCGAAGCGCACAGGGAAGAACTCGAAGATGTTCTAAAAGGTGCAGACATGGTGTTCGTCACCGCAGGAGAGGGCGGAGGAACTGGAACGGGTGGGGCACCCATAGTGGCCGAAGTGGCCAGGAACCTCGGTGCCCTCACCGTCGGTGTGGTGACCAGGCCGTTCGGCTTCGAAGGTAGGCGACGTTCATTGCAAGCCGAACAGGGCATCGCAGATTTACGCGACGCGGTCGACACACTGATCGTCATTCCGAACGACAAACTCTTGGCGCTGGCAGATACGTCGATGTCCATGGTCGATGCTTTCACGATGGCAGACGAGATCCTCATGAACGGTGTTTCTGGGATCACCGACCTCATCACGACGCCAGGGCTGATCAACGTCGACTTTGCAGATGTGCGTACGGTCCTCGCAGACGCGGGAACCGCGGTCATGGGTATCGGCAAGGCCTCAGGTGAAGGGCGGGCCCAACAGTCTGCCGACCGAGCGATGTCATCGCCGTTACTAGAAACGTCCATGGAGGGTGCGAGGGGAGTGCTTCTATCGGTGGCGGGTCCCCCAGGGATGACGCTGCATGAAGTCAACGAGGCAGCTTCTTCGGTCAATGTTCTTTGTGATGACGATGCGCAGATCATTTTTGGTGCCGTAGTCGACGACACCCTCGGTGAGGAAGTCAGGGTGACAGTGATCGCCGCGGGCTTCGAGCGAAGTCGTCGGTCAGGTGCCAGAGGTATCGCTAGCGGAGTGTCGACCGGTCGCACTCCATCCCAGGCATCCGCCCCACTGTTCGATGAAGACGAAAGCGATCCGTTCGATATCCCTGACTTCGTCGAGGGATGATCAGGCCGCCCGGCTTTCGGGGCGTCGCCTTCACCACAGCCGGTGAAGGTGATGCCAGTTCGACGTCAAGGGACAAGATCAGTGCCCAGCTCGGGATCCAAGCGCAATGGGCCACTGTCAACCAGGTGCATGGCACTGCGATCAGCATCGCGACGGCTCCTGGCGATCTCGGAGACGGTGATGGGATCGCGACCCGAACGGTCGGCCTACCGATCGCGGCATTTACTGCGGACTGCTTTGGCGTCGTGCTCGAGGCGCAAGACTCTGTCGGCGTCGTGCATGCAGGCTGGAGGGGAACGGCGGCTGGAATCGTCTCGACGGCTTTGCGCGGGTTCCTCTTTCTGGGGGATCCGGTGAGGCGAGCCGCGATCGGCCCTGGGATTCAGGCCTGCTGTTTCGAAGTGGGCGATGAAGTGGCCGAACCGTTCGGCGAGTTTGTTGCGACGACCTCTTGGGGAGCCCAAAGTGTGGACCTCCAGTCCGCCATCGGCTCGCAAATCGGCGGTATCGAGCTCTGGAAGAGTGATGCGTGCACCCGTTGTGGTGAGGGGTTCTTCAGCCACCGTGGGACGGGGACCGACGCTCGCATGGCCGCGGTCGGGTGGCTCCCGTGAGTTATGAGACAGTGCGAGACGAGCTGGCCAAGGCGGCGGCCAATGTGGGCAGACGCGAGTCCGAAGTCACCCTGATCGTGGTTAGCAAGACTCACCCAATCGAGGCGATCCTGGACGTATATGACCAGGGCCACCGAGATTTTGGCGAAAACCGAGCCCAGGAATTGGCCGCCAAGGCTGCGGAACTCCCTGACGACATTCGGTGGCACATGGTGGGCCCGCTCCAGCGCAACAAGGTCCGATTGATACGAGACGCCGTCGCGTTTCTGCATTCGATGGACGGTCCGAAACTGGCCAAAGCATGGGCTGGCGCCGGGCGTCCTAGTCCGCCGGCGCTCCTGCAGGTGAATATCGGATCGGAATCTCAGAAGTTCGGCGTGGAACCGGCAGAGGCCGTCGCGTCGTTCGATGCGGTGCAGGGTCTCGGAGTTGATCTGGTTGGGCTCATGGCCATCCCGCCAAACGTGGCCGAACCAGACCAAGCCAGACAATATTTTCGCCATCTCCGCGAAATACGAGACGAGCTGGCCGTGAATGGGCGGCCAGGTCTTGAGCTTTCGATGGGGATGTCCAACGATTTCGGAATAGCAGTCGAGGAGGGATCAACGATGATTCGAGTTGGACGGGCTATCTTTGGCCCAAGGTTGGGCTGAGAAAAGTGATCTACTCATGAGTTTGTGGCAGAAGACAATGTTGTATCTCGGTCTTGTGGACGAGGACGAGATCGAGGATGCCGCTGCGGCTGGCGACTCGGCTTTTCGACCCGAACGTCAGGAGCCCACTCCGCAGGGCCGACCTCAAACCGCCGGACCGCAGAACGCCCCTTCTGCGCCGGTGCGGCCGCTCAACCCTTCGAGGGGCGCACGACGTATAGAGCCGCCGGATCCGACGAGACGCCGGTCCACTTCCGAGCCCCGCGTTCGGTCCGAGGCTGGGGTCGTGGTGAGGCACGGCGACTACGGGGGTAGAGCAGGGCATGCTGAGGTGATCACAGCGCAGAGCTTTTCAGATGCGAAACGGCTGGCCGACCTAATCAGGGAACGGGTTCCAGTAGTGGTGAATCTCAGAGACGCGGACGTGGAGATGGTCCGCCGACTCGTAGATTTCTCGAGTGGTCTCATTTACGCGTTGGACGGCACGATGAAAAAAGTTGCGGAAGGAGTGATCCTGGTGAGTCCGCCGCGGGTCACGCTCTCGCCGGACGAGGAGCGAAGGCTCACCGATCTAGGGCTCTATAGCCTCACCTGATGGTGTCGTTTCTCTGTTCACTTCTCAACATCTACGTGGTCCTGATCCTCGCAAGGATCGTGCTCGAATGGATCAGGGTTCCTAGTGACCACCCGGTCGCTCAGATCAAACGATTACTCGCCCTGGTAATCGACCCGCTCCTGCTCCCGATCCGCCGGATGCTGCCTGACATGCCCATGGGTGGGATTCGCCTCGACCTCTCTCCGCTGCTGTTGCTACTCGGTGTGCGTCTGGTCTTCGCTCTGGCCGGATGCAATTGATCCCCCTCACCTACCGAGATGTCGAGCAGAAAACCTTCGGTGCAGCGTTGCGAGGTACAAAACGTCGGGTTGGTTGAGCAGTACTTTCCACTAGGATTCCGGGCGATTGGGAGGTTTTGACAATGGGGCTTTTGCCTCTCGACATTCAACAGAAGACGTTTAGGGCTGCGCTGCGGGGATACGCCGAGGACGAGGTCGACGAGTTCTTGGACGACGTCGTTGTTTCGATGCGTGAATTTGAACAGCGGGTGACCGAAGCCGAGGCCGAGATCAAGGAACTTCGGGGGCAACTCAACGAGGGGCGAGAAGCCGAGGATGCATTGCGCAGGACTCTGGTCGCAGCGCAGCGGACTGCGGACACGATCACCGAGGAGGCGAACCGGGAGAGCGAGCGGATACTGAGCGATGCGAGAGCGGACGCCTCCAGGGTCTCCGTTGAATCTGGGCGTGAGAAGAACCAGATGTTGGACGAGTTGGAGCGTTTGAGAGGCGTCGTGGGCGATGTTCGTGACCGCCTGGCCAGCATCGCAGGCGACATGACCGGTCGTATCAGCGACGCAGGAGACGAAATCGACGACGCAGTGAGCACCTACTCACGCTGGGATGATCCGGCCGAGGCCCGCTTCGAGAAGCCAGGATACAGTCAACCGAGCCCTGGCTCAGAGGACTCGGAGGGCGACTTCGAAGACGCTGATGAAGGCTCAGATGAGGCGGGTGAGGAGTTCTCCGACGACGAGAGCGAATACGAACTTGCCAACGACGACAACGACGCCAACGACGACAACGCCAACAACGACGCCAACGACGACGACGACAACGACGACGACGACGACGACGACGACGACGACGACGACGACAACGACGACAACAACGACGACAACGCTGATCGTGGC